>CALERA010000372.1 GCA_937908275.1 uncultured Desulfarculaceae bacterium | reverse complement strand
GACCGCGCGGCCCGGTGCTGATGCAGGACGTGCACCTGCTGGAAAAATTGGGCCACTTCGACCGCGAACGCATCCCCGAGCGGGTGGTGCACGCCAAGGGGGCCGGGGCTTACGGCTATTTCGAGGTCACCGCCGACGTGACCAAATGGACCAAGGCCAAGTTCCTCTCCGCGGTGGGCAAACGCACCGAGGTCTTCGCCCGCTTCTCCACCGTGGGCGGCGAGAAGGGCTCGGCCGACGCGGCCCGCGACCCCCGGGGCTTCGCGGTGAAGTTCTACACCGAGGACGGCAACTACGACTTCGTGGGCAACAACACCCCGGTCTTCTTCATCCGCGACCCCCTGAAGTTCCCGGACTTCATCCACACCCAGAAGCGCCACCCGTCCACCAACTGCCCCGATCCGGACATGTTCTGGGACTTCCTCTCCCTGACCCCGGAGTCCATCCACCAGGTCACGATCCTCTTCTCCGATCGCGGCACCCCGGCCACCTTCCGCAACATGAACGGCTACTCCAGCCACACCTACAAGTGGTACAACGCCCAGGGCGACTATTTCTGGGTGCAGTATCACTTCAAGACCGACCAGGGCATCAAGAACCTCACCCGCCAGGAGTCCCAGGCCCTCAAGGGCTCCGACCCCGACCACGCCACCCGCGACCTCTATCAGGCCATCGAGAAGGGCGACTTCCCCTCCTGGACCCTGGAGATGCAGATCCTGACCCCGGAGCAGGCCCAGGACTTCAAGTGGGACATCACCGACATCACCAAGGTCTGGCCCCACGCCGAGGTGCCGCCGATCAAGGTGGGCAAGCTGGTCCTGAACCGCAACCCGGTGAACTACTTCGCCGAGGTGGAGCAGGCCGCCTTCGGCCCCGGCAACCTGGTGCCCGGCATCGCCATCAGCCCGGACAAGATGCTCCAGGCCCGGGTGTTCTCCTACCATGACACCCACATCCACCGCCTGGGACCCAACTACCACCTGATCCCGGTCAACGCCGCCAAGGGCCGGCCGGAGAACAGCTATCAGCGCGACGGCTTGATGCGCACCGACGACGGCGGCGGCGCCGGCCCCAACTACTGGCCCAACAGCTTCGACGGCCCCGGCCCGGACCCGGCCGCCAAGGAGCCGCCCATCCCCCTGGAGGGCGCGGCCGACCGCTATGCCTACAACTTCCCCAATGACGACTTCGTCCAACCCGGCAACCTCTATCGCCAGGTCATGACCGAGCAGGACCGCGCCAACCTGGTGGGCAACATCGTCGACCACCTGGGCGGCGCGCAAAAGCGCATCCAACTGCGCCAGGCCGCCATCTTCTACAAGGCCGACGCGGACTACGGCTCCCGGGTGGCCCAGGGCCTGGGCCTGGACCTGGAGCAGGTCAAGCGCCTGGCCGCCATGAGCCAGGAAGAGCGCGCCGCCGCCACCGCGGCGTAACGGCAGGAGCAAGGCGGGGGGACCCTCTTGGGGGTCCCCAAGAGGGTCCCCCCGCGCCCCCTCCCCGAAAGGCCACGGGGAGGGCCGGAGGGAAGGGCTGCCGCCTGGGTCAAGTCAGGTCCCGGCATCATGCGGCGGCGGGGGATTGGGCGACAGGGCCGTGGGGATTGGGGGGAAATAGCCCTGACGGCCGGGGCGCGGCGGGTGTAGAATTGGCCTGCCATGTCCGAGCGACTCGCCAGAACCGCCCAGGCCTTCGCCGCCGCCCTTTCCGGCCGGGAGCCCCGGCGCTTGAACAGCCCCGACGCCCGTCCGGCGGCGGTGCTGATGCCCCTGTGGGAAGACCAGGACCAGGTGCAGGTGGTCTTCACCAAGCGCACCGCCACCCTGCCCCACCACGCCGGCCAGATCTCCTTCCCCGGCGGCATGGCCGACCCCGAGGACCCGGACCTCAAGACCACCGCCCTGCGCGAGACCTGCGAGGAGATCGGGGTCTGCCAGGGCCTGGTGGAGGTCGTGGCCCGTCTGGACCAGCTCCTGACCATCACCAACTTCCTGGTCACGCCCTTTTTGGGGGTCATCGAGCCTGGCGCGCCCTTCCGCCCCAACCCGGTGGAGGTGGACCGCCTGGTGGTGGTGCCCCTGGCCAAGGTCCTGGACCCGGCCAGCTACCGCCCCACCGAGGTGCGCTGGCAGGGCATGTCGCTCAGCCAGACCGCCCTGGACCACCAGGGCGACGTCATCTGGGGGGCCACTGGCAGGATGCTGTTAAATTTGCTGGAGATATTGGGCGAGGAAGGCCGCTCCCGGGTGCTGGCCGCCGCCCGGCGCAATGGCGGCGATCCCGGCCCCGCGCACTAAATAAGTGCTGGACAGGCCCGGAGGCGTCGTGTAAGTTTTGCTTCCTGTCGGGACGTGGCTCAGACTGGTAGAGCACTGCGTTCGGGACGCAGGGGTCGCTGGTTCAAATCCAGTCGTCCCGACCAATAAATACGATAAGTTAGGCCGAGCTTATGGCTCGGCCTAACTTATTTGTACTGGATTGAATTGTTTTTATGGACCACAGTATAAATTAGGGCACCCAAGCATCTAATTTGAAATGATGGGGTGTTTGCATCTGCCTCTGATAGCTTATAGTGAATGATGAGGAGAGTCTGTAGATGAAAATGGTAATAAAAATTATTAGAGGGTTGGGATACGTATGGGTCGTATTAGCCAGTTTGTTTATATTTTCCGGCATTATTGGAACATTCATGAGTGAAGGTTTCGCCGGAGTAATGGATTTGTTAAGTCCCTTCAACGTTACAAATTATTTAATTACAATTATAACGTTAGCTCCGGGATTATACCTGCTAGTCTGGGCCGATAAGTTGCAAGAGCGTAAGGGGAAGCGATAATGAAATCAATACTCATTAGTATTGTGATTTTACTTATGTTGGTTGCCAGAATTGCTTATTGTTCTGGCGATATAAATGAAATACTTGAAGGAAAATATTTAGCTAAATTAGATGATTGGGCTTCTCGTGGCGGGCCCGTAAACGAAGTTCAGAAACAGGTGGTGGAAACATGCGGAAAGCTTGTAATACTCACAGCAGTACCTTCTGAACTGACCTGCCCCCAGACATGAAACCAAGGATTAAGTTACAGTTTTTACCATTTCG
>CALERA010000371.1 GCA_937908275.1 uncultured Desulfarculaceae bacterium | reverse complement strand
AACCACGACTCACGACCAGACGAGGAAAGACATGAAAGTGCTCGCTGAAGGAAGCGGACCCATCTTCTCGAGTCCGGACCCGGACCAGGCGCGGGAGTATTTCGCGGCCAAGCCCCGGGCCCAGGTGGACAAGCGCATCAGCGTCGAGGAGGCGGTGGACCGCTTCATCCCCGACGGGTGCTACCTGGCCAGCGGTGGCTTCGGGGCCAACCGCATCGCCACGGCGGTGCTGCACGAGATCGTGCGCAAGGGCCGCAAGAACCTGGCCTTCGCCGGCCACACCACCACCCACGACTTCCAGATCCTCTGCGCCGGCAAGTGCATCAGCCGGCTGGACGCGGCCTACATCGTGGGCCTGGAGGCCCGGGGGCTGTCGCCCAACGCCCGGCGCACCATGGAGTCGGGCGAGGTGGAGGTCTGCGAGTGGACCAACTACGCCTTGGCGGTGCGCATGCGCGCGGCGGCCGAGGGCGTCTCCTTCGGCATCTGCCGCAGCATGCTGGGCACCGACACCTTCATCCGCTCGGCGGCCAAGGCCATCCAGTGCCCCTTCACCGGCAAGACCATGGCCGCGGTGCCGGCCCTGTGGCCGGACGTGGCCATCTTGCACGTGCACGAGGCCGACATCTACGGCAACTGCCGCATCCGGGGCATCTCGGTGGCCGACATGGAGCTGGCCCGCTGCGCCAAGCGCCTGATCGTCACCGCCGAGCGCCTGGTCAGCAACCAGGAGATCCGTAGCGATCCCACCCGCACCGTGGTGCCCTTCTACCTGGTGGACGCGGTGATCGAGGTGCCCTACGGCTCCTATCCCGGCAACATGCCCTACGAGTATTTCTCCGACGAGGCCCACCTGGTGGAGTGGATGAAGGCCGAAAAGGACCCCGAGACCTTCGCCAAGTTTCTGGACAAGTACATCTACGGGGTGAACAGCTTCGAGGAGTACCTGAACCTGTGCGGCGGCGTGGCCCGGCTCAAGGAGCTGCGGACCCAGGAGACCCTGCCCGAGATGTAGGCGCGCCCCGGGGCCATGGGCCCGGGGAGGGCTAAGGAGGCTTGGATCTTGTCTAGTCAATACAACATGATGGAAATGATGATCTGCACCGCCGCCAAGTTCCTGGAGAACGGCAAGACGGTGGCGGTGGGCACCGGCGCGCCCTGCGCGGCGGCGATGCTGGCCCAGAAAACCCACGCCCCGGACCTGGTGGTGGTCTTCGAGGCCGGCGGCATCGCCCCCCAGCTGCCCCAGATGCCCATCAGCGTGGGCGACTCGCGCACCTTTTTCCGGGCGGTGATGGCCGCCGGCATGTGCGAGATGATGACCACCTGCTCCCGGGGCCTGGTGGACTACGCCTTCCTGGGCGGGGCCCAGATCGACGCCTACGGCAACCTGAACTCCACCATCGTGGGCGACTACGCCCAGCCCAAGGTGCGCTTCCCCGGCTCCGGCGGGGCCAACGACTTCGCCTCCATGTGCTGGCGCACCATGATCATGACCGTGCACAACAAGAGTCGCTTCGTGGAGAAGGTGGACTTCGTCACCAGCCCCGGCTTCCTGACCGGGGCCGGGGCCCGCGAGGCCGCCGGCCTGGCCCCGGGCAGCGGACCCTACAAGATCGTCACCGACATGGCGGTGATGGGCTTCGACCACGCCACCAAGCGGATGATGGTGGAGTCGCTGCACCCCGGGGTGACCCTGGACAAGGTGCGGGAGAACACCGGCTTCGAGCTGCTGGTGGCCGACCACGTGGAGGTCACCGCCGAGCCCACCCAGGACGAGCTGACCATCCTGCGCGACGAGGTGGACCCCCTGCGCTACGTCATCGGCCGCTAACCCGCGCCGGCAACTGATTAAAGCCGCTCCTCCCGGCCGGGGGGAGCGGCTTTCGCGTGGGGTTGGCCGGTCCTCAGGGCTGGGCCGCGAAGGGCGCGACCGTCAGCTGGCCGCCGGGGGGCAGGTCCAGGCGCAGGTCCACCCGGCGGGAGACGATGTAGACGTATTCCACCATGGGCGCGGGCCCCTCGAAGGTCTCGTGGCGCACCGAGCACTCCAGCAGGAAGACCACCGTTTGCGCCCCGGGCGGGGCCAGGAACTCGGCCGTGGCCTCCAGGCGATGGTCCTCGACATTGGCCACCGGCCGCACCGGCTCCAGGGGGATCAGCCCGCCGTCGGGGGCGGGCAGGAAGGCGCGCAGGTCCCAGAGGGGCGGTCCCACCTCGCCCGGGGTGGAGAAGGTCAGGGGCGCCAGGCGCACCGAGCGCTCCAGGGTGTCGCGGATCTGTTGCGGGCTGACCTGGGCCCGGGCCTTGACCTCCAGCCGGGCCGGATGGGGGCCGGCCGGGGCGTAGACCCCGGCGCAGCCGGCCAGGGCCAGGAGCGTGAGCAAAAGCGCCAGGACGGTCGCGGAGTTGGTTCGTGGGAAGGCCATGGTCTGCACCATCAGGGGGTTGGGTTGGTTTAGTTAGATGCGGTGAGGGTTTATCGTAAGGACCGGCGTGGCGGCGTTCTTGACGACCTTTTCCGCCACGCTGCCGAAGATGGCGTGCTCCAGGCCCCGCCGGCCGTGGGTGCCCATCACGATCAGGTCGCTGCCCTGCTCGCGGGCCAGTTCCACGATGCACTCGGCCGGATCGCCCACCAGCACCTTGGTCCGCACCCCGGCCAGGCCCGGGAAATGCGCCTCCTGGAATTCCTCCATCTTGCGCTGAGCCCCCTTCACCAAATCCTGGGCCATGCCCTCCAGGTTGGGGTGGGGCACGTAGAAGCCGGCGTAGTGGGTCAGGTCGCGGACCACGTACAACAGTTGCAGGTTGGCCGGGCCAGCGCCGAGCAACTGCCTGACATAAGGCACCACCTTGAGGTTGTTCTCAGAAAAATCCACGGGAAACAAAATGTTACGGAACATGATCCTCTCCTGGCCAGGGTTGGGGGTTGCCTGGGCCACGGGTTGGGTTCCCTGCGAAACGCAACCCGACCCCTGGAGTTTGGTCGGGTGGTGATTTTAGGATTATAGTATACGCGGTCGAGCGGAAGGGGGCGGTTTTCCAGGAGCGCATGGCAAGGGGGGCGGGGTGAACTGGCGAGCGGTTTGGTTGTTGGCGCTGCTGACCCTGGGCCTGACCGGGCTGGCCGGGGCGGACGATTTCGAGCCCGATCGTTTCGGCCCGGGAGCCACCCGGGGCTGGGTCCAGGTGCCGGAGGTGGTGGGCCTGGAGGAGGCCCAGGCCCGCCAGGTCCTGAGCCAGGCCGGGCTCCAGGCCCGGGTCCACCGCGAGGTCGCGCCCA
>CALERA010000370.1 GCA_937908275.1 uncultured Desulfarculaceae bacterium | reverse complement strand
ACTCGGGGCTCCTGCGACACCCAACCCCCCGGAGGCCTCAATCTTGTCCGAATCCGTGGTCGTCACCGCCGCCGGCAATGGCCGCAACCAGGGCCTGCGCACCGCCCTTTCCCTGGCCGGGGTCACCGGCCGCGAGCTGGTCTGCACCGGACTGGTGGACGACAACCCTCGCCCCCGGGCCGGCCTGGGTCCGGGCGGGCTCACCGCCGTGGCCGCGGCCTCGGTGGTCAGCGGCGGCAGCTTCCGCGCCATGCTGGGTCAGGCCGAGATGGGCCTGCGCCCGGGCCGTCCCCGGGCCGGGGAATACACCTTTGACATGTCCCGCCAGCGGGCCAGCGCCGCGCCGGTGGCCTGGCTGGTGGAAACCCTCTGCCTGCCCCTGGCCCTGGCCGGAGACGAAAGCAGCCTTTACCTCACCGGCGGCACCCACGTCCTGGGCGGACCCACCAGCGAGGAACTCAGCAAGGTCTACCTGCCCGACCTGGGGCTGATGGGCCTGGAGCTGGATTACGTGGAGATCACGCCGGGCTTTTTCCCGGCCGGTGGGGGCGAGGCCGAGTTGCGGGTCAGCCCGGCGGCGGCCCTGCGCCCCCTGGAGTCCGAGGGGCCTTTCCAGGCCCAGCGCATCGGGGTGGAGCTGGTCAGCTCGGCCCTGCCGGTGCACCTGGGCGAGCAGGCCCTGGCCGCGGCCCTGGACCGCCTGCACCTGCACGGCCTGGAGGGTGGCACCCGCCTGCGCCGGGCCCGGGGCGGCACCGGCCTGGCGGTGTTGGTCTGGGCCGAGAACCCGGCCGGCCTGCGGGTGGGGTTCAGCTCCATCGGCCGGCGCGGCGGCCGGCCCGAGGCCCTGGCCATGGAGGCGGTGGAGGCCCTGAAGGCCTTCCTGGACAGCGATGCCGGTCTGCCCGCCATCCTGGCCTCACGGCTTTTGGCGGCCATGGCCTGCGCCCGCGGGGTCAGCCGCCTGAGCGTGGACGTGGTCAGCCGGGAGCTGAAGGCGGCGGCCGCGGCGGTGGACGCCTTCTGGCCCGAGACGGTGCGCATCTTCGAGGACCAGCACGGCGGCCCGGCCCTGGTCCGGGTCATGGGCCGCGACTGGGGCCGCGCCTGAGATTCGCCGGCCCCGGCCGGAGGCAATCCCCCCAAAAGACCACCGGGGCTCCGCATGGCGGAACCCCGGCGACTTGAAGCTTGATCGGGCGCTGAGGCCCGGAAAGACGCGCTGCTTACTTCTTCTTGGCGCTGGCGCGCTTGGAGGCCTTGAGGGGGTTGATCTTCTTGCCGTCTTCCTTGACCTCGGCCTTGATGTGGGTGGCGAAGTTGCAGGGGCCGAAACGCCACTTGGCGGCCGGATCGGGATAGCTCTTGCAATAGACCACCTCGCCCGCGGTCACCGTCCGGTCGCAACCCTGGCAGGACTCCACGATGGGGTGGCAGGTGCCACCGCTATACCCACAGCCTTTGCCGCTCATGAAACCGCATTCCATGCCCGGACGGTTGGTGGTGCACTGCATGGCCAAAATCTCCCTAAGACAAAAATAAGGTAGCGGGGCGCCTCTGGCCCCGGAACGCTGCCGGCCGATGACTCAAACTCACTTCGCCTCGCCGTTGCGGCCTAAATATGGCCACTGCCGCGGCCCCTGTCAATGGCGGGAGCGAAAAAACCCGGAAGCCGGCGGGCTTGACAAACCCCCGGGGCTCCCGTAGATAACGTAGCCTAGTTCAAGGAGAAACCCGACAGACCGGGCCGCGCGTCTCCGCTGATGGACCAGGTCGGGGCTGGAGTATATCAAGTGGCCGATAATCCCAAGCAAAAGCCTGAATCGCCCGACAAGGGCGGCGCCCGCATCCTCGACGACAACCTCCTGATGCGCCAGCGGCGGCAAAAAGCCCAGGAGCTGAAGGAGGCCGGGGTTCCCCTGTTCCCCAATAATCATCGCCCCCGCGACCTGATCGCCGAGCTGAAAACCCAGTACGACCGCCTGGACGGCGACCGGCTGGAGGCGATGGACGACATGAAGTTCTCCATCGCCGGCCGGATCATGGCCATCCGCTCCTTTGGCAAGGCGGCCTTCATCAAGTTGCAGGACCGCAGCGGCTCCCTGCAGTGCCACCTGGAGCGCGACCGCATCGGGGCCGAGCGCTACGGCCTGTTCAAGAAGCTGGACGTGGGCGACATCATCGGGGTGAAGGGCTCCCTGTTCCGCACCCGCACCCAGGAGCTGACCCTGCGGGTGGACTCCTGGAACCTGGTGACCAAGAGCTACCGCTCCCTGCCCGAGAAGTTCCACGGGCTGACCGACGTGGAGCAGCGCTACCGCCAGCGCTACCTGGACCTGATCATGAACCAGGAGACGCGCGACACCTTCCAGGCGCGCTCCACCATCGTGGCCACCATCCGCAACTTCTTGATGAACAAGGGCTTCCTCGAGGTCGAGACCCCGATGATGCAGATCATCCCCGGCGGGGCGGCGGCCCGGCCCTTCGAGACCTATCACAACGCCCTGGACATGCATCTCTATCTGCGGGTGGCCCCGGAGCTGTACCTCAAGCGCCTGGTGGTGGGCGGCCTGGAGCGGGTCTTCGAGCTGAACCGCAACTTCCGCAACGAGGGCATCAGCATCCGCCACAACCCCGAGTTCACCATGCTGGAGTTCTACCAGAGCTACGCCAGCTACGAGGACCTGATCCCCATCACCGAGGAGATGTTCTGCGCCTGCGCCAAGGCGGTCAAGGGGGTGACCAAGTTCACCTACCAGGACCGCGAGATCGACCTGACCCCGCCCTGGCGCAACCTGGACTTCCGCTCCAGCCTGCTGGAGATCGGCGGGGTGCCGCCCTCGGTGCTGTTCGACGTGGACAAGGCCGTGGGCCTGGCCCGCGAGCTGGGCGCGGCGGTGCGGCCGGGCGAGGGCCTGGGCAAGGCCCTGGCCAAGATCTTCGACGCCCTGGTGGAGCCGGAGCTCTGGCAGCCCACCTTCATCACCGGCTATCCCCTGGACATCAGCCCCCTGAGCCGGACCAACGACCTGGACGTCGAGATCGTGGACCGCTTCGAGTTCTTCATCGCCGGCCGGGAGATGGGCAACGGCTTCAGCGAGCTCAACGACCCCGACGACCAGTTGGGCCGCTTCCGCGAGCAGGCCGTGGCCCGCGAGGCCGGCGACGACGAGGCCCAGTTCATGGACCTGGATTACGTGCGGGCCCTGGAGTATGGCATGCCGCCCACCGCCGGCGAGGGCGTGGGCATCGACCGGCTGACCATGCTGCTCACCGACCAGCCCAGCATCCGGGAGGTGATCCTGTTCCCCTTGTTGAGGCCAGAGCAAGCTTGATGACCTTCGAGGTCTTCATCGCCCTGCGCTATCTGCGCGCCAAGCGCAAGCAGACCTTCATTTCCCTGATCACCCTGCTCTCCATGGCTGGGGTGGCCCTGGGGGTCTGCGCCCTGATCGTGGTGCTGTCGGTGATGGGCGGCTTCGAGAGCCAGCTCAAGGACCGCATCCTGGGCCTCAACGCCCACCTGACCGTCTACAAGCTGGCCAGCCAGATCAGCGACGCCCAGCGGGTGATGCAGACCGGCCTGGACGACCCCGAGGTGGAGGGGGCCACGCCCTATGTCTATGGCCAGGTGATGCTGGTCTCCCGGGCCGGGGCCACCGGGGTGGTGATGCGCGGCATCCAGCTGCCCGACGCCCTGGGGGTCATCGACCTCAAGAAGATGCTGGTCCAGGGCCGCCTGGAGGACCTCAGCCCCAGCCGGCGCGGCGACCCGCCCGGGATCCTGCTGGGCGCGGCCCTGGCCCGCCGTCTGGGCCTGATGGTGGGCGACCTGGTGGACCTGGTCAACCCCCTGGGCGAGGAGACCCCGGTGGGCCGGGCCCCCAAGAGCGAGCCCTTCCGCATCGTGGGGCTCTACGACTCGGGCATGTACCAGTACGACACCACCCTGTGCTACGTCTCCCTGGCTGCGGCCCAGGACTTCCTGGGCCTGGACGAGCTGGTCAACGGGGTGGAATACAAGGTGCGCGACATCTACCAGGCCGACCAGGTGGGCCGCCGCCTGGTGCAGAAACTGGGGCCGGCCTATTTCCACCGCGACTGGATGGCGGCCAACCACAGCCTCTTCGCCGCCCTGCGTCTCGAAAAAATCACAATGTTCGTGATCCTGACCCTGATCGTGCTGGTGGCGGCCTTTGGCATCGTCAGCTCGCTGATCATGATGGTGATGGAAAAAACCCGGGACATCGGGGTGCTCAAGGCCATGGGCTGCACCAGCCAGTCCATCCGGCGCATCTTCATGTGCGAGGGCCTGGTGATCGGCATCGCCGGCACCGGGATCGGGCTGGGCATCGGGCTGCTTTTGTGCGCCTTATTGGCGCGTTACAAGTTCATCGAGCTGCCGGCCGACGTCTATCCCCTCTCCACCCTGCCGGTGCAGGTGGAGCCCCTGATGGTGCTCCTGGTGGCCGGCGCGGCGGTGGTGATCAGCCTCATCGCCACCATCTACCCCTCGCGGGCCGCCGGCCGTTTGGACCCGGTGGAGGCGTTGCGTTACGAATGAGCACGGTTAACGGGCAGATAACCGAGCCGAAACCCGGCGCTGGGGAGTCTGGGGCCTTGACAGATTCGGCCCCTTTCATTCTAATAGAACAGCTTCATAAGACCTACCGGGGCGGCACCGACGAGGTGGAGGTGCTCCGGGGGTTGGACTTGCGGGTGGAGGCCGGAGAAACCGTAGCCATCCTGGGGGCTTCGGGGGTGGGCAAATCCACCTTGCTGAACATCCTGGGCGCCCTGGACCGGCCCAGCCGGGGCCTGGTGCGGGTGGGCGGCGAGGATTTGACCGGCCTGGGCGAACGCCAGCTGGCCGGATTCCGCAACCGCAACATCGGTTTCGTGTTCCAGTTCCATCACCTGCTGCCGGAGTTCACGGCCCTGGAGAACGTGATGATGCCCGCCCTGATCGCGCGCCAGACCAAGGGCGCGGCCGAGGCGCGGGCGCGGGAGCTCCTGGGCGAGGTGGGGTTGGAGCACCGGCAGACCCATCGGGTGGGCGAGCTTTCCGGCGGCGAACAACAGCGGGTGGCGGTGGCCCGGGCGCTGGTCATGGGGCCTTCCCTCTTGCTGGCCGACGAGCCCACCGGTAACCTGGACGAGCGAACCGGCGACAAGGTGCAGCAGTTGTTTCTGCGCCTGAACGCCGAGATGGGGTTGACCACGCTAGTGGCCACCCACAACGAACGGTTGGCCGCTTCCCTGGGGCGCAGGGTGCGGCTGGCCGAGGGCAGGCTCTTCCCGCTGGACTAGGCGGCGAGGGGCAACCGCACGATCGGGGGCGGCATGTTACGAAAGCTGATGCTGTGGGTGGTGGCCGGCCTGATTATGGCCTGGTCGGGCGTGGTCTGGGCGGCGGCCGAGCCAGCCAAGGTGGCGGTCTTCCCCTTTGACGTGTTCAGCCGCGAACCCCTGGACCAGATGCGCCAGGGGTTGCAGGACATGCTGATCAAGAAGCTCAAGGCCGAGGGCCTGTCCGTGCTGGAGGCGGCCGAGGTCAACCGGGCCCTGGTCCAGAGCGGCAAGCCCCTGGACCTGACCCTGGCCCGCAACCTGGCCGGGCAGCTGGGGGCCGAGTACGCGGTCTATGGCTCGCTGACCAAGATCGGGGCCAACGTCAGCCTGGACGCCAAGCTCCTGGACGTGCTGGGCATGCGCCGGCCCCAGTCGGTCTTCGCCGAGGGCAGCGGCATGGAGGCCCTGCAGGGGCTCACCGACCGCATGGCCCGCGAGCTGGGCACCCTGGCCGCCGGGCGCGAGCTGGTGGCGGCGGTGGAGGTGCGCGGCAACAAACGCATCGAGGCCGAGGCCATCAAGGCCGTGATGCAGACCAAGGCCGGCAGCCCCTACGCCCCCCTGCGCCTGGACGAGGACCTGCGCGCGGTCTGGAAGATGGGCTACTTCGAGGACGTGCGCTTCGAGACCGCCGACAGCGCCCAGGGCAAGGTGGTCACGGTGGTGCTGAAGGAAAAGCCCACCCTGCGCGAGCTCAACATCACCGGCAACAAGGCCCTGGACGACAAGGACCTGCGCGATCAGTTGGGCCTCAAGCCCTTCGGCGTCTTCCGCCCCGAGGCGGTCAAGGAGGCCGAGGAGAAGATCGTAAAGCTCTATCACGACAAGGGCTATTACGACGCCAAGGTCAGCAGCGAGGTGGGCACCACCCCCTCTGGCGACCCCTCGGTGACCTTCAAGATCGACGAGGGCAAGAAGGTCTTCATCAAGACCATCGACTTCAGCGGCAACAAGTCCTTCCCGGCCAAGGACCTGCGCGAGACCATGACCACCACCGGCAGCGGGTGGTTCACCTGGTTGACCGAGACCAACGTCCTGGAGCGCAGCAAGCTGGACCAGGACCTGGAGAAGCTGACCGACTTCTACTACAACAACGGCTACATGAACGCCCGGGTGGGCGAGCCCAACGTGACCCGCGGCCCCGACGGCCTGATCATCACCATTCCGATCGAGGAGGGACCGCGCTTCAAGATCTCGGGCGTGGCCATCACCGGCGAGATGATCATCCCCCAGGCCGACCTGGCCAAGACGCTGAAATCCAAGCCTGGCGACTGGTTCAACCGCGACGCCCTGCGGGCCGACATCGCCCAGATGTCCAACCTCTACGCCGACCAGGGCTTCGCCTACGTCGACGTGCGGCCCCAGATCCAGCAGGACCAGGAGAAGCACACCGTCGCGGTGGACTTCAACATCAAGAAGGGCGACAAGGTCTACTTCGAGCGCATCATCATCACCGGCAACACCCACACCCGCGACAACGTGATCCGGCGCGAGCTGGGCGTGGCCGAGGGCGACCTCTTCTCCGGCAC
>CALERA010000369.1 GCA_937908275.1 uncultured Desulfarculaceae bacterium | reverse complement strand
GCCGACGGCGTGGTCTTGATCGAGGCCGGCCGGGTGGCCGGGATCAAGACCCGCGCGGAGTTTCGCCAGCACCTGCTGGAACGGCCCGAGGACTACTGGCTGGCCTCCTGACCCATACCCCCGCCCGAGATCGTTTTCGCCGGTAACCCCAGCGACATTGCGGAGTTCGCCTCGTGAGCCGTCCGTGCGCGGGAGGCCTCTGTTATGCGGCAGGCGGGCCAATTGTATGATATTTATTAAACGCGGCCGCCGGCCGCCCAGCGGGGGGAGCGAGCGACATCAGCCTGGAGCAACCCGAGCATGAACGCCAATGACAAGCAGGCCGTCAGGGAGATCGTGGGCGCGGAGAACTACAGCGACTCCCTGATCGATCTGGTCACCTATTCCTATGACGCCTCGGACCACGACCACCGGCCCGAGGCCGCCGCCTGGCCCACCACCACCGCCCAGGTTGCGGCCATCCTCCAGTTGGCCAACGCCAGCGGCTTCCCGGTGACCCCGCGCGGGGCCGGCACCAGCCTGGCCGGCGGGGTGGTGCCCGCCCAGGGCGGCCTGGTGCTGGACCTGGTGCGCATGAACCGCATCCTGGCGGTGAACATCGTGGACCGCCAGGTGGTGGTGGAGCCGGGAGTGGTCTACGCCGACCTGCAGAAGCTCCTGGCCCCCAAGGGCTTTTGCTTCCCGCCCGATCCGGCCAGCGGCAAGGTCTGCACCATCGGCGGCAACGTGGCCACCAACGCCGGCGGCATCCGGGGCGCCAAATACGGCGTGACCCGGGATTACGTCCTGGCCCTGGAGGTGGTGCTGCCCGACGGCCGGGTGACCCGCACCGGCAGCCGCTGCATGAAGAGCGTCTCCGGCTTTGACCTGACCCGGCTCTTCGTGGGCAGCGAGGGCGTGCTGGGGGTGATCACCGAGATCACCCTGAAGATCAACCCCAAACCCCTGGTCTCGCGCACCTGCCAGGCCAGCTTCACCTCCCTGGACGACGCCGGCCGGGCGGTGACCGC
This sequence comes from uncultured Desulfarculaceae bacterium, assembly GCA_937908275.1. Lineage (GTDB taxonomy): Bacteria > Desulfobacterota > Desulfarculia > Desulfarculales > Desulfarculaceae > JACRDC01. Next base: position 7,820 of record CALERA010000369.1, on the reverse strand, counting down.
CATCATGCACTCGGGGGTGGTGCCCAGCGTGATGGAGATCATGGACGAGAACACCATCCGGGTGCTGCGCGAGAAGGGCGGCATGGACCTGCCCCCGGTCAACGCCATGCTCCTGGTGGAGACCGACGGCTACACCGCGGGCGAGGCCGACTACCAGATGGAGCGGGTGCTGGAGATCTTCCGCGAGGGCCAGGCCCAGAAGATCGAGATGGCCCAGTCCTCGGACCAGGTGGAGGCCCTCTGGGCGGCCCGGCGCAAGGCCGGCAGCACCGCCGGCCAGCTCCGGCCCTACAACCTGAGCGAGGACGTCACGGTGCCCATGAGCCAGTTGCCGGCCCTGCTGACCGGCATCGCCGGCATCGTGGAGGGCTATGGCCTGCCCTTCGTGGTCTTTGGCCACGCCGGCGACGGCAACCTGCACCCCAAGATCATGTATGACCGCCGCGACCCGGAGCAGGTGACCAACGTACACAAGGCCGCCGACGAGATATTCTCCCTGACCTGCTCCCTGGGCGGGACCCTCACCGGCGAGCATGGGGTGGGCCTGGCCAAGGCCCCTTACATGCACCTGGAGCACGACGCCAACGCCCTGGAGCTGATGCGCTCCATCAAGCGCCTGCTGGACCCCAACAACATCCTCAACCCGGGCAAGATGAACCTGGACGCCTGAGGGCCGGCGGGGCGGCGGGCCGGCGGGGCGGAAAAGCGCGGAAACAACCCGGGGCGGGGGTGATCCCCGCCCCGGAATTTTTCTCTTCAGGGCTGGGCGCTCTCGGCCTGGGAGTGGTCGTCGCTGCTGTCGTGGCGGTCGCTGACGCCCTGGCTGGGCGCGCCGCCCTGGCCCACGTAGTAGCTGATGGGGCTCTGGCCGCCGGAGTTGTTGAAGCTGCCCGTGATCTGGGCGCCGGCGTTTCGGCCCACCACCTCGGCCAGTTGGACCGCCTTCTCGCCCGCGAAGTAGATGCCGCCCACCACCCCCAGGATGCCCAGGCCCTCGCGCGCCACCGGGGCCCACTCGTTCTGGTGCGGCCGGACCAGCCCGCCCCCGTTGCCGCCGTCCAGGGGGGCGTGGACCAGCAGGGCCTCCACGCCCTTCAACTCAATGGATTCCCCGGCCTTGGCCCGCAGCTCCAGGATCGGCTTTTGCAGCTTCAGGGCCTCCAACTGGGCGTTGAGATAGGCGGTTTTCTCCTCGCTACTGGCGCAGCCCGCCGCCAGGACGGCGGCCAGGAGCCACAGGATCGCGGTGTTTCGCATCGTCAACCTCCCGTTCATGGCGTTGCGCCCGGCGTCGCCAGGCGCGCGGGCTGGTGCCGCAAGCCTGGCGGGTGGAGGCGGGGCGGACCTGGGGGTTGTTTCACAAAACCGGCGCTGGATGAGCCGCGCCTGCCTGAGGGAGCGACGGCAGGCGGAACGGGGTAATCACCCCAGGCCAGCCGGGGGATGCCCCCCTGGCGGGCGTCCCGCAATGCGCCTATAATCTGGAACATGACCGGGAGCCACCCGGCCCGTGGCGGCCAAGGCCGCGTCATGACGGAGCAAAGGGGATTAATCCATGGCAGTGATCACCATTTCGCGCAAGGTGGGAAGCCTGGGCGACGAGATCGGGTCCCTGGTGGCCCGCAAACTGGGTTACGAGTTGGTCAGCCGCGAGGGGGTCCATCAGATCGCGCGCGAGTGCGACATGGAGTTCAAGGACGCCTGCGCCGCCTTCGAGGCCGAAACCGCGCCGGGCGGCGTCTGGGAGCGGATGTTCTTTCGGGATCCCGCCTACACCAGCCTGTTCGAGGCCCTGAACCTGGAGCTGGCCAGCCGGGGGGACGTGGTCATCCTGGGCCGCGGGGCCCAGATCGCCCTGGCCGAGGTGCCCGGGGTCTTCCACGCCCGGGTGGTGGCCCCCACCAGCCTCAGGGTGGAGCGCATCGCCCAGCGCATGGGTCTGGGCCAGGACGAGGCCCGGGAGTTCGTGCGCCACTATGACCAGCAACGCCGCTCGCTGATCGAGAGCGTCTACCACCGAGACCTGGCCGACTGGAGCCTCTACAACATGGTGCTCAACACCGCCAACCTCTCGGCCGAGGCCGGGGCCGAGCTGATCAGCCTGGCGGTGCGGAGCCTGCCGCCGGTCAACGACCCCCAGGCGGTCAGCCAGGACCTGGCCCACCGGGCCTTTGCCAAGAAGGTGGAGAGCGCGATCAAGAAGCGGATCCTCACCAGCCCCTACCACGACATCCGGGTCCGGTGCCCCCTGGAGGGCCACGTGGTCCTGGAGGGCTTTGTCCAGGACCGGGCCACCAGGCAGCGGGCCCAGGAGGTCGCGGCCCAGTATCCCGGCGTGGTCAAGGCGGACAACCAACTGCGCACCACCGAGTTGAGCTTCTAGCCCGCCCGGCGGGGGCCGGGCGAAGCGATTTGCTCCGCCCCCAAAACACCAGTGGGCGGAGCGCCTTTCCGGGGCCGGCAAGCGCCTGAAATGTGACGAATTGACGACCACGCTCCCCGTCCGGCGGCGGGCTTGACAAGCCCCTGCCGGGCGGGTAAAAAATCGTTTTCACCTCAACCCCATCATGGGACGGGCAATGATTCAACTGGATTTCAAGAAGACCGGCGGGCTCATACCGGCCATCGCCCAGGACGCGGCCACCGGCGAGGTGCTGATGTTGGCCTTCATCAACCAGGAGTCCTGGGAAAAGACCCTGGCCACCGGCGAGGCGCACTACTGGTCGCGCAGCCGCCAGGAGCTGTGGCACAAGGGCGGCACCAGCGGAAACGTGCAGAAAATCAAGGCCATCCACGTCGATTGCGACGACGACACCGTGCTGTTCAAGGTGGAGCAGGTGGGTGGCGCGGCCTGCCACACCGGCATGAAGAGCTGCTTCTACCGCCGGGTGGAGGGCGACAAGCTGGTGACCGAGGGCCAGCCGGTTTTCGATCCCAAGGAGGTCTACGGCAAATGAAAACGCCGCTGAAGCTGGGCGTGCCCAAGGGCAGCCTGCAGGATGCCACGGTGCGGCTGTTCGCCCGCGCGGGCTGGAAGATCAACGTCAACGGCCGCTCCTACTTCCCGGAGATCGACGACGAGCAGATCGACTGCTCCATCTGCCGGGCCCAGGAGATGAGCCGCTACGTGGAGAACGGCACCCTGGACGCCGGCATCACCGGCCGCGACTGGATCCTGGAGAACGACTCCGAGGTGGTCTACGTGGAGGAGCTGGTCTACTCCAAGGTCTCCACCCGTCCGGCCCGCTGGGTGCTGGCCGTGGCCAAGGACTCGGGCATCAAGGAAGTCTCCGACCTGGCCGGCAAGCGCATCGCCACCGAGATGGTCAACTTCACCAAGCGCTACTTCCAGGAGCAGGGCGTGCCGGTCGAGGTCCACTTCTCCTGGGGGGCCACCGAGGCCAAGGTGGTCAACGGCCTGGCCGACGCCATCGTGGAGGTCACCGAGACCGGCAGCACCATCTCGGCCCACGGCCTGAAGATCATCAAGGAGCTGATGCAGTCCACCACCCAGCTCATCGCCAACAAGAAGGCCTGGGAAGACCCGGAAAAGCGCCGCAAGATCGAGCAGATCGCCCTGCTCCTGAAGGGCGCGTTGCGGGCCGAGAAGCTGGTGGCGCTCAAGATGAACGTGCCCAAGATCCGCATCACCGACGTGGTCGAGGTGCTGCCCAGCCTGAACGCCCCCACCGTGGCCCCGCTCTACAACAGCGACTGGTTCTCGGTGGAGACCGTGGTGGACGAGAGCCAGGTGCGCGACCTGATCCCCGAGCTGATGCGCAAGGGGGCCGAGGGCATCATCGAGTACGCGCTGAACAAGGTCATCTAGCCCCCGGGGCGGATGGTTGACGACCCCAAAGGTGGACAAGGGCTTTTAGCCGACATGCATCCCCGAGCTTAAGGCGAAGCGGTCTTTCTCCTTCGCGCCTGGCATCCTTCCGGGCCGGCGCGCGGGCGAAAGACCGCTTCGCCTATTTTTTGTCTGGTCGCCAAGCGACCCCGAATTGTGGCTAAATTAGGATAGTCCGGCCAGGGCCGGGCGTTTGATCGGGGACGGCCGGAGTGGCCGGACCCATCCGCCAACGACGAGGTGTGGTCATGGGCATCAGCAAGCGGGCGATAGACATTCCCCCCTTCATCGTGATGGACGTGCTGGAGCGGGCCCAGGCCCTGGAGGCCCAGGGGCGCTCCATCATCCATCTGGAGGTGGGCGAGCCGGATTTCGACACCCCGGAGCCCATCAAGCAGGCCGCCGTCAAGGCCCTGGCCGAGGGCCAGACCCATTACACCCACTCGTTGGGCATCAAGCCCCTGCGCCAGGCCATCGCCGACCACTACCGCGCCCGCTACGGCGTGGAGGTGGACCCGGAGCGGGTGATGGTCACCGCCGGCACCAGCCCGGGCATGCTGTTGATGTTCGCGGCCCTGCTGGAAACCGGCGAGGAGGTCATCCTCTCCGACCCCTGCTACGCCTGCTACCCCAATTTCGTGAGCTTTTGCGGCGGGGTGCCGGCCTATGTGCCGGTGGCCGAGGACGACGCCTTTCAGTACCGCCCCGAGGAGATCGCCAAGCGCCTGAATTCCCGCACCAAGGCCGTGGTGATCAACAGCCCGGCCAACCCCACCGGCCAGTTGCTCAGCCCCGAGCGCATGGCCGCCATCGCCGAGTTGTCCCCCGGGCGCTCGGGGCCGCCCTATGTGATCAGCGACGAGATCTACCACGGCCTGACCTACGCGGGCGAGGAGCACACCATCCTGGAGTACACCGACGACGCCTTTGTCCTGGGCGGCTTCAGCAAGCTCTACGCCATGACCGGCTGGCGGCTGGGCTATCTGATCGTGCCGCCGCGCTACCTGCGGCCCCTGCAGAAAATGCACCAGAACTTCGCCATCTGCGCCCCCTCCATGGCCCAGTGGGCCGGCATCGCCGCCCTGACCCAGTGCCAGAAGGAGGTGGACCACATGCTCGGGCTCTACAACGCCCGCCGCCTGCACATCGTGGATGGCCTGCGCCGGCTGGGCTTCTCCATCCCGGTGACCCCCCAGGGGGCCTTCTACCTGCTCACCAACTGCGCCCACCTGGACCCGGACGACTACCGCCTGGCCTTCGACATCCTGGAAAAGGCCGGGGTGGCGGTAACCCCGGGCCGGGATTTCGGCCCCGGCGGGCACGGCTTCCTGCGCTTCTCCTACTGCAACAGCCTGGAGAACATCAGCGAGGGCCTGCGGCGGCTGGAGCATTACCTGAAGGAAGTATATTCCCGATAAAATCGATAGACATAGTTGACGGTCCCCGGGCCCGGTGCTATCTTCAGCGATAATGAACCCTCGCTGGGATGGCCCGTGCCCGGACCTTTTTTACGCCGCCTGCTCTGCCTGATCCTGCTGCTGCCCCTGTTGGGCGGTGGGGGCGGAGCCTTGGCCGGCCTGGTCGAGGACTGGCGCCCGGCCGCCAGCCCGGCGGCCCCGGTTCATCCCCCGAAAAGCGGCGGCTGCTGCGGCGCCATGGCGGCCGGCATGGCCCAGGCCATGGCCGGGGGGGATGGTTGCGGCTGCCCGGTCGACGCCCCCTGCCGGGTGCAGGCAGCCCCGATCCACCCCGCCCAGAGCGCCCTGTTGGCCGCTTCGGCCTGGTCCGACGCGCCGGCCCCGGCCCTGGCCGCCCTGGTCCAGGCCGAGGCCCAGCCGACCCCGCACCGGTCCGCGCCCCGGCGCAACCCCGATCCCCCACCCCAGGCCCGTTATCTGCGCCTGGCGGTCCTGCGCATTTAAACACATCTAGATTCTAGGTCTTTCGCGCCGCTTAACGGCGTGCGCGCGGGATCACGCCCCCCTTCGGCGTCCGCGTCCGTGCGCGGCATCCGTGACGAATCGCATTGCAGAACAGCGCCTTGGCCGTATGGTCCAGGCCTGGGGCTAACGTCTTCAAGTCAATTAGGAGGTCTCCCATGTCCAAGCAGTCCGCTTCCCAAAATGGTGCCAACGCGGCCAAAAAATCCCTGGTCCTGGGCCAGGACTCGCCCCGCCGCTCCCGCACCAGCCTCTACGCCGCCCTGGGCCTGGCCGCCCTGCTGGCGGTGGGTGGCGTCTATCTGATGCGGGGCGGTGCGCCGGTCAGCCACGCCGCCGACCCGGCCCCGGTGGCCGCCGCGCCCGCCGCCGCCCAGGACGAGGTCAGCTACAAGCTTTCCGACTTCGCCGACGGCAAGGCCAAGTATTTCAAGTACAAGGCCCCGGACGGCATCGTGGTGCGCTACTTCGTCATCAAGAGCTCCGACGGCGTGATCCGGGCCGCCTTTGACGCCTGCGACGTCTGCTGGCGGGCCGGCAAGGGCTACACCCAGGACGGCGACTTCATGGTCTGCAACAACTGCGGCCGGCGCTTCGCCTCGGTGCAGGTCAACGAGGTCAAGGGCGGCTGCAACCCCGCGCCCCTGACCCGCGCCATCCAGGGCGACCGCCTGGTGATCAAGATCAGCGACATCCTGGAAGGCCGCGGCTACTTCAACTTCAAGCAGTCCTAGGCTCGGGGAGGCCTCAACGCCATGACGCTCAAGGACATCGCCCTGCTGAACCTGCGCCGGCGCAAGGCCAAGGCCGGCTTCGTGCTGGCCGGCCTGGTCATCGGCGTGGCCACCCTGGTGGCCATGTTTTCCCTGACCGAGGCCCTGACCCACGAGATCAACCACAAGCTGGAGAAATACGGGGCCAACATCCTGGTCACCCCCCGCACCGAGTCCCTGTCCCTCTCCTACGAGGGCCTGAGCCTGGGCGGGTTCTCCTTCCAGACCAACGAGATCAAGCAGTCCGAGCTGGCCCTGATCCACCAGATCAAGAATGCCGGCAACCTGGCCGCCGTGGGTCCTATGGTCCTGGGGGCGATCACGGTCGGCGGCCGCGAGGCCCTCCTGGCCGGGGTGGATTTCGCCGCCCTGCCCATCCTCAAGCCCTGGTGGAGCTATTCCGGGGGCGAGCCCGGGGCCGACCAGGTGCTGCTCGGCTCCGAGGCGGCCCGGGTCCTGAACCTCAAGGCCGGCGACAGCCTGACCGTCAAGGATCGCCCGCTCAACGTGCGCGCGGTCCTGGAGCCCACCGGCAGCCAGGACGACGGCCTGGTCTTCACCCGCCTGGCCACCGCCCAGGAGATCCTGGGCAAGGTCGGCCTGGTCTCCATGATCGAGGTGGCCGCCCTGTGCAAGGACTGCCCGGTGGACGACATGGTCAACCAGATCGGCGAGAAGCTGCCCGAGGCCAAGGTGGTGGCCATCCAGTCGGTGGTCAAGGGCCGCATGGAGGCCATCGGCCACTTCCAGCGCTTCGGCCTGGGCATCTCGGCCCTGGTGGCCCTGGTGGGCAGCCTGGTGGTGCTGGTGACCATGATGGCCAGCGTCAAGGAGCGCACCGCCGAGATCGGCATCTTCCGCGCCATCGGCTTCCGCCGTGGCCACGTGATGCGGGTGGTGCTCCTGGAGGCCGGGCTCATCTCCCTGGCCGCCGGGGTCATCGGCCTGGGCCTGGGCCTGGCCGGGGCCCAGGCGGCCCTGCCACTGTTCAGCGAATCCCACGGCGGGGCCGTGGGCCTCAACCCCTGGCTGGCCGGCGGGGCCATCCTGCTCTCCCTGGCCGTGGGCCTCCTGGCCAGCCTCTACCCCGCCCTCATGGCCGCCCGCCTGGACCCCCACGAGGCCCTGCGGACCCTGTAGGAAGAGGGGAGGGGGTAAGACCGTGGGGGGAAACCCTTTCTTTTGTGCCAAAAGAAAGGGTTTCCCCCCATCCCCCCCTTCCTAAAGAAAAGCGCATGGGGGGCGGGAGAACAGACC
>CALERA010000368.1 GCA_937908275.1 uncultured Desulfarculaceae bacterium | reverse complement strand
CGGGTGCTGGACTACCGCCCGGGCTGGCGGGTCCTGGACGTGGGCTGCGGCCTGGGGGTCCACCTGCGCCACCTGCGCGAGCGGGGCCTGGTCTGCTTCGGCCTGGAGGCCGGCCCGGTCACCGCCCGGGTGGCCCAACAGCGCCTGGGCTCCCAGGTGGAGGTGGAGGTGGGCGACGCCCACGACCTGCCCTACGAGGACAACGCCTTTGACGCCGCCATCCTGGTCAACACCCTGGAGTTGGTGGACCGCCCGGCCCAGGTGCTCTCCGAGGCCGCCCGGGTGGCCCAGGGCCGGGTCTGCCTGATCAGTTTCAACCTGCTCTCCTGGGCCAACCTCTCCCGCCGCCTGCACCTGGGTTTCCACCCCCTGCGCGGCGGACGCACCTTGAGCCTCTGGGGCCTGCGCCAGTTGGTGCGCTCGGTGCTGGGACCGGTGCCCCAGGCCTGGTCCGCGGCCCAGCTCTGGCCCCGCCACCAGCCCGGACCCTGGGTCTGGGGCGGGCTGGTGGGGGTCTGCGCGGCGGTGACCCCCCGCCTGCGCACCCGGCCCCTGACCGTCACCGCCAGCGCCCGCCACGCCGCCCAGCCGGCCCACAGCCACGGCCGCCTGACGGTGGCGCCCCGGGGAGAGGGTTCATGAGTCCGCCCGCCCGCCCCACCCCGGCCCCCATGGCCGGCGCGGCCCTGGTCCTGCCGGCCGAGCCGCCGCCCCTGGCTCAGGTGGAGCAACTGGTCCACGCCAGCGCCCGCATCCACGGCCATCTCTGCCCCGGCCAGGTGATCGGGGTGCGGATGTCGATCCTGGGCCTGGGCCTGCTGGGCTACGGCTGCCCCCTGGGCATGCCGGAGATCAAGAACATCATCGGTTTCGTGGAAATCGAGCGCTGCCTGGCCGACGCGGTGGCGGTGGCCAGCGGGCTGCGCTTCGGCCGCGGCTCCCTGCGCCTGATCAACCAGGGCCTGTTGGCCGCCACCTTCCTGGACGCCCTCAGCGGCCGGGCGGTGCGCCTGGTCAGCCGGGAGGAGGCGCGCCAGGCGGCCCTGGAGCTGCATCCCAACGAGTCCAACCCCCACACGGCCCAGGTCCTGGCCTACCGGGTGATGCCCGACGCCGAGCTTTTCGACGCGCAATGGGTCAGCGTCGCCCTGCCGCCGGACCAGATGCCCGGGGTGCGCCCGCCCAAGGTGCCCTGCGCGAACTGCGGCGTGCTGATCCGCAGCGGCCAGGTTCACCGGGTCGAGGGGCGCGAACTCTGCGCCCCTTGCGCCGGCCGGGCCTATTTCTTGCCCGTCGCCCCACCCACCAAGGAGTGAGCATGGCGGAATCCTGCGGCGAACAATGCGCGCCGGTCAACGTGGGCCAGGTGGTCCCGTTGGCCCAGGCCGTGGGCCTGGTGCTGGCCCATGACGTGACCGAGATCGTGCCCGGCCAGAGCAAGGGCCCGGCCTTCCGGAAGGGCCACGTGGTCACCCCCGACGACCTGGCCCGCCTGGCCCGCATGGGCAAGCAGCACCTGTACGTGCTCAGCGTCAAGCCCGACGAGATGCACGAGGACGAGGCGGTGCTGCGCCTGGCCCGGGCCTTGTGCGGCCCGGGCGTGGAGCCCCGCCTGCCCCCCAGCGAGGGCAAGCTGAAGCTGATCGCCAGCCGCGACGGCCTGTTCGAGGTGGACCCGGAGGGCCTGCTGGCCTTCAACCTGGTGCCGGACGTGATGTGCGCCACCATCCACCGCCACACCGTGGTGCGCAAGGGCCAGGCCCTGGGCGGGGTGCGGCCGATCCCCCTGATCATCGGCAAGGCCCAGGTGGAGCAGGCCTGCGCCATCGGCGGGGCCGGCGGCGGCCTGCTGACGGTCAAGACCCTGGCCCCGCTCCGGGCCGGGGTGGTGGTCACCGGCAACGAGGTGGCCAGCGGCCTGATCGAGGACCGCTTCGCGCCGGTGGTCAGCGGCAAGCTGGCCGCCCTGGGGGCCTCGGTGCTGGACGTGCGCTACTGCCCCGACGACCGCCTGACCGTCTCTCTGGCCATCCAGGGCCTGTTGGCCGCCGGGGCGGAGATCATCATCACCACCGCCGGCATGAGCGTGGACCCGGACGACGTGACCCGGATGGCCATCGCCGACGCCGGCGGCCGCGACCTGGTCTATGGCGCGGCGGTGCTGCCCGGGGCCATGTTCCTGGTGGGCCTGCTGGCCGCCGGCGAGCGCCAGGTCCCGGTGCTGGGGGTGCCGGCCTGCGCCCTGTTCCACCCCACCACCATCCTGGACCTGGTGCTGCCCCGGGTCCTGGCCGGCGAGCGCTTCGACCGGGCCAAGATCGCGGCCCTGGGCCACGGCGGTTTCTGTCTGGATTGCCGGGACGGCTGCCGCTTCCCGGCCTGCGGCTTCGGGCGGGGGTGCTGAGCATGGACCAGGGCTAGGGGTCAGGCGCGGGGGCGGGGCGATGCAGGCATTCGTGGCGCGGCAGCCCATCCTGGACCGGCGGCGCAAACTCTTTGCCTACGAACTGCTCTTCCGCTCCGGCCCCCAGAAC
>CALERA010000367.1 GCA_937908275.1 uncultured Desulfarculaceae bacterium | reverse complement strand
GCGGTCGGCCTGGTCCAGGCCCCCGGCCAACACCGAGACGTCGGCCCCCGCCAGGGCCTGGCGCACCGCCAGGGGACCCAGGCCGAAGCCGGCCAGGCGCACCGGGTCCAGCTCCACCCGCACCTCGCGCTGGCGGCCGCCGATGACCTGGGTGCGCGAGACATCGGGCGCCTCGGCCAGGCGGGCCAGGACCTCCTCGCCCACCCGGCGCAGGACGTGGTCGTCATGCTGGCCGGAATACAGGGTGATGGCCAGGATCGGCACGTCGTCGATCTCCACCGGCTTGACCACCCAGCCCTTGACCAGGGCCGGCGCCGCGTCCTGGTTCATGGAGATCTTGTTGCGCAGCTTGATCAGGGAGCGCTCGCGGTCCTGGCCCACGAAGAAGCGCACCGTGACGATGGCCAGGCCGGGCCGCGACATGGAGTAGACGTGCTCCACCCCGTCGATCTGCCAGAGCAGGCGCTCCAGGGGGGTGGCCACCAGCTTTTCCACCTCCTGGGCGCTGGCCCCGGGGGCCTGGACAAAGACATCGGCCAGGGGCACCACGATCTGGGGCTCTTCCTCGCGCGGGGTGGACTGCACCGCCCCAAAGCCCAACAGGGCGGCCAGGACGATGAACAGAATCGACATCCGGGCCGAGAGAAAGGCCTGCACGATGCGCCCCACCCAGTTGAGCCGCACCTCGCCGGACTCGCGCCGGGGCTCAGGCATCTCCGCCTCCGCCCAGGGCGATCTCCTTGCCGCCCTTCAGGCCCGAGAGCACCTCCACCTGGGAGCCGCTGACCTGGCCGGTGGTGACGTAGACCCGCCGCCAGCCCTGGGCGGTGCGCAGCCGCACCGTCTCCAACTGGCCGATGCGCTCCACCGCCTCCCGGGGCACCAGCACCGCCGGACGCTGGCCCACCGGCACCAGGAGCCGGCCGAACATGCCGGCCCGCAGGCCGGGGGCGTCCTCTAGGCCCACCTTGACCAGGAAGCTGCGGGTCTGGGGATCGGCCGTGGGTACGATTTCCTCCACCCGGCCCTTGATCTCCCCGTTCAGGGCCGGCACCGCCACCCGGAGCTCCCGCCCCGGGCTGACCAGGTCCACCAGGCCCTCGCGCACCAGGGCCTCCAGCCGCCACTGGCCCCCGGTCTGGATCATCAACAGCGGACGTCCGGGCAGGGCCAAATCGCCGGGCTCGGCCATCCGGCGCACCACCTGACCGGCCCGGGAGGCCCGCACCTGGGTGTAGCCCAGGGTGATCTCGGCCTCCTCCACCTGCTTGCGCGCCGCGCCCACCCCGGCCTCGGCGGCCAGGAAGGCGGCCTTGGCCTGCTCCAGGGACTGGCGGGTGGCGGCCTCGGAGGCGGCGAAACGCTGCACCCGCTGATACTCGGCCTTGGCCCGCTCCAGGGCGGCCAGGGCCGCGTTGAGCCCCTGGCGGGCCTGCTCGTGCCGGGCGCGGTACTGGGCGTCGTCCAGGCTGACCAGCAGGTCGCCCGGGGCCACGGCCTGGCCGGCGCGCACCAGGATCTTCTGCACCCGGGCCGGGACCTGGGCCTCCACCGTGATCTCGCTCAGGGGACGCACGGTGCCCACGGCCTCGTAGTTCTCCGGCAACTGGACCAGGCTGGCCTGGCCGCTGCGAGCCGGGGCCGGGCCAACGGCCGGCGCGGTCTCGCGCCCCGGGGAAACCTTGCCCGTGGTCAGCACCCCGGCGCTGTAGAGCACGATCAGGAGCAGGGCCCCCAAGCCCCCCGCCCAGGTCAACCAACCCAGCCTAGCCTTACTCATGGCCTGCCCACTCCAACTTCTCCGGGTCGCAGAACATGCCCAGGGCCCGGGCCACGTCCGCCCGGGCCTTGCGCGCGTCGTGGCGGGCCGCCGCCTGGCGGGCGCGGGCCGAGCTGAGGTTCAATTCGGTGTCCAGATAGCGGGTCACGTCCGCCGCCCCGCCCTGGTATTGCTCGCTCACCAGCTTCAGGGACTCGCTGGCCTGGTCCACGCTGGCCCGGCTCACCTCCAGGCGGGCCAGGGCCTCGGCCAGGTTGAGATAGGCCCCCTTCACGTCCAACTGCACCCCCAGGGCGGCCTGGCGGTCGGCGGCCAGGACCTCCCGCAAGGCGGCGTGGGCCTTCTCGGTCTCGCGCAGGGTGGACAGCCCGGTGAAGACGTCCCAACTGGCCACCGCCCCGGCGGTCCAGTTGCCGCGCTCGCCGGCGTACTGGGCCAGGGGGTCGTCCCAGGAGACGCTGCCCTGGGCGTCCACCCGGGGCAGGTACTCGGCCCGGGCCGCGGCCAGGGCCAGGCGCGCGCCCACCACCTGGTGGCGGACCTTGGCCAGCTCCGGCCGGCGGTGCATGGCCTCCAACATCCCCTGGGCGTATTCGCGGGGCACCCTGGGCTCGGCCTTTTCCTCGCCCAGCAGCACCAGGTTGGTGTCCGGATCGGCCCCCAGGAGATTGGCCAGGGCGGCCAGGGCCAGGCGCTGGCCGTTCTCGCTGCGCACCAGGTCCTCCCGGGCCTGGGCCAGGCGGACCTTCAGGGAAAGGAGATCACTCTTCAAGGCCCCGCCGCCATCGTAGCGCACCTGGGTCTGGCGCAGTTGGGCCTCCACGCTCTGCACCGCCTGGCGGCTGATGGCCACCATGTCCGCCGCGGCCAGGCAGTTGTAATAGCCCTTGATCACCGAGGCGGTCAGGGTGTTGTTCAGGGTGGAGCGGTCCAGGCGGCCCATCTCAAGGCCCTCGGCCGCCATGCGCCGGCGCAGGTAGTCCTGTCCGCCCCGGAAGAGGTTCCAGCGCACCCGCACCCCGCTCTCCCAGTTCTGGAAGGTGCCGGGATCGTTGAAGTTGGTGTTGGACGGCAGCAGGCGCTGGTCGATGGTCTTGAACAAATAGCCCGAGGGCGCGTCGCCCCGGGCGTATTCGGTGTAGAGGCTGATCATGGGCAGGAAGGCGGCCAGGGACTGGTCCAGCAGGGCCTCGGCCTGGCGCACCCGCTGCCAGGCCATCTCCTGCTCGGGGTTGTGGGCCAGGGCCAGGCGCACCGCCTGGGCCAGGGTCAGGGGTTGGCTCCAATCGCGCGCCGGTCCGCCACCTGCCGGGGGCTGGCCTGGTTGGTCCGGCCCGGGGCCAGCCTGGGCGACCGGGGCGGGTCCGGGCGAGGGGAACTCGCGCTTGACCGAATCATAGGTGATGGGCTGGAACGACGCGCAGCCCATGAGCAACAACACCAATAGTGGCGACAGCCATCGCAAGCCGACCACGAGCACTCCAGTCTCCCCGGTTTCAGGTGCGGCCAACTCTCAGGGGCAGGCGGCGGTTCATTTCCATATTGGTACAGGAGTTTCCATAATGCAACGCCACGCGGCCGATGGGCAACCCTCAGCAGCTTATCGCATTGTTATCGCGGCGCTATTTAAGTTACGCAACAACATATGGCGCCAAGCATCTCCGCCGCTTGGCCCGCCCTGCCCTGCCCTGCCCCAGACGCGCCAGGTCTCGATCCGAGGTCCAGGCCGCAATCCCGCGCAATAACCAAGCCGCCTGTTGCCGGTTCAGACTTTTTTGTTATAATTGGCTGCTGTCGCGCCCACGCGACAACCAAACGCGCCCGTAGCTCAGCTGGACAGAGCGCCGGACTACGAATCCGTAGGCCGGGTGTTCGAATCACCCCGGGCGCACCATAAATAAACCGGTTTTTTCAACTGGTTAAGCTCGCCCCGGTAGGTTGCGCAAACCTACCGGGGCGCGGCTTTTTGGGTCCTTTTCAGCTCGATTTCAGATCTAGCCGTATCACAAAGGCATCACGGTGATCCGGAGCTCTGGATGCAAAAGGATTGCCGACCCTTTTGAAGGCCGGCAGGATGCGGCTGTAAATTGCCAGGCAGAATGTGACAGTTTGCCAAATGAAATGCGACAGAAGGCACGACGATTTTTTGTAATCGTGGTAGAGGAGCCAAGGGAATAATTCATTGATGACATCTATAACGCCGTATAGGAGCGGTAGGGGGTTGAATTTTCGGCCGTACGAGAACGACAGGTAGCGCTGGTATAACCGCCCAGTCCTGCACCTCCGGCAAAGCCGGAGCTACATGACTTGCGGTTGGTAGTTTCCGGTCCGCTGTTTGTCGCGTTTTGCGCGGCAAATTAGGCTCGGAATGGGCGTTTTGCCGCATCTTGATTTTTGGTGCTGGCCATGGGCTCCAAGTTGCCCAAGCTCTTGTCGGTCCTACGCCAGTCCCGCGTTGGTCCTGTATTTTCCAACAACCACGCCCGGTCTCATTTCACCTGGCACATGACACCGGGACGGCGGATGCCCCGGGAGGGTTGGGTGGCCACCTGGCATGAACGGCAGGACGCCGTTGAAGGCTTTCAGGGACGGATTGGATCGGAAGGATCGGACGGGAAACAGGGCCGCCAAGAAGGCTGCCTGACCAAGCCCCCAGCCGAAGACGACTGTCAGCAGAATACCATCACTGTGCAGCTAGCTAAAAAAACTCAACTAAGCTTGGGTAGCTTATTCACCGCGCCACTGTTCGGCGCTCTGCGCAGCGAAATCCCGAAATGAAGCGGGCGCACGCGCAGTCAATTGCAGGACGTTGTCGGTAGTGCGCGCTTCGCTGCCCTCAGCTAAAAACGCGTCGAGTCCGGCTAGAAAATCGGCATAGTCAGCGGGCAATCCCAGATCTGCAAAGCGGCGCGCAAGTTGCGCTTGGTCGAGCTTAACGTGATCAATGCGGCGGCCGGCCGCCGTCGAAACAATTTCAGCCACTTGATCATAGCTCAGCGCTTGCGGCCCCGTGAGAACGACCCCGTCATTGAGCGCGCGCTCGGCGCACAAACATGCAACGCCAGTCGCGCCGATATCGTTTGCATCGATGAAGGCAACCGCCGCCGAGCCTGTAGCCGAATATATCTTCGACTCACGCCGTATCGTGTCGCCATGATGCGCTTCGGTGAAATTCTGCATGAACCACGACGGCTGAAGAACAGCCCATTCTGGCACGCGCTCAGAAAGCACCTTATGGACTTGTCCCATCGCCGGTCCGCCGATCGGGATCGCCGAAGAACTCAGAAGCACAAAGCGGCGAACGCCGGCTTCCAAGGCGCGATCAATGAAACGCGACATCACAGGAACCGGATCAAGCACGCCCACCGGAGCGACAAGATAAATGCCGTCAACGCCGTCTATGGCGCTGGCGTACGTACTCTCGTCCATCCAATCGAAGCGCACGCCAGCTTCAACGCGCGCATTTCGGGCGCCGATCCTGAGCGGCACGCCACGCTCCCTCAGGCCGCGCACAACCGCACGACCGGTTTTTCCCGTGCCGCCAACAACAAGAACCTTGCTTGCGCCGGCCATGATCAAGCCGCCCCGCCGGAGAGGATGCGCGTCATCTCGCTCTCGCCGCCAAAGGCCTCGATTGCGACAAGGGGATTCCAGAAGTCCCGGTAGAGCGTGAGCTTTCCGTCTCTTAGGCGCAGAAAAGAAACATAGTGCATATTATAGGGCCGCCCCGTCGGCACCACCGTTCCTTCGCAGGTGAATTCGAGAAAGCCCTCGTCTCCGTCAGGCGAATCCATGAGCTTGATGACGTTGAACTTGTTGATCTTGATCTTCTCGGGGAACCCGCTCATGTAGTTGGCGATCGCCGCCTTTCCATCGAGCCGTTTGACATAGCCTTCCGGCGCGAACGGAAACTCGAAGACCCCATCCTCGGCCCAGAGATCAACCCAGGCGGGAATGTCTTCGGCGAGCAGAGCGGCCAGATGGCGATCGACGAAGACCGAAACTGCGCTACGCTTCTCGGTTGTCATGCCGCTTTATCCTCTCGTGGTCCAGGTCTGGAGCCGGCAAACCTACCCGTTTACAGATGCATGTTGATTATAACAGGATTTTGCGACCTTCACCCTCACCCTACTCCTGCGCCAGGGGTGGGCTAAGATCCTCGGCCGTGAGGGTCACCCCACAACAGGTGCGGCCTGGTGGCGGCTGGTCCAGGGACAAACACACGAAGCCCAGGCTGGTCGGTGACGCCTTGCAGACGGCCTTGCGGCGCAGCGCCAATGGTGACTTTGCCCATTGGCCTTTGAGCCCCACCAGGTCGCTTAACAGCCTGTCAGATGCGCCCGGACAAGATCATCTGGACCGCCTTGGTAATACTTGGTATTATCGAGGCATGCCAAGTCCGTTGGACATAACGCACCGTCCCCGACGCAAGGCATCCGTCGCGGGAAAGGCCTTCCTGGCTTGGGTCGCCCCGGCCGCATTGCTCTTTGCCGCATGCCTCGCACCCCTGCTGCACGAAAGCCTGCACGAGCGCCTGGCTGGCCATGCTTCCAGTCACCCCTGCTCCCATGGTCCGACCGCTGGGGCCCGTCTCGCCACGGCCGAACCTGGTCATGAACACCCCGCCTGCCCGATCTGCTCAACCCTGGCCGGTCTACACCTGGCCTGGACCGATCCGCCCCTGTCGCCAATTCCCGAAATCATCGTCAGCCGCTGCCCGGAGTTGACCAGCCCTCCGCGCCTGGGTTTGTTGCAGCCCCTGGGATTCCGCCACCGCGGGCCTCCCGCCCTGGCCTGACCACCGCTTCCGCACCGCACCACGGATTTTGAACCAGAGCCAGGCCTTCCCGGCGGCGCGCACCTCCGCGCCCTGGGAAGCGAAGGGGATTATCATGCCTAGATTGTTGTTTTCGCTGGTGGTGGCCGCTGGCGTGGCCCTGATGGCGCCGGTGGCCATGGCCGACCAGGCCGAGGACCTGCGTCGGGAGATGGACAGCCTGCGTCAGCAGATGCAAGCCATGCAGCAAGGCTACGAGACCCGCTTGCAGCAGATGCAGCAAAAGTTGGACGCCCTGGGAAGCAAGGCCGCGGCCGCCGCGCCCCCTGCCTCGCCCAGCCGCGAGAGCCTGGCCAAGTTGGCCGGCCAGGGTTCGGCCGCACCGCCCCCGGAGGGTTCCACGGCCTGGAGCCAGGCGGTGCAAAAGCTCAATCCCGACCTCTCGGTGATCCTGGACACCTTCTACTACAACAACGACAGCAAGGAGAGCAGCGCCCATCTGCTGAGCGGGATCAAGGGCTTCGGCGACCCCCACGGCCATGGCGAAGAAGGCCATACCCACGGCGGCAACGACAAGGGCTTCAACCTGCGTCACGTGGAGTTGCAACTATCGGCCCAGGTCGATCCCTACTTCAAGGGCTGGGCCACGGTGGCGGTGGACGACGAGCAGGCCGAGTTGGAGGAGGCGGTGATCCAGACCACCGCGCTGCCCTATGGCTTAAGACTCCAGGCCGGCAAGTTCTTCAGCGGCCTGGGCCGCCTCAACTCGCAGCACTCCCACGAGTGGGACTTCGTGGACCAGCCCCTGAACTACCGCCTGCTCTTGGGTGAGCACAACCTGCTGGACAAGGGCGTGCAGGCCTCCTGGTTGGCTCCGCTGCCCTTCCAGCTCCTCTTCGGCCTGGAGGCCTTCCAGGGCGACAATGAGACCGCTTTCCAATACCTTGGGGAGGACTTGCCCGAGAAGGACGGCCCCCGTCTCTGGGTGGGCTGGCTGAAGTACGCCCCCAACCTGGGCGGCCGTCACGGCCTGCAACTGGGAGCGTCTCTGGCCCGCGGCGTTCACCAGGAAGCCCACGATGGCGATGGCGACGGGGTCAACGACCATTTCCTGGACGGCCACAGCACCCTCTATGGCCTGGACGCGGTCTACAAGTTCAAGGGCCACGGACCCCACGGCCAGGGCGACCTGGTGCTCCAGGGCGAGTATCTCTATCGCCGCAAGGACCTGGACCTCTATCGCCACGACCTGCGGCCGGAGCTGACCGGCAATGAGCGCCTGGACAAGCAGGACGGTTTCTACCTCCAGGGCGTCTATGGCTTCCTGCCCCGCTGGCGGACCGGCCTGCGTTGGGATCAGGTGGGCCTGATCAACGAGGGCCACAGTCCCTCGGGCGCGGCCTATGACTATGACGCCAGCAACCGCTTCACGGCCATGCTCGATTTCTCCCCCACCGAGTTCTCGCGCATCCGGGTGCAGGGCAGCCGGGGCTCCTATGTCTTGGATGACGGCGACCAGGACTTCTGGGAGTTCTTCGTGCAGCTCCAGGTGGCCCTGGGCACCCACGGCGCTCACAAGTTCTAGGAAGGATGCGCCATGCGCGGCAAGCTGACAATGCGATGGCTGTTCGTGGCGTTGATCTGGGCGGCGGTCCTGGCGGCTGGCGGGGCCGCCGCCCAGGCCCAGCCCATCAGGATCGTCACCACCACTCCGGACCTGGCCAGCCTGGCCCGGGCCGTTACCGGCGATCTGGCGCAGGTGACCAGCATCAGCGACGGACACGACGACCCCCATTTCCTGCAAGCCAAGCCCAGCTATGTGCTGGCCGCCCGCGACGCCGACCTCTGGGTGCGGGCGGGTATGGAGCTGGAGGTGGGCTGGGAGCCCCCCCTGTTGTCTGGCGCCCGCCGCCCCGACCTGCTGCCCGGCGGCCCCCGCCATTTGGACGCCTCGGAAAAGGTGCTCAAACTGGACATCCCCACCGGGCCCATCAGCCGGGACATGGGCGACGTACACCCCCTGGGCAACCCCCACTGGTGGCTGGACCCCATCAACGCCCGCCTGGCGGCCTACGCCCTGGCCCAGCGTCTGGCCCGGCTCCATCCCGCCAATGCCCAGGCTTTCGAGGCCAACCTGACCGCCTTCGAGCACCGCCTGGATGCGGCCATGTTCGGCCCGGCCCTGGTGGACAAGCTGGGCGGCAACAGCCTCTGGTCCCTGGAACTGACCGGCAAGCTGGACGCCTTCCTGGCCGAGGAGGGCCTGGACAGCCAACTGGGTGGTTGGAAAGCGCGTCTGGCCTCCAAGCGCGGCGCGGCGCTGGTCATCTATCACAAGAGCTGGGTTTACCTGACCAACCGCTTCGGTCTGCGGGTGGCGGCCGAGTTGGAACCCAAACCCGGCATCCCACCCGGCGCCGGGCACCTGACCCAGGTGGTGCGGATCATGCGCGAGCAGGGAGTGAAGGTCATCCTGCTGGAACCCTACTACCCCCGCAACGCCGCCGATCTGGCCGCCAGCCAGACCAGCGCGCGGGTGTTGGTGCTGCCAAACACCTGCGGCGGTCTGGCTGGCGGCCAGGATTACCTGGCCCTGCTCAACCTGCTGGTGGATCGCCTGGCGGAGGCGTTGTGAATCTTGCCCCCGCTTCCCGCTCAGGAGCCTCCGGCCCGGCGCTGGTCGCCCTTTCTCCCGAGCAGGCGCTGGTCTGCCGGGATTTGTGGGTGGCCTTTGGCCGGGAGGAGGTCCTGCGCGGGGTCGATCTGGCCGTGCCGTGGGGAGCCTTCTTACCCCTGGTGGGACCCAACGGCGCCGGCAAGACCACCCTGCTGAAAACCCTGCTGGGCCTGGTGCGGCCCCTGCGGGGCGATGTGGTCAGCGACTTCCGGCGGCGGCCTCCGGGCTATGTGCCCCAACAGGCCAGAATCGACCCACGTTTTCCCATTGACGCGACCGGCATCGTGGCCATGGGTCTTTACCCCGGCCGGGGCTGGTGGCGACCCCTGGGCCGGGCTGGCCGCCGAGCCGTGGCCGAGGCCCTGGCCCTGGTGGGCCTGGCCGGCCACGGCAACAAGCTTTTTGCCGAGCTCTCCGGCGGCATGCGCCAGAAGGCGCTCATCGCCCGCGCCCTGGTGGGGGGAGCCATGGTGCTGGTGCTGGACGAGCCCACCGCCGGCCTGGACGAGGCGTCGCAGCGCGAGATCCTGGCCCGCCTGGCCGTCTTGAGCCGGGAGCAGGGCCGCACCGTCATCCTGGCCCACCACGGCGAGGCCCTGCTGCGCGGCCTGACCGACCAGGTGGCCCAGGTGGAGCACGGTCGGGTGCGCCTGCGCCCCCTGGCCGCCACGGAGGGAGGCGGTCATGTTTGAGGGCCTGGCCCAGGTGGCGGTGCTCTTCCCCCAGGCCTTGCTGGCCGGAATGGCGGTGGCGGTGGCCTGCGCCTTGCTGGGCGTGCTTGCGGTGCTGAAGCGGGTGGTCTTTATCGGCATCACCCTGTCGGAGGTGGCCAACCTGGGCGTGGCCCTGGGCCTGGCCTGGGGCCTGCCCCACCTGCCGTTGGCTGGCGGCCTGACCCTGGCCGCGGCCGCCGCCCTGGCCTTGCCCCGGGGCTATGGCCGCCTGACCCGTGAGGCGGTGCTGGGCGTGGTTTTCGTGCTGGCCTCGTCCCTGGCCATCCTGGTGGTGGCCCGGAGCGGTTTCGGCCTGGGCGAGGTCAAAGCCCTGCTCTATGGCGACCTGCTGCTGGCCGCGCCAGGCGAAGCTCGCCTGATGCTGGCCATCCTGGGGCCAGTGGTGCTGGTGCTGCTGCTCTGCCTGCGCCCCATTGCCTTCAGCTTTCTGGACCGTGATGCGGCCCGGGTGCTGGGCCTGCGGGTCGCCTGGTGGGAGCTGGTCTATTTCGCCTGTCTGGGTCTGGCCGTGGCCACGGCGGCCAAGACGGCCGGGGCGATCCTGGTCTTCGCCCACCTGGTCATCGCCCCCAGCGCGGCATTGATTATCTGCCGCCGCCTGGGCTGGGTCCTGGCTTGGGCGGCGGGCCTGGCCGTGGCCGCCACCCTGTCCGGCCTGGGCTGGTCATTTGCGGCCGACCTGCCGGCCAGCCAGTGCATCTGCGTGGTGGAAAGCACACTCCTGGCCTTGGCGCTGCTCGGCCGCCTGTTGCTGAGGCTGACGAGGCGGAGCAAGGGGCCTGCCTCGCCCCCTCCTCCTGGACCGCAAGTCCCCTGACCGCCGGTCTCGCCAGATCGGAAGAGCGTCGTGTAGGGAAAGAGTGTAGATCTCGGTGGTC
>CALERA010000366.1 GCA_937908275.1 uncultured Desulfarculaceae bacterium | reverse complement strand
TCGGCATAGCCGCGATAGGCCAGGTAGACCCCGGTGGATTGCAGGATCACCGTGGCCTCCATGTCCATGGCCAGGGCGGTGTTGGCCATCACGAAGGGCAGGGTGGCCTTGTCCGGGTTCTCCTCGGCGTGGGTGGCGATGATCACCAGCTTCTGCGGGTCTTGGCCGGCCATGACTCGTGCCTCCTTGAGAAAAGGCAAGCTGCCGGAGGCGCGGCCAAAAAGCCCCGGGTCAGGGCCGCTTGACCTCCGAGGCTTGCAATAGGTTGTACTGGTCGCGGTACTTGGTGTTGGTGGGGTCCAGTTGCAGGGCCTTGCGCAGGTCCTCGATGGCCTTGGGTTTTTCGTTCAGCGCCAGCAGGACGATGCTGCGGTTGAAATAGGCGCTGGGCAGCTCGGGCAGCAGGGAGACCACCTTGTCGTAGTCGCGCAGGGCGTCCTGGGGCCGGCCCAGGCGATAGAGGGCGTAGCCCCGGTTGTAGTAGGCCTCGGCCAGGCGCGGGTCCAGGCGGATGGCCTGGTTGTAGTCCTCCAGGGCGCGCTCGCTGTCGCCCTTGTCGTCATAGGCGTTGGCGCGGTTGTTGTAGGCGATGGCCAGGTTGGGGTTGTCCAGGCCGCCGGATTCGATGGCGTGGCTGTAGCGCTTGATGGCCCCGTCCTGGTCGCCGCGCTCCCGGGCGGCCAGGCCGCTGGAGATGTCGTCCAGGGCCAGGCCGGTGTTCAGGTCGTCCAGGGCCCCGGCCCGGACCGGAGCGCCGGAGGCCCCGACCAGGACCAGGAGGACCAGCGCCGCCGTTGTCCAGCGCGCCATGGGGCTAGTTGGCCGTGCCGGCGAGCTTGGACTTCAGATAGGTCAGGCGCTGCTGGAAATCGCTGTCATCGGGCTCCAATTGCACCGCCTTTTCCATGTCCTGCAGCGCCTCCCTCACCTTGCCCTTGCGCTCGTAGGCGTAGGAGCGGTTGTAGTAGGCCGCGTCGTAGTTGGGGTTGGCGGCGATGGACTTGCTGTAGTCGGCGATGGCCTTGTCGGTCTGCTTCTTGTCGTCGTAGGCGCTGCCCCGGTTGTTGTAGGCGATGGCCAGGTTTTCCTTGGACAGCTTGCCGGAGTCGATGGCGGCGCTGAAGTGCTTGATGGCCCGGTCCAGGTCGCCCTTTTCCGCGGCCTGGTTGCCGGCCATGATCTCCGACACCGGCGCGGCGGCCAGGGCGGGGGCGGCCAGGGCCAGGCTGAGCAGCATGGCCATGACAGGCAATGCACGATGGAGGTTCATGACTTTGGATGTCTCCGATCTGGGTTTGGGACTCGCGGCCGGATTAGGGCCTTTCCTGGGTCTTGGACTTGACGCCGTTGGCGGCGTGGCAGGCCTGGATGAACATGTCCACGTATTCCTGGAGCAGGGAGCGCACGCTGACCAATTCCTGGGCCCCCACGCTGATCACGCCGCTCATGCCCCAGGTCTCGGCCGGCACCACCACCTTGTTGTCGCGGGCCAGGCGCACGCTCTGCACCAGGTGCACCGCGATGCTGATGGCGTAGATCTCCATGTCCGAGCGCTTCTGGTCCACGAAGCGCACGATCAACTGGGGCTGGCCCGGGGCCTGGGCCCGCTCGCTGGGGCTGAGCACCTTGATGCCGGCCTGGCGCAGACGATGCTCCACGTCGTGTTGCAGGTCGGCGCGCTTCAGGCCGTCCTTCTCGGCCTGGGGGCTCATCCCGCTGACCACCACCATCACCGCGTCGATGCCCTTCAGGGCCGGGGAGACGCTGGCATGGGTCTTGGCCAGGGCCGAAGATGACCAGGCGGTCAATAGGGACAGGCTCAGAATCAGAATCGATGACCAGCGCGACATTCCCACCGCCTTCCCGCCGTCAAGTGTTCTTGGTGCGCCCCTGGCGCTTGCCCGCCCTCGCCCCTTGATCCTAGTTTTTGGCAGAGGCCGGCGAGTTGCGCAAGGGGAAGTTTTGGGCCGGGATCAGGCGCCCAGCGATTGCGGGGCCCACGCCACCGCCGTGGCGTAAAGCCCGGCCAGTTGGTCCTCGTCGAGCCCCAACTCCCCGGCGGCCAGGCTCATGCCCAGCCAATCGCCCTGCTCGTATGCCCCCACGGTTTCCAGCACCAGGCGCAGCCTGCCGTGCTGGCCCAGCAGGGCCCCCCGCACCCCCTCGCTCAGGGGCAGGTCGCGGATCGTATCCTCCAGGGGCCGGTCCATGATGGCGTCCAGATGGGAGAAAAGCCCCAGCAGGAACAGGTCGCTGGACAGGGCGGCCAGGCCCAGGGCCGGGGCGATGGTCTCGCAGAAGCGGGCGCGCAGCACCGAGCTGACGATCAACTCGTCGGGCTTGTCCTGGGACAGGCTGGCCAGGGCCAGCAGCGAGGCCCAGAGCCGGACATTGTCCCGGCCCAGGAGGGCCAAGGCCTGGCGGATGCTGGTGACCTCGTTCAGCAGCCCGAAGCCGGCGGAATTGATGTAGCGCAGCAGCTTGTAGGACAGCGAGAGGTCCTGCTTGATCACCGCCTCCAGTTCCGCCAGATTCAAATCCGGTTGGTTGATCTGGCGCAGCAACTGCAAATGGGCCAGCTTCTGGGGGGCCAGCTCCCGGCCGGAGACCACTTCCGGGCGGCTGAAGAAATAGCCTTGGAAATAGGAGAACCCCAGGTCCATGGCCTGGCGGAACTGGGCGTAGGTCTCCACCTTCTCGGCCAGGAGGGCCGCCTGGTGGGGCTTGATGGCCTTGACCATCTCCGCCACCTGGGCGAAATCCTCGAAAGCCAGGAGGTCCACCTTCACCAGGTCGGCCAGCTCCAGGAAGGGGCGGAAACGGGGCTGGTAGACGAAATCGTCCAGCACCAGGTAGTAGCCTTGGCGCTTGAGTTCGCCCAGGGCCTTGATCACCTCCGGGCTGGGCTCCACCGTCTCCAGCACCTCCACCGCCACCCAGTCCCTGGGCAACAGCCGGGGGTAGCCCTGCAGCAGCATCTGCTCCGGGAAATTGATGAAGGCCCGGCGGCCCCGGGTGAATTCCCGGCCGCCGAAGACCAGCAGGGAGTCGTTGATGACCCGGCCGGTGGCTTGCGACCCGTCCAGGGCGTCGAAGACGTTCTGGGGGCCGGAGCGGAAGAGCAGTTCGTAGGCAAAGAGTTTG
>CALERA010000365.1 GCA_937908275.1 uncultured Desulfarculaceae bacterium | reverse complement strand
TCTGGTTGCGCCGGGTCAGCCAGGAGTAGAAGCCGCAGCCGATGGGGCCGTGGGTGATGTTGACGATATCGCGGGTGGGGCCCATGATGACGCCCTTGCACCCGGCATAGGTGCAGCCGCGCATGGTGATGATGCCCGGGATGGTCCGCACGTTGGCCATGATCTCGGGCGTCTCGGTCTGCAGCGCCTCGGCGATGAGCACCTGCTTGGCGCGCTTGCGGGCGGTCTTGGTGGGATACTTCTTGAGTATCTCTTCCTTGACCTCATTGGGGTCCCAGGTCACTGGGGTGTTTTCCGGGGTCGTCATCTTGTCATCCTCCCCGCCGCGCCTAGACGATGGCCTTCTGGCCCCGCTCGCCGGTGCGCACGCGGACCGAGTCGGTGATCGACATCACGAAGATCTTGCCGTCGCCAGGGTGGCCGGTCTGGTTGGTCTTGATCAGGGTCTTGACCACCGCGTCCACTTCCTTGTCGGGCACCACCACCGTCAGCATCCGCTTGGGGTAGAGCTTGCCCTTCTCGCCCAACAGGGCCACCGCCTCCTCGTGTCCCTCGGCCGCGCCGTTGAGCACGTGCTGGTTGACCAGCCCCTTGCCCCGGCCCTGCACCTCATGGGCGAAGAAGGAGGAGATGCCGGCCTCGGTGAGAGCCTTCTTGTTCTGGTTCATCATGTTCATGCGAACCACGGCGATGACTTCCCTCATGCCGCCGCCTCGCCAGTCTGGAGCGCGGTGTCCCGCTCGCCGGAACTGATGGTGTAGACATCCTGGACGTCGCTGACGAAGATCTTGCCGTCGCCGAAGTGGCCGCTCTTGCCCGAGCGGGCCGCCTTCATCACGATGTCGATGACGAAGTCCTTGTCCTCGTCCTTGATCACGCTCATCAGCATGGTCTTGGGCAGCTCGTCGTAGGTGACCTCGCCGATCTTGATGCCCCGCTGCTTGCCGCGGCCGGCCACGGCGTACTTGGTCACCGAGGGGTAGCCGGCTTCCATCAGCGCCGCCAGCACGTCGTCGGCCTTTTCCGGTCTCACGATGGCGCGAATCATGATCATGGGGGAAAGCTCCTTTCTAGGCGGCGTCCAGCAGGCCGAATTCCATGAGGAGACCCTCGAGCTGCTGCTGACTGATGGGGTTGGGGATCACGAACATCTCGTTGCCATCGATGGCCCGGGCCAGGTTGCGGTACTCGTTGGCCTGGTCGCACTCGGGCTTCCACTCGATCACGGTCTTGCGGTTGATCTCCGCGCGCTGCACGTCGTTGTTGCGGGGGACGAAGTAGATCATCTGGGTGCCCAACTGCTTGGCGAACTCGGCGATCATCTCCTTCTCGTTGTCCACGTTGCGGCTGTTGCAGATCAGGCCGCCCAGGCGCACCACGCCGGACTCGGCGAACTTCTTGATGCCCTTGCAGATGTTGTTGGCCGCGTACATGGCCATCATCTCGCCGGAACAGACGATGTAGATCTCCTGGGCCTTGCCCTCGCGGATGGGCATGGCGAACCCGCCGCAGACCACGTCGCCCAGCACGTCGTAGAAGACGTAGTCCAGGTGGTGCTCCTCGTTGTAGGCGCCCAGCTGCTCCAGCATGTTGATGGAGGTGATGATGCCGCGGCCGGCGCAGCCCACCCCGGGCTCGGGACCGCCGGACTCCACGCAGAGGGTGTTGGAGTAACCCGCCAGGCGCAGTTCATCCAGATCCACGTCCTCGCCTTCTTCGCGCAGGGTGTCCAACACCGAGCGCTGGGCCAGGCCGCCCAGCAACAGACGGGTGGAGTCCGCCTTGGGGTCGCAACCCACCACCATCACCTTCTTGCCCATCTCGGCCAGACCGGCCACCGTGTTCTGGGTGGTGGTGGACTTGCCGATGCCGCCCTTGCCGTAAATCGCTACCTTCCTCATGACTAACTCCTGCCAGGGTTGGTTCTGCCCCTGATAGAGCAACGGCGGTGCCATTTGGGTCGCTTCCGCGAAAATACAGCGCAACTGGCTGACAAGGCTGGCCAAGTAAGCGGGGTGAATACGGAGGGCGGAGGGGGGGAGGGTTGTACGACAAACCTGACAATGTTTACAAAATTGACAAAATGCGCGGAGTGACGGTCCGGGGAGGCGGGGCGGAGGCGACCAGGGGGCCAGCGCTCAAGCGCGCCAGAGACGAGGGCGGTCGCGGGGTCAGTACAGACAGATCGGAAGAGCACACGTCTGAACTCCAGTCACGGCTACATCTCGTA
>CALERA010000364.1 GCA_937908275.1 uncultured Desulfarculaceae bacterium | reverse complement strand
CAAGGAGGTCAAGCTCAAGGTGATGCGCGAGGGCCGCTCCCGGCCCGTCACCGCCATCGTCGGCGAGCTGAAGGACGAGCAGCCCGAGGCGGCCCAGGCCGAGGAGCCGGCCAAGGTCCAGCTGGGCCTGACCCTGCAGAGGCTCACCCCGGAGCTGGCCCAGCAGTTGGGCATCCCCAAGGCCAGGAAGGGCCTGGTGGTCACCGGGGTGCAGAACGGCGGGCCGGCCGAGGAGGCCGGGCTGCGCCGGGGCGACGTGATCCTGGAGGCGGCCCAGAAGCCGGTGGACAGCCTGGACCAGTTCGCGCGCCTGGCCGGCAAGCTCAAGCCCGGCGAGGGCCTGCTGCTGTTGATCCAGCGCCAGGAGGCCACCCTGTTCATGGTGGTCAAGGCGCCCAAGAACTAGCCGCCAACGAGAGGCCCCGGAGATGACTCCGGGGCCTCTCGCGTTTGCAACGATCCGCCCCCGGGTTGGGCCGCCCTGACCGCCGGCCCGGCCCTCCCGACCGCCCCGGCGGCGCTGGAACCGAGATCAGTCATGGAAATCAATATCTTCGCCCCGGCCAAGGTGAACCTGCACCTGACGGTGCTGGGCCGCCGAGCCGACGGCTACCACGAACTGGCCACCGTGATGCAGCCCCTGGACCTGGGCGACGATCTGGTGGTGGACGACCAGGGGCCGGGCCTGGACCTGGTCTGCGACGACCCGGCCCTGGCCGGGGAGGGCAACCTGGCCCTGCGCGCGGCCCGGGCCTGGTTCGCCGCCGCCGGGCGCGAGCCGGTGGGCCGCATCCGCCTGACCAAGCGCACCCCGGTGGCGGCCGGCCTGGGCGGCGGCTCCTCGGACGCCGCGGCGGTGCTCCTGGCCCTCAACGCCCTGCACGGCGGGCTCCTGGCCCCCCAGCGCCTAGTGGAGCTGGCCGCCGGCCTGGGGGCGGACGTGGCCTTCTTCCTGGCCGGCGAGACGGCTTTTTGCACCGGAGTGGGGGAGCGGGTCATCCCCTGGCCGGAGTTCCCGTTATTGGATTTTGTGCTGGTAAACCCAGGGTTTGCCGTGTCAACCGCCTGGGTGTTCCAACAGATGGATTTGGCGTGGACAAAACAGGGTGGCCGAAATAAAATAAAATGCCCCTCAGGAAGCACGTTGAGCCCAGGTTGGCTTTTGGCTAATGACCTGGAGGCCGTCACCTTGACCGCCCACCCGGTTTTGGCCAAGATCAAGACTGCGCTCAGGGGGGCTGGGGCCTGGGGGACGCTTATGTCCGGCAGCGGCCCAACCGTATTCGGGTTGTTTGGGGACCCGGAAGAGGCGCGGAGGGCGGCGGACCGGCTGACGAACAGGAGCGGGTGGTGGGTCAGGGCCTGTAGGGGGTATAGGGCCTGAACCCAAATCCCGCGAGGGGGGCTTATCGATGGAGGTCACGGAAGTCAGGGTATTCCCCGTGGAGGAGGACCGTCTCAAGGCCTACGCCACCATCACCTTCGACCGGTGCTTTCTGGTGCGCGACTTGAAGGTCATCCAAGGCAACAAGGGGCTGTTCGTGGCCATGCCCAGCAAGCGGCGCAAGGACGGCACCTACCAGGACACCGCGCATCCCTTGAACAGCGAGACCCGTCGCATGATCGAGGAAGCGGTCCTGGGCGAGTACGACCGAACCTTGGAGCAGGGAGGGGCGCCTCTGGCCAGCGAAGGCTAGCGGTCATAGGGGACGCCCGCCGGACCACACGGGGTCTGGACAGCCTGCGGGGCGTGGCGCCCGGCCGCGAAAGCGGCCGGGCCCGGCCTCGGGGGAACGCGTTTTTTCACTGGGGTGTCGTCAAGCGGTAAGACACGGGTCTTTGGAACCCGCATTCGCAGGTTCGAATCCTGCCACCCCAGCCAACTTAGGTCCGGGCCCCCGGGGCCGCGGATCGGGATCCCCGGCGCCGTTCAGCCGGCCAGGGACGGGATAGGCCATGTTCAACAAGCTTAAGGTCTTCACCGGCAACTCCAATCCCCTCCTGGCGGAGGAGATTTGCCATTACCTGCACCTGCCGCTGAGCCAGGCCATGGTCCGGCGCTTCAGCGACGGCGAGGTCTTCGTGGAGGTGGGGGAGAACGTGCGCGGGGCGGATGTCTTCGTCATCCAGTCCACCAGCCCGCCGGTCAACGACCACCTGATGGAGCTCCTGATCATGATCGATGCGTTCCGGCGCTCCTCGGCCCGGCGCATCACCGCCGTGATCCCCTATTACGGCTACGCCCGCCAGGACCGCAAGGTGGCCCCCCGGGTGCCCATCACCGCCAAGCTGGTGGCCGACCTGATCAGCACCGCCGGCGCCGGCCGGGTGCTCTGCCTGGACCTGCACGCCGGCCAGATCGGCGGCTTCTTCAACATCCCGGTGGACCACCTCTTCGCCTCGCCGGTGATCCTGGACTATCTGCGCCGCCATCTCCAGGGCGAGGCGGTGATCGTCAGCCCCGACGCCGGCGGCGTAGAGCGGGCCCGGGCCATCGCCAAACGGCTCCAGGCCGGCCTGGCCATCATCGACAAGCGGCGCGAGATGGCCAACGTGGCCCAGGCCATGAACATCATCGGCGACGTGGCCGGCAAGCTGGCGGTGGTGGTGGACGACATGATCGACACCGCCGGCACCCTGACCGAGGCCGCCCGGGCCCTGACCGACGCCGGGGCGCGCGAGGTCTGGGCCTGCGCCAGCCACGCGGTGCTCTCCGGCCCGGCGGTGGGGCGCATCAAGGACAGCCCCATCACCAAGGTGGTGGCCACCAACACCATTCCCCTGTCAGAAGAGGCGGTGGCCTGCGGCAAGATCGCGGCCCTGTCGGTGGCCCGCCTGCTGGGCGAGGCCATCCGCCGCATCCACATGGAGGACTCGGTCAGTTCGTTGTTTGTGTAGTGGCAGCCTGCTCCCGGCCGCCCGTCCTGGTCTGGTCCAGACGGCGCGGGTCGGGGAAAAGGTTTGCCTTTTGTGAAAAGCTGCATTATTATGCCCCCACTTGACCGGCCGGCTTGGGGCCGCCCGGGGAGAGGTGATTCTTAAGTAATGGAACAGATACCACTTTCGGCTTCGTTGCGTCAGGGAACCGGCAAGGGCGTGGCCCGTAAGCTCCGGGCCGCCGGCCAGATTCCGGCCGTGCTTTATGGCGCGGGCAACCAGCCGCAGGCGTTGACCCTGGATTTGCTGGACCTTTCCAAGGTCTTGCGTCAGGTCAGCGGCGAAAACGCCTTCCTGGCGCTCAGCGTGGACCAGGGTCCGGCCCGCATGGCGGTGCTGCACGAGATGCAGCATGACTACCTGGGCAAGAAGGTCGTGCACGTGGACCTTCTGGAGGTCAAGGCCGGCCAGTCCCTGGTCATGGAAGTGCCCCTGGAGTTCGTGGGCGAGGCCCCGGGCGTCAACCTGGGCGGCGTGCTCAACGTGGCCTACTACAACGTCAAGCTGGAGGGCCAGGTCAAGGACCTGCCCGAGGTGGTGCGGGTGGACCTGTCCGGCCTGGAGTTGGGCGCGGCCATCTACCTGGCCGACCTGCAGCTTCCGGCCGGGGTGACGGCGGTTTTCGAGGAGAACGACGCGGTGGTGACCTGCGCCGAGCCCAGCGCGCCGGCTCCCGCCGGGGAAGAAGAGGCCGAGGCGGCCGAGTAGGCCGGCCCCGGAGCGACCATGCAACCGTTGCCGGCGGGGCCGGTCCTGGTGGTGGGCCTGGGCAATCCCGGGCCCCGCTACGAGGGCACCAGGCACAACCTGGGGTTTCGCGCGGTGCAGGAGTTGGCGGACCGGCTGGGGGTGGGGATCACCCGCCGGGGCCACCAGAGCCTGTGGGGCGAGGGACGGCACCAGGGACGCAAGATCGTCCTGGCCCTGCCCCAGACCTATATGAATCTGAGCGGTCAGGCGGTGGCCAGCCTCGCGCACTACTACGACCTGGAGCCCCAGCGGGTGGTGGTGGCGCACGACGACCTGGACCAGGAGCCCGGCCGGCTGAAGATCGCCCTCAAAGGGGGGGCCGGCGGCCACAAGGGCGTGGCTTCCATCATGCAACACCTGGGCAGCGACCAGTTCATCCGGCTCAAGCTGGGAATCGGCCGCCCCAGATATGGCGAGAACATAGAGGATTACGTGCTGAGCGGCTTCTACGCCGATCAGCGCGGCGTGTTTGACAAGGTGACGGTGCTGGCCGCGGAGTGTCTGGCGGTCATCCTGGAGCAGGGGCCCCAGGCGGCCATGCAGCGTTACCACGGGGTTTCCCTTAAGGAGGAGGTAGAGGGGTAATGAGAGGCTTGACTGTGTACGCGCCGTGGCTGGCCGTGATTGGCTTGCTGGTAGCCTACATGATCTACCAGTACGTCAAAAAGCAGCCCAACGGCAACGAGACCATGCAGAAGCTGGAAGGCATGATCAATGCCGGCGCCATGGCCTTCCTGCGCAAAGAGTACTCCGTACTCGTCATCTTCATCGCGATCGTCTTCGTCCTGTTGTGGTTCGTGGTGGACAGCAAGCTGCCCGCCTCCACCCCCTGGACCGCCATCGCCTTCGTCACCGGCGCGCTGTGCTCCATGGCCGCTGGTTTCTCCGGCATGAGCGCGGCCACCAAGGGCAACAGCCGCACCGCCGAGGCCGCCAACAAGTTCGGCCAGGCCAAGGCCCTGAACGTCTCCTACTTCTCCGGTTCGGTCATGGGTCTGGCCGTGGCCAGCCTGGGTCTGCTGGGCGTGGGCTTCTGGTTCTACCTGTTCGGTGGCAGCCCTGACACCGCCATGTACATCAACGGCTTCGCCATGGGCGCCTCCTCCATCGCGCTGTTCGCGCGCGTGGGCGGCGGCATCTACACCAAGGCCGCCGACGTCGGCGCCGACCTGGTGGGCAAGGTCGAGGCGGGCATCCCCGAGGACGACCCCCGCAACCCCGGCGTCATCGCCGACAACGTGGGCGACAACGTGGGTGACATCGCCGGCATGGGCGCCGACATCTTCGAGTCCTACGTCGGCTCCATCATCGCCACCATCGCCATCGCGGCCACCATCACCGCTGACGACCTGGCCCTGATGGGCATCACCAGCACCGATGTGAACACCAAGCTGCAGCTGATGGCCTACCCGGTGCTGGTGGCCATGTGCGGTCTGCTCAGCTCCTTCGTGGGCGTCTTCTCGATCAAGGTCTTCGAGAAGGGCAGCCCGGCCGGCGCCCTGCGCTACACCACCTTCGTGGCGGCCATCATGTTCGCGGCCCTGGCCTACTTTGTCATCGCCGCCCTGCCCCAGGTGCCCAACAACGCCTGGTGGGCCATCGTCTCCGGCCTGATCTGCGGCATCATCATCGGTCTGCTGGCCGAGTACTACACCAGCTCCGCGCCGGTGAAGCACATCGCCAACAACAGCGAGACCGGCCCGGCCACCGTCATCATCGCCGGTCTGGCCGTGGGCATGCGCTCCACCTACCTGCCCATCCTGGGCATCTGCGTGGCCACCTACATCGCCTATAAGGTCGCCGGCATCTACGGCATCGGCCTGAGCGCGGTGGGCATGCTGGCCACCGTCGGCGCGACCATGACCGTGGACGCCTACGGCCCCATCGCCGACAACGCCGGCGGCATCTCCGAGATGGCCGGTCTGGGTCACGAGACCCGCAAGATCACCGACTCCCTGGACGCGCTGGGCAACACCACCGCCGCCATCGGCAAGGGCTTCGCCATCGGCTCCGCCGCCCTGACCGCCCTGGCCCTGTTCGTGGCTTACACCCAGGGCGCCAAGATCGACAGCATCGACATGACCAACCCCATGGTGGTCATCGGTGTGTTCCTGGGCGCGATCATCCCCATGATGGCCGCCGCCATGACCATGGAGTCCGTGGGTCGCGCCGCCTTCATGATGGTGGAGGAAATCCGCCGTCAGTTCCGTGAGATCCCCGGCCTGCTCGAGGGCAAGCCTGGCGCCGAGCCCGATCCCGCCACCTGCGTGGCCATCGCCACCGGCGCCGCCATCAAGGAGATGATGGCTCCCGGCATCATGGCGGTCCTCTCTCCGGTGGTCGTGGGCTTCCTGCTTGGACCCAAGGCCCTGGGCGGCATGCTGCTCGGCTCCACCGTGATGGGCGCCTTCCTGGCCCTGTTCATGGCCAACGCCGGCGGCGCCTGGGACAACGCCAAGAAGTTCATCGAGGCCGGCAGCCACGGCGGCAAGGGCTCCGACTGCCACAAGGCCGCGGTCGTGGGCGACACCGTGGGTGACCCCTTCAAGGACACCTCGGGTCCGGCCATGAACATCCTCATCAAGCTCATGAGCGTGGTGAGCCTGGTTATCGCTCCGGTGCTGGCCGGTTACGCGGGCCTGCTCCACTAAGCCTCTGTTCCGGTTGAGTAACGGGGCCGGCGGAAACGCCGGCCCCGTCCTTTTTTGAGCGCCGGTCAAAGCCTTTGCGGTTGACACAGGATGGTCACATGATAAAATATCCAATCATTTAGGTTTATTAACCTGCCAGGGGTTCGCCCGGGAGACCCTCATGTTCAAGATGGGTCAACTCGCCGTATATCCCGCCCATGGCGTGGGCGTCATTGAATCGGTGGAGGAGCGCCAGATCGGCGAACAACTCCACAAGTTCTATATCATGCGCATCCTCGAGAACGAGATGATCATCATGATCCCGGTGGCCAACGCCGAAAGCGTGGGCCTGCGGCCGGTGATCAGCGCTCGCAACGTGCGCGACGTCTACGCCATCCTGCAGGACCGCGAGGTGGTCATCGAGAGCCAGACCTGGAACCGGCGCTACCGCGATTACATGAAGAAAATCAAGACCGGATCGGTCTTCGAGGTGGCCGAGGTCCTGCGCGACCTGTTCCTGCTGCGCCTGGACAAGGATTTGTCCTTTGGCGAGCGCAAGATGCTGGACACCGCCCGCAACCTGCTGGTCAAGGAGATCTCCATCGCCAAGAAGGCCAGCGAGGACACCGTGGCCGCCGAGTTGGAGAGCTTCTTCGTGGCCTGAGCCCGCGCCCCTCGCGCCCGGCTCCTCCACGCCCCGTCGCCGCCTGGCGCGGGGCGTCGGCGCGACCAGGGCCGGGGTTGGCGACCACCACCGCGTCCGTCGACGGACCGCGCGCGGCTTGGCATGCGTTTTTGCACGCGCGTAGCGCGCTGGCAAAAAGCCATGCCAAGCCACACGCCCGAGCCCAGCGAGGTCTCCGTCCATGCCCCAGCCGCCAAGTCCAAATCCGCCCCAACCCCCGGCCGGGGATGAGCTGCTGGAGCGCCGGGTGCCGCGCGAGGCGGCCGGCCGGCGCCTGGACCAGGTGGCGGCCGAGCTCCTGGCCCCGCGCCTGAGCCGGGCCCAGGTCCAGCGCCTGCAGGGCGAGGGCCGCCTGAGCCTGGACGGCCAGGAGGCCAAGGCCAGCGCCCGCCTCAAGGGTGGCGAGCTCCTGAGCCTGCGCCTGCCCCCGCCCCAGCCCCTGGAGCTGCAACCAGAGGCCATGGACCTGGCGGTGCTTTTCGAGGACCCCCACCTGATCGTGGTCAACAAGGCCCCCGGGCTGGTGGTCCACCCGGCGGCCGGGCACGAGACCGGGACCCTGGTGCATGGTTTGCTGCACCATTGCGGGGACTTGGCCGGGGTGGGCGGGGTGCTGCGGCCGGGGATCGTCCACCGTCTGGACATGGACACCTCCGGGGCCCTGGTGGCGGCCAAGGACGACCGCGCCCACCGCGGCCTGGTGGCGGCCTTTGCCGCCGGCCGAGTGAAAAAGGAATACCTGGCCCTGGTCTGGGGCCGGCCGCCGGAGCGGGGCGAGATCAAGACCGGCATCGGCCGCCACCCGGTGGACCGCAAGCGCATGTCCAGCCAGGGCCGCCAGACCAAGCCGGCCCTCACCCGCTGGCAACTGGTGCGATATTTCCCCCAGGCCGAGGTCAGCCTGCTGCGGGTGGCCATCGCCACCGGCCGCACCCACCAGATCCGGGTCCATCTGGCCGAGGCCGGCTGGCCGGTGCTGGGCGACGCCGTCTATGGCGGACGCCGGGCGCGCAAGCTGCCCCCCGGGGAGGCCGGCCGGGCCCTGAAGGCCGCCGGCCGCCAGATGCTGCACGCCCTGCGCCTGGCCTTCCGCCATCCGGTCAAGGGCGAGGAGGTGGCGGTCCTGGCCCCCCTGCCGCCGGATTTCCGCGCGGTGCTGCACGCCCTGGCCGGGGAAGGGGAGGGGCGCGGTGCTTGAGGTGGGGCTCACCGGCGGGATCGCCAGCGGCAAGTCCACCGTGGCCCGGATGTTCGTGGACCTGGGGGCGCACCTGGTGGACACCGACCTCCTCTCCCGCCAGGCGGTGGAGCCGGGCAGCCCGGGTCTGGCCGCCATCGTGCAGGCCTTTGGCCCCGGGGTGCTGGGGCCGGAGGGCGGGCTGGACCGTCGGGGCCTGCGCGAGGTGGTTTTCCGCGACCCGGCGGCACGGGCCCGGCTCAACGCCATCGTGCATCCCCGGGTGCGGGAGCTGATGGCTGGGGAGCTGGCCCACTGGCGGGCCACGGATCCGGCGGGCATCGTGCTGGTGGACGTGCCCCTGCTCTTCGAGTCGGCTTGGGCCGGGCGCTTCGCGGCGGTGGTGCTGGTCTATGTTCCCCGCGCGGTTCAGATCGCGCGCTTGATGAAACGGGACGGCGTGAGCCAGGCCCAGGCCGAGGCCGCGCTTTCCGCCCAAATGGACATTGAACAAAAGCGGGGTTTGGCCCAATTTGTGGTTGACAATTCCGGCCCCATAACAGACACTCACAGCCAGGTAAGGGCCGTCTGGGCCGGGCTATGCGCCCTGGCCGGCGCTGCCTCCAGCCGGTAAGCGAAACGCTCCCAGCATAATAGCCTTCGCAAGCCTGCGGGCCCCTGTGGTGTCATGAGGGGGCGGTCGGGTCCGGATTTTCCGGCGGCGAAAAACCCTCCCCTAAGATTTTTTAGGATCCAGCTAGCCCCCGCAATTCCAACTGAGTCAGCCAAGAGGGCGGACCAAGCCGGACGGCTGGTCGCTGGGCATGGCCCAATCGCCCATAATTCCACGCTAAAACCTAAATTTACCAAGCGAGTCATGCAAGAGAACAACCATAAGCCCAAGGCCCAGGAGCGCAAGACCAGCCGCGCCAAACGCGAGAGCTTCGACGACGGCGGCAGCATGAACATCGTCGAGCTGAAAGAGAAGCCCATCGCCGACCTGACCGGCCTGGCCCGGGACCTCAACATCGAGGGCGCGGCAGGCATGCGGCGGCAGGACCTGATCTTCGCCTTGCTCACCGCCCAGGCCGAGCGCAACGGCGCCATCTACGGCGAGGGCGTCCTGGAGATCCTGCCCGACGGCTTCGGCTTCCTGCGCGCCCCGGATTACAACTACCTGCCCGGTCCCGACGACATCTACGTCTCCCCCAGCCAGATCCGGCGCTTCAACCTGCGCACCGGCGATACCATCTCCGGCCAGATCCGTCCCCCCAAGGAGGGTGAGCGCTACTTCGCCCTCCTGAAGGTGGAATCGATCAACATGGAGCCGCCGGAGGTGGCCCGCGACAAGATCCTGTTCGACAACCTGGTGCCGCTGTATCCCGAGGAGCGCTTCAAGCTGGAGGTGGAGGGGGAGCCCAAGAATTACTCGGCCCGGATCATGGACCTGATGACCCCCATCGGCAAGGGTCAGCGCGGTCTGATCGTGGCCCCGCCCCGCACCGGCAAGACCATGCTTTTGCAGAACATCGCCAACAGCGTGACCAAGAACCACCCCGAGGTGGTCCTGATCGTGCTGCTGATCGACGAGCGCCCCGAGGAAGTCACCGACATGCAGCGCTCGGTCAAGGGTGAGGTCATCTCCTCCACCTTCGATGAGCCGGCCCAGCGCCACGTGCAGGTGGCCGAGATGGTCATCGAGAAGGCCAAGCGCCTGGTGGAGCACAAGCGCGACGTGGTGATCCTCCTGGACTCCATCACCCGCCTGGCCCGGGCCTACAACACCGTGGTGCCCCCCAGCGGCAAGATCCTCTCCGGCGGCGTGGACAGCAACGCCCTGCACCGGCCCAAGCGCTTCTTCGGCGCGGCCCGCAACATCGAGGATGGCGGCTCGCTGACCATCATCGCCACCGCCCTGGTGGACACCGGCAGCCGCATGGACGAGGTGATCTTCGAGGAGTTCAAGGGCACCGGCAACATGGAGATCCATCTGGATCGCAAGCTCAGCGACAAGCGCGTCTTCCCGGCCATCGACATGAACCGCTCCGGCACCCGCAAGGAGGAGCTGCTCCTGCCCGACGACGTGCTCAACCGCATCTGGATCCTGCGCAAGCTCCTCAGCCCGCTGACCCCGGTGGACGCCATGGAGTTCCTGCAGGAGAAGCTGCACGGCACCAAAAGCAACCAGGATTTCCTGGATTCCATGAGCCGCTAGTTTCGTTCACCGGCCCCCGCCGCCGTCCGGGCCTGCCGGCCTTGGCGGGGATGGGGCCGGTCGGTTTTTGGCAAACTCCCAGATGTTGCGGTGGGTTGCCAAACAGGGCCATATCTGGTTGCCCGCAAGGGGAGGACCTGGCCCGGACGGGCTATTTGGGCCGCGCTTGTTTGCAAAAGGCGCGGCCACGGGTATACTTCCCAGCTCAGGCAGATTAATTTCAGGAGCTTACGGCATGAAACCTGGCATTCATCCCGAATACGAAGTCGTGAAGGTTCGCTGCGCCTGTGGGGCCGAGTTCGAGGCCGGTTCCACCAAGCCCGAGATCCGGGTGGAGATTTGCTCGCAGTGCCATCCCTTCTTCACCGGCAAGCAGAAGCTGGTGGACACCGCCGGTCGCGTGGAGCGCTTCTACAAGAAGTACCAGCACCTGGACAAGTTCAAGGGCAAGGCCGACGAGCTGGAGGCCGCGCGCCGGGCCAAGGCCGAGCAGGAGACCGGGTCCGACGAGGCCTAGTCTCACACGGCAGGTTCGACCATGAGTGGGGTGACGGTCGGCGGACAGGCGGTGATCGAGGGGGTCATGATGAAGGCCCCCCGCCGCCTTTGTGTGGCCGTGCGCCGGCCTTCCGGGGCGGTGGTGCTCAAGAACGATCCCTTCCGTCCCCTCTCCTTAAGCCTGCCCTTCCTGGCCTGGCCCTTCCTGCGCGGGCCGGTGGTGCTCCTGGAGACCCTGGTCCACGGGCTCCAGGCCCTGTCCTTCTCGGCCAACCAGGCCCTGGAGGAGGAAGAGGGCGAGGAGGAGTTGGGCGGCTGGGCCCTGGCCCTGACCATGATCCTGGCCATCGCCGCCGGCATGGGCCTGTTCGTGGCCCTGCCCCATCTGCTCTCGCTCTACCTGGGCCGGCTGTCGGCCTTCGGCTTCGATGAGCACAGCTTCTGGTTCCACCTCACCGACGGCGTGATCAAGGTGGTCGTCTTCGTGGCCTACCTCTGGATCATCTCCCGCATGCGCGACATCAAGCGGGTCTTCGAGTATCACGGGGCCGAGCACAAGTCCATCTACTGCTTCGAGGCCGGCCTGCCGCTCACGGTGGAGAACGCCCGCGAGTTCTCGCGGCTTCATCCCCGCTGCGGCACCGCCTTCCTGCTGGTGGTGTTGGTGGTCTCCATCGCCATCTTCGCGGTGATCTTCCCCCTGCTGCCCCGCCTGGCCCCGGCCGCCTGGCTCAACCAGGTGTTCCAGATCGTCTTGAAGATCTTCCTGATGCTGCCCATCGCCGGCCTAGCCTACGAGATCATCCGCCTGGCGGGCAAGAAGGGCGGCCAGGGCTTCTGGGGGGCCATGCTCTGGCCCGGCCTGCAGATGCAGCGCCTCACCACCCGCGAGCCCGACGATGCCCAGATCGAGGTGGCGCTCACCGCCCTCAAGGCGGCGGTGGCCACCGCCGAGGCCGAAGGACCCTCCCTGACCTGTCTTTAGCGCCCCTGCACCGGGCGTGACTTGAATATAATCAAGCGCGCGGACCCCCCAGAGCCCCGCCCCCCGGCGGTCCGGCCCGGCGGCCCGCGTTGCTCCAGCAAAGGTGGATGAATCATGGCCCTAAGCCCCCTGGTGCTCGCCAAGCTCAAGGAACTGGAGACCCGCTTCGTGGAGTTGGAGGAGAGCCTGGCCGATCCCGTCCTCCTGGCCGACCTCAAGGCCGCCCAGAAGGTGGCCAAGGACCGCTCCGACCTGGAGCCCCTGATCAACGCCTACCGCGATTACCTGCGGGTCGAGGCGGAGCTGGCCGAGAACCGCGAGCTGATGAGGGACTCCGATCCGGAGATGGCCGAAATGGCCAAGGCCGAGGTGGACGCGGCCGAGGCCCGCCTGCCCGAGTTGGAGCAGGATATCCAGTTGCTGCTCCTGCCCAAGGACCCCAACGACGAGAAAAACGTCATCCTGGAGATCCGGGCCGGCACCGGCGGCGAGGAGGCGGCGCTCTTCGCCGCCGACCTGCTGCGCATGTACCTGCGCTTCGCCGAGGTCCGCCGCTGGCAGACCGAGATCATGAGCGCTCACGAGTCGGCCAACGGCGGCTTCAAGGAGGTCATCGCCCTGATCAACGGCCAGGGGGCCTATAGCCAGCTCAAGTACGAGTCCGGGGTCCACCGGGTGCAGCGGGTGCCGGCCACCGAGAGCCAGGGCCGCATCCACACCTCCGCCGCCACCGTGGCGGTGCTGCCCGAGGCCGAGGAGGCCGAGGTGGACGTGCGTCCCGAGGACCTGCGGGTGGACTTCTACCGCTCCACCGGGGCCGGCGGCCAGCACGTCAACACCACCGACAGCGCGGTGCGCCTGACCCACATCCCCACCGGCCTGGTGGTCACCTGCCAGGACGAGCGCAGCCAGCACAAGAACCGGGCCAAGGCCATGAAGGTCCTGGCCAGCCGCCTCTTGGACATCAAGATCCAGGAGCAGCAGGCGGCCGAGGCTGCGGCCCGCAAAAGCCAGGTGGGCTCCGGCGACCGCTCCGAGCGCATCCGCACCTACAACTTCCCCCAGAACCGCCTGACCGATCACCGCATCGGCCTGACCCTCTACAACCTGGACCTGATCATGGCCGGCGACCTGAGCGACATCATCCCGCCGCTCACCGCCCACTACCAGGCCGAGGCCCTCAAGGCCACGGAAGGCTAGGCCAAAACTTGGCCCCGCCCTGGACCATCGGGAGCCTGGTCGCCTGGGCGGCCGAGTACCTGGCCAAGCACGGGGCGGACGCCCCCCGGCTCTCCGGCGAGCTGCTCCTGGCCCAGGTCCTGGGCCTCAAGCGCATCGACCTCTACCTGCGCTTCGAGCAGCCCCTGACCCCGGAGGAGCTGGCCGCCTTCAAGGCCCTGATCCTGCGCCGCCGGGCCCGCGAGCCCCTGGCCTACATCCTGGGCCGCAAGGAATTCTACGGCCTGGAGTTCAAGGTCGGTCCCGGGGTGCTCATCCCCCGGCCCGAGACCGAGCACCTGGTGGAGGAGGCCCTGGCCCGCCTCCAGGGCCTGGAGGCCCCCCGCCTCCTGGACCTCTGCACCGGCTCCGGCGCGGTGCCCCTGGCGGTGTTGGCCAACCACCCCACCGCCAGCGCCTTGGGGGTGGACCTCTCTCCGGCCGCCCTCAACTACGCCCGCCACAACGCCGCCGCCCTGGGCCTGGTCGAGCGCGTCACCTGGCGCGAGGGCGACCTCTGGGACGCCGTGGCCCCGGATGGCGGCTTTTTCGAGGTCATCACCGCCAACCCGCCCTATGTCTCCGACTCCGAATACCAAGACCTTTCGCCCGAGGTCCGCGACTACGAACCCAAGCAGGCCCTCATCGCCGGGGCCGACGGCCTGGACCTGAACCGGTCCCTCATCGCCGGGGCCGGGGCCTTCCTGCGCCCCCTGGGCTGGTTGCTCATCGAGATGGGCGCCGGCCAGGCCCCCCGCGCCCTGGAACTGGCCCGCAACGCCGACATCTTCCAGGAAATCACCACCGTCAACGACCTGGCCGGCATCCCCCGCGTCCTGGCCTGCCAACGCGGCGACTGGGGCTAGGGCGGGGGCGGGAGGAAGAGGGGGCGGTGAAGAGAGATGTGGGGGGAACCTTTTCTTTGCGGGGCAAAGAAAAGGTTCCCCCCACACCCCCCTCCCAAAGAAAGCCGGGTGGGGGTGAACCGGATTAGCCAGCCCCCTCTGCGCCGAGAAAATGCCACCACTCGCCGCCACCTGGCCCTCCGCTGCTGCCTCTGCTCTGTAATCGCGAGCGCAGCGAAGCGATCTCTTCTCTTGTCTCCCCTCCGGGTGGCCGGGACAATTCCTTGTCCCGGCGGCGTCAGCCGCGAGAGGTCTTGACGGGACGTCCGCATCGGCCATCAGCCCTCCCCAA
>CALERA010000363.1 GCA_937908275.1 uncultured Desulfarculaceae bacterium | reverse complement strand
CGCCGAGGAAGTCGTCTACCTGGTGGAGGGGCGCATCATCCGCCACCAGAACCCCACCGAGGCCGGGGTGGGCCCGCTCTAGACCCTGGTCCGTCCCGGTTGCCCCGCCCGCGGACGGGACGCGGCCCCGCGTCCCGTCCGGTTGTCGAACTCACCGTCGTTAATGACCTTTTCCTCCCTCGGACAACCGCTTCCCCTTAACGCAAGCTTCATCGCCCCGTCATCCGATCGTCACCCGGTCCTGATAATTAGTCCATTGGGGCGAGGAACAACCCCCGTCCGGCTTATCGTTCAGTTGAGCGATCCTTCCCCGCGTCTTGGCCACGGGCGCGGGTGCGATTTGGCGGCCTTGGATGCCTGAACTGATCAACCAGATTCCGCACCACCCCCACCGCTCGGCGCTGGCCGGCCCGATCCGCCGCCAGCGCTCCGAGGAGTTGCCGGCTTTCGCCTGCCTGCGGGCCCCCCTGCGCGGCCGCCTGGAGATATCCCTGACCCAGGGAGCCGGCCTGGGCCTGCTCTGGGTCAACCTGGCGGCCTTCCCCCTGTTCGTGCGCCTGTATGGCGAGCAGTTGGCCGGCGAGGTGGCCCAGGCGGTGGAGAGCCTGCTGCGCCAGATCATGCCGCAACTGCTCAACCCCCAGCGGCTGCAGATCATCGAGCGGGTGGATCCCTCCAGCTTCATGATCCTTTTCGCCAACGGCAACCGCGACCAGGCCCACCTGCTGGATCTGGGCCTGCGTCTGCGCCTGGCCCTGCGCACCCAGTTGGGCCCCACCGCGGTGCAGCTCACCGGCCAGGACCTGATGGTGGACGTGGGTTGCGCCTGGCTGCCGGCCGAGCCTGGCCGGGGCCTGGAGACCCTGCTCTACAACGCCCTGTGCGACGCCCGCCAGGTGGCGGCCGGGGAGTTGGACTACGACAAGCTGGGCCTGATGCAGGCCTTTCGCCGGGTGGTGGAGACGCCGCTGTTGTCGGCGGTCTACCAGCCCATCGTGGACCTGCGCACCGGCGACACCCTGGGCTGGGAGGCCCTGGCCCGGGGGCCGGTGGGCGACCACTTCCACTCCCCGGGCCTGTTGTTCGACTTCGCCGAGGAGGTGGGAGCCCTGTTCGGCCTGGAGCGGGCCTGCCGCGAGCAGGCCCTGGCCGGCCTGGGCGGGCTGATGCCGGGGCAGAAGATCTTCCTGAACATCCACCCCCAGACCATGGGCGCGCCGGACTTCCGCTCCGGCGAGACCCGCCGCCTGCTGGACGGCTGCGGCCTCAGACCCCACAACGTGGTCTTCGAGATCACCGAGCGCCACTCCATCAAGGACTTCACCCTGTTCCACCGCACCCTGGAGCACTACCGCTCCCAGGGCTACCTGGTGGCCATCGACGACGTGGGCACCGGCTACTCCGGCCTGAGCTCCATCGCCAAGGTGCGGCCGGACTATATCAAGGTCGA
Source organism: uncultured Desulfarculaceae bacterium (assembly GCA_937908275.1). GTDB lineage: Bacteria > Desulfobacterota > Desulfarculia > Desulfarculales > Desulfarculaceae > JACRDC01. Next base: position 4,308 of record CALERA010000363.1, on the reverse strand, counting down.
CATGGGTCTGATTCACGGCATCGACGCCAACCCGGTGCAGCGCGCCCTGGTGGAGACCCTGGTGACCTTCGCCGACAAGATCGGCTGCGCCATCGTGGCCGAGGGCATCGAGACCGAGACCGAGCTGACCAGCCTGGTGGCCATGGGGGTGCACTACGGCCAGGGATTCTTCCTGGCCCGGCCGGCGGCGCCCAAGCCCCTGCCCCGCACCAACCTGCCGCTCAAGCGCAGCATCCGGGGCGGGGCCAAGAAGGAATGGGCCTGCTCGATCCCGGTGCGCGAGCTGGTGGAGCCGGCCCACCAGGTCTCCACCGAGGCCCGCACCCGCGAGGTCAAGCAGATGCTGGACAGCCAGCCCATCTCCGGGCTGGTGGTGGTGGACCGGGGCAAGCCGGTGGGCCTGGTGATGAGTCACGCCCTGGACCGCCAGTTGGGCACCTACTACGGCACCGCGCTGTATTGGGAGCGTTCGGTCAGCCGGGTGATGGACGCGGCCCCCCTGATCGTGGAGGGCTCGGCCCCGGTGGAGCAGGTGGCCAAGACCGCCATGAACCGCGACCGCTTCAAGCTCTACGACCACATCATCGTCACCGAGGAGGGCTACCTGGCCGGCATCGTCAGCGTGCAGAAGATGCTGGACGCCCTGGCCCGGGTCCAGGTGGAGATGGCCCGGGGCATGAGCCCCCTGACCGGCCTGCCGGGCAACGTGGCCCTGGAGCAGGAGATCGAGTCCCGTTGCTCCGGGGCCAACTCCGCGGCCTTCGTCTACGTGGACCTGGATCATTTCAAGGTCTACAACGACACCTACGGCTTCGAGGCCGGCGACAAGGTGATCCTCCTGATGGGCCGGATCCTGGTCTGGGCCCTGCGCCGCCACGGCGGACCGGACGCCTTCGTGGGCCACGTGGGGGGCGACGATTTCGTGCTCATCACCACCCCGGAGCGGGCCGAGCGGGTCTGCCAGGCGGTGGTGCGCTGCTTCGCCCGGCTGGTGCCCCACTGCTACTCCCCGGAAGACCGCCAGCGCGGTTACGTCCAGGGCAAGGACCGCAACGGCAATCCCGGCCGGTTCCCCCTCATCTCGGTTTCCATGGCCATCGTGGATTGCCTGGGCCGCTGCGACCTGGGCCAGATCAGCCAGCGCGCGGCCGAGGTCAAGCGCTACGCCAAGTCCCTGCCCGGCAACGTGCACGTGCGCGACCGCCGGCTGCCCCTGGGCGACCAGGCCCCGGTCTCCTGCCCGGCTCCAACGCCGGACGCCAACCCCCGCTGACCAACCCCCAGGCGTTCGGCGCGGTCCGCCCCGCCCGCCCGCGACCAGGAGGATGCCCCATGAACTTTAGCCTGAAGCTTTCCAGCAAGATGCAGCTCGCCTTCGGCCTGCTGACCCTCTTGACCCTGGCCCTGGGCGGCCTGGCGATCTGGCAGATGAACGCGGTGCGCGGCCTCCAGGATCGCCTGGACCAGGCCTACACCCCCCGGGTGGAGGTGGCCAGCCACCTGGAGCGCTACTGGTCCCAGACCATCTTCGAGATTCGCGGCTACACCATGACCGGCGACGGGACCCTGCTGGAAAAGGGCCTGGCCGGGCTCAAGGGGCTGGAGGAGCACGCGGCCGAGGCCAGCCAACTGGCCGAGCGCTTCCCGGAGTTGGAAGGCCTCGCTCCGGCGGCGGCCCTGGCCTTGACCCAGACCCGGGAGTATCGCAAGCTGATTGACGAGACCAGGGAGAAGTCCGAGGAGAACGCCTCCTACCGCGAAATGATGGGCGCGGCCCAGGCCAACTTCAGCAACAACGCCCACGCCTTCCTGGCCGACCAGGCCAAGTCCCTGGCCCAGGACATCGCCGACGGCGCGCCGGCCGACAAGCTGATGTGGCGGCAGAAGCGCATCGCGGCCATGAACCAGGTGATCCAATCCGGCAACTCCGCCCTGCTCAAGAGCCAGCAGGCCCAGACCAGCCACGACCAGGCGATGATGGCCACGGTGGACGCCGACCTGAGCGCCATGCGCGACCTGTTCGATGAGTTGGTGAGCCTCTGCCGCACCGAGCCGGCCCTGATGACCAGGGTGGCCGGCAGCCGCTCGGCGGCCGAGCAGTACCAGGCCCTGTTGGCGGCCTGGGTGGAGAACTGGATGGCCCTGGAGGAGCTGCGCCAGCAGCGCGAGAGCCTTTCCAGCCGCATGATCGCCCTGACCACCAACACCGCCGACGACGGCCTGGCCGGCATCGGCCGCCTGGCCGGGGCCACCAGCCAGAGCCTGGCCCGGGCCATCCGCCTGGTGCTGGGCGGCCTGGCCGCGGCCCTGGTGCTGGGCGTGGCCCTGAGCCTGCTGCTCAGCCGCAGCCTGTCCCGCCCCCTGCGCGGGGTGATGGAGGGCCTGGGCCGCGGGGCCCAGGAGGTGGCCGGCGCGGCCGGGTCCATGGCCGGGGCCAGCCAGGCCCTGGCCGACGGCGCGGGCGAGCAGGCCGCCAGCCTGGAGCAGACCGCCGCCACCCTGGAGCAGATGTCGGCCATGACCCGCCACAGCGCCGAGCACGCCGGGCTGGCCGAGGACCTCTCCCGCCAGGCCGGGGAGGAGATGGAGCGCGCCCGCCAGGCCGCCGACCGCCTGGGCCAGGCCATGGCCCAGATCCAGCAGGCCAGCCTCCAGACCGGGCGCATCGTCAAGACCATCGACGAGATCGCCTTCCAGACCAACCTGCTGGCCCTGAACGCCGCGGTGGAGGCGGCCCGGGCCGGGTCGGCCGGGGCGGGCTTCGCGGTGGTGGCCGACGAGGTGCGCCGCCTGGCCCAGCGCAGCGCGGCCTCGGCCGCCGACAGCGCCAGCCTGATCCAGGACACCATCGCCCGGGTGGAGGAGGGCGGCCGCCTGATGGCCGAGACCGGACAGGCCTTCGCCCGGGTGGGCGAGGGCAACCGCCGCCTGGGCCAGTTGGTGGCCGAGATGGCGGGCATGAGCCGCGAGCAGGCCCAGGGCATCGACCAGGTGAGCCAGGCCGCCGCCGCCCTGGACCGGGTGACCCAGCAAAACGCCGCCGGGGCCCAGGAGACCGCCGCCGCCAGCGAGCAACTGACCAGCCAGGCCCAGGGCCTGGAGGACCAACTGGCCACCCTGCGGGCCATCGTGCAGGGCGCGGGCCGGGGCCAGGGCGGCATCCTGAGCCTGCTGCACCTGCGCCGCCCCCGGCCCGCCGCCGAATCCGCCGCCACCCCCCTGGACTCCCACCCCTGGCCCCTGGCCGTGAGCCCGGCGGCCCCGGTCCCCGCCCCCCGGCCGCCCGACCTGGACGCCGACAATGACGACGATGACTGGGACAACATTCCCCAAGCGGCCTGATCCCCAACTCCAGGCCGCGCTTTCGGCCGCCGTCCCGCCGGATTGTCCCCCCCGGCCGGACGGCGGCCTTCTCTTTGTCGCCGGACAGCCCCTTGACGCCCCAGTACTACGGCGTAATACTGAAAGAGGCGACAAACCGGAGGCGGACATGAACAAGCTCAAACCAGAGGTCATCAGCTTCAAGGCCGAGCCCTCGCTGCTGCGGGCCATGGAGCACATCCCCAACCGCAGCGAATTCATCCGCAACGCCATCCTGGCCGCGTTGGACGGCGTCTGTCCTCTCTGCCAGGGCACCGGCATCCTGACCCCGGAGCAGAAGGAGCACTGGAACCGCTTCAGCCGCCATCACCAGTTGCAGCGCTGCGGCCAGTGCCAGGCCCTGCACCTGGTCTGCGACCACGGCGGCGGCGCCACGTCCCATCTGCACGACTGAGCCCCATCCCCTGCCCCCACCGTCCCCTGGAGGTGCGATCATGCGCGTTTGGTTTTCCGCGATCCTGTTGGCGCTTTGCCTGACCACCCCGGCCCTGGCCGCCGCTCCCGCGCCGGAGCCCAGCCTGGCCGCCGGAGTGCCGCCCCTGGCCTGGCTGGCCGGGCGGGTGGCGGGCCAGCCGGTCCTGGCCCTCTCGGGCCCGGGCCAGAACCCCCACACCTTCGAACCCAGCCCCAAGCAGGCCGCCCGTCTGGCGGCGGCCAAGGTCTATTTCAGCCTGGACCTGCCCTTCGAGGAGAAGCTGCTGCCCAAGATCGCCGCCGCCAACCCCGGCCTGAAGGTGGTGGACCTGGCCGACGGCCTGGCGCTGCTGCCCGAGGAGGAGCACGAGCACGAGCACCAGGCCGCGCAGCCCGGGTCTGGTCCGGCCAAGGCCGAGGCCGGCCACGGGCATGGCCACGACCACGCGGAGGGCGAGCTGGACCGCCACGTCTGGATGAGCCCCCGCCTCTGCCAGGACCTGGCCCGGACCA
>CALERA010000362.1 GCA_937908275.1 uncultured Desulfarculaceae bacterium | reverse complement strand
TGTCGAAGCGGGCCATGCCCACCGCCATCATCTCGATGGCGCAGCAGGCCAGGCCAAAGGTCATGGGCCACAGGGACATGGCCCGGCAGAGGTCCAGGATCTGGTTGACCGGACCCAGGTCGATCAGCGGAGGCTCGATCTGGCTGACGGCTCTTCTCATAGCACGATCCTGCGCGGCCAACTGAAGACCCCCTTGCGCCAGAAGTAGATCACCGCCAGGGCCAACACCCCCACGAAGACCACCAGCTCCCAGAAGGTGAGCCAGCCCCGGCTGCTGAGGTAGACCGCGCCCACCGGGAACAGGTAGAGCACGTCCACGTCAAAGGCCAGGAACAGGAGGGCGTAGAAGTAGTAATTGATCCCGAAGCGCACATGGGCGGTGCCATGGGGCGGCACGCCGCACTCGTAGGGCAGGTCCAGGTCGCCGCCGGTGCTTTTGGGAGCCAATAGAAGGGAGCCGATGATGGGGCCGATGCCGAAGACAACGCCGGCCAGCAGGAACAGGATGATCGCCGCGTGCAACCAATCGAACAGCATGGCCGCGAGCACCTCCAGCCTTTAGCCCTCGCTCCGGACCGGACCCGCACGGGTCGCGGACGGATGTCGCGCGAGGGGACGGACCCCAGGATGATTCCTGGTGGGCAGATGGTCCGCCTTGCCGATCGTCAAGATCGGGCTAGCTAGTTAACCCCCGGATGGGGTGGCCGTGGTGTGCAATCCGCCGGAGGCCTGCCTTGAACCGTTCTCCAGACCAAGCCCGAGGCGTTGATACCGCAGCGCGAGAACATCACTGAATCAATGATCGCCCTGGATGTGGTTAGTCCTCTTCGCGCAAGCCGGTTTGCCGCCTCGCACTGGCTAAACTCTCGTATGTGCTGGTAACCCCCGCGCCGGTAGGTTGCAAGGCAGATGCCAAGGGGCGGGAGAGGGAGCGGCGTCGTTAGGCGCCCATTTCTCCAGTTGGCACGAATTTGTAATCATTCACGCTTGTTCAATCGCCTCAGGCCCCGCGCGGGGCCAAAGCGGGCCGCCGGGCTCGCCCGGCCGCTCCAGACAGGGAGTGCGACGCGAGGCTAGCCGGACATAACAGCTTGATTACATGTTGCTATTAAGCTAGCAAGCCTTGCTTCCAGCCGCCGTGCCAACCGCCCTCGACACCCTCCCATGCCCGCCTGGCGGTTCCTGGCCAAAAGTGGTCCAGCTAATTTGTAGCTCAATTGCACAATTCAATACCCTATTTGCCAAGTTGTTTTTGCTGCGGGGCTGCTCCCGCTCGGGACGCAAAGGCCCGTTCCTTGCAGGCTATATTTTTGCCGCGTCAACCTTTTTCCCGGGATTAGCTTGGCTATCAACCTGATTTAACAACCATTTGCTGCGCACCACCAGGCCACGCGATCCCAGGAGAGGGGTTTGCGATCTGCCAGATGGGGGCCCGCGCGTGGTTGGCCCAGGGGTTTTTAGCCAGATTTATCCCGGGAGGTTGATAGGTTATGGCGGAATTCACCATCAAGCTAGACGCCAGACGCTGCATCGGGTGCCATGCTTGCGAGATGCACTGTCAGGCCCAGAACCAGCTGCCGGCCGGGATGAGCCTGGGCCGGATGGAAATCCAGCCCGACCGGACCGAGGAAGGCTGCCCGATCCTGCTCAGCGCCTTCGCCACCTGCCTGCACTGCGACCAGCCCTGGTGCCTGGCGGCCTGCCCCACGGGAGCCATCCGCAAAGACCCGGATACAGGACTGGTTTTGGTGGAGGACACGCTTTGCGTGGGGTGCAAGGCCTGCATCGAGATCTGTCCCTGGTCCGCCCCGCAGTGGGACGACGCCCGGGCCAAGGTGATCAAGTGCGACTTCTGCCAGGCGCGGCGGGAGCAAGGCCTGGAGCCGGCCTGCGTGGCCGGTTGCACCACCCGGGCCCTGAGCTATGAACCGGCCGGACAGGCCTCGCGCCGGGCCCGGGTCAAGTACGCGCGCCAGGTGGCCTCCGGGCGGCCGGAGTTGTTGCAATAGCCTGTTTTAGCAACTCAATCTAGACCAGGGCGGCCGGTCATCAGGATGACCGGCCGCCTTTTTATTGCCTTTGGTCTGCCCGCTCAAGCTAGATGCGCATGTCCTGCAGGATGTCCTTGTACCAATCGTGGCGGTTCTTGAGCTGGATCAGAAGCTGGTTCTTCTCGAAGGCCATGCCGGCGTGGTGGGCCAGCTGTTGCAACCAGAGCATATCGTCGGAATCAGGGAGAAAGTTGTAAGAATAGTAGAGTCTTAAAACCCCGGCGATCTCCGCGCCCACCCAGACCGGCAGCCCGATGATGGCCTTGATGTTCTCGGCCTGCGCCTCGTCCCGGTACTGCACCCGGTCGTCGTGGTCCACGTCGGCGATGATCACCGGCTGGCCTTGGGTGACCTCGCCCAGGCTGCGTCCCAGGCTCAGGGTTCCCTTCTTGAGGTAGCGCTCGCTGAGGCCGATGCTGTAGACGCTCTCAAGGGTTTGATTTTCCTTGTTCACCAGCAGCAGGGCCGCCCCGCGCGCACCGCTGTACTTGGTGGTGATGCCCACCAGGGTCTGCACCGCCTGGCGGAAGGAATCCAGGGCCGGCATGCGGTGCAGCTCGTTGATGGCGTCCTGCATCGAGCTGAAATAGAAGGCCTTTTTCAGGGCCAGACCCACCTGGCGCGGCAAGGCGTAGAGATATTCCAGCTCGATGGGCTGGAAGTCCTTGGGCTGGCCGAAATACAGGCGCAGGGAGCCCACCAGGACCGAGCCCACCGAAACCGGCAGACCGATAATGCTGCTGATTCCTTCATCAATCGCGGCCTGGCGGTACTGGATCTTGGGATCGGTGGTCACGTCGCTGATCACCACCGGCTGGCGGTCCAGAGTCTCGCCCAGGCTCTTGCGCGGGTCGATGTCCCCCTTTTCCAGATAGTTGCTGCTTAGCCCATAACTTGCAGATATTCTGAGCATATTATCCCCAGGGCTGCAAAGCATCAGGGTGGCTCCCCGGGCCGCGAAAAGGCTGGCCGTATTCTGCACCACGGCCTGCTGGGTGGTGTCCAGGCTGAAAGAGGAGTGCATCTCCGCCATTGCCTCCAGAAACCGTCTCAACGAGGGTTCTTCGGTCATGAGCCCTGCCTCCTCACGTTTGCGGTTCGTGGGTTTTGGCGTTGTTAGTGCAAAGGTGAAGCCAAGCCTCTGCCGCTTCTCCGCCCTTGCAGGCCTCGGTCTCCACCATTCACCCCATGCCAGCAGTAATTTCGGGCAGGCTATAGGTGATTGTGTAGATATTTCGTTTCACAATGGTACCTGCATGTTTTAACGCCAAATATAGGACAGCAACGGCAGGGTGAGTTACCAGCGGCACAAGGCCCCAAGCCGCATTGCAATACGCAATGTTGGATTTGCCTTTTTATTGCATTATGCATTTTTTTTGTCGTGTAACTTGAGAACTTGATGCACATTGCTAATTACTATTTTCTCACCTCTCACATAATTTTTATATTTTTTAGTGTTCACAACTAATTGTGCATTTTTTCCTAATCATTATTGCACAATAAGTTGAACGAATCGTTCATTGGAATGAATTAGATGTCCTGGTTTTTTAGGAATATTTCTTGTAAATTGCAATGCCGCCGCAGTCCAAATCCTGGAATCTCCTTAATTCCTCTACACCTATGCTATAAGTATGCTTAATTGGTTAAGCTTGCCCCCCCTGCCCAGCCAAGCCGACTCGCCCCCCGGCCAGGGGGGTGGGTGGGCCTGGCTGGCCGCGAGATCGGGCTGGGAACGGGCCGGAGTGGCTTGGAGAGGCGGCCCGGGGCCAGGCTCGGCCCCGGGCGGGCTGGGCGTCAGGCGCTGATGCGGGCCTCGCGGGCCAGGTCCTCGGGGGTGAGGTAGTACAGGGCGTCCAGCAGGTTCATCTGCAGGCTGCCCGGGCCGTTGGAGATGGCCGCCGCCTTCTCCGCCGCCAGGCCCAGGAAGGCCAGGGCCGAGGCCGAGGCGGTGAGCGGGTCGGGGTCCACCGCCAGGAAGGCCCCGATCAGGGCGCTGGCGGTGCAGCCGGCGCCGGTGACCTTGGTCAGCATGGGGTGGCCGTTGGAGACCCGCAACACCCGCTGGCCGTCGGTGATCAGGTCCACCGCGCCGGTGATGGCCACCGGGGTGCCCAGGGAGCGGGCCAGCTCCAGGCCGGCCTGGGCCGCCTCGTCCACGCTGTGGGTGGAGTCCACCCCCTTGGTCTGGCTGGCGGCGTCGCCCAGGGAGAGCACCTCCGAGGCGTTGCCCCGCACCAGGCTGACCCCCACCGCCAGGATGCGCAGACTGGCCTGGGTGCGCAGATCGGTGGCCCCGGAGCCCACCGGGTCCAGCACGATGGGCACCCCCAGCTCCTTGGCCTTGCTCGCGGCCAGAAGCATGGAATCCACCCAAACCGGGGTCAGGGTGCCGATGTTGAGCACCAACGCCCCGGCGAAGGAGACCATCTGCTCCACCTCCTCGGCGGCGTGGGCCATCACCGGCGAGGCCCCGCAGGCCAACAGCGCGTTGGCGGTGTTGTTCATCACCACGAAATTGGTGATGTTATGGATCAGGGGCTGCTTCCGCCGGATGGCGGCCAGGCTCGCGCCCGCCAGTTGGCCAACGTTCTGGGTCATTTGTTTTCCTCCCGTGCTAGGCGCGAAAAAATTGCGGACCGGCGCGGTCCGGGATGGGAAAGGCTCAGCCGCCCAGGGCCCGCAGCAACTCGGCGGCGGCCGCGCGGGGGTCGTCCTGGCAGCAGACCGCCGAGATCACCGCCACCCCATGGGCCCCGGCCGCCAGCACCGTGGCCGCGTTGACCGCGCCGATGCCACCGATGGCGATCACCGGCAGGGCCAGCTCCCGGGCCACCCGGCGCACCAACTCCAGGCCGCCGGCCGGGCTGGCGTCCGCCTTGGAGCCGGTGGGGTAAACCGGCCCCAGACCGATGTAATCCACCCCCTGGACCTGGCAGAGCCGGGCCTCCTCCAGGGTCGAGGCCGAGCCGCCGATGATCTTCCCCGGCCCCAGGATCTCCCGGGCCTGGGCCAGGGGAAAGTCGTCCTGGCCCAGGTGAACCCCGTCGGCCGCCACCGCCAGGGCCACGTCCAGGCGGTCGTTGACGATCAGGGGCGCCCCCAGGCGGCGGCAGACCGCCTGCATGGCCCGGGCGGTCTCGATCAACTCCCGGGTGGAGCCCTGTTTCTGGCGGAATTGGATGGCCCCCGCCCCCCCGGCGATGGCCAGGCGGGCCAGTTCCTCGTGGGAGAAGCGGCCCTGCAGCACGGTGTCGGTGATGACGTGCAGGCGTCCGATGGGTTTCACGGCCATGGGTCCCTCTGGCCCTGGGCGGGGCCGGCCAGCCTGGCGCGCCCGACTCCCACCCGGAGGGCGGGACCGCGGCTGGACCAGGATTGCGGGGTTGAACCGGCGTGTTCGCTAACGTGGAAGCATAGCCAAGGCCGGGCTCCGCGTCAAACCCCCGGAGTTGCTAGGCCTTGCCCTTGGTCGCGCCCAAAAGAAGGCCCGGCGGGGCCCCGGGTGTGGAGCCCCGCCGGGCGCGCGGGTCAGTAGCCCGCGGCCAGGGCGGGAGGAATTCAACCCTGGCGCGGGGGTGGGGGCGCGGTCAGATCCCTGAGCTTGCGGGCCAGGTCCTGGGCCTCGGCCAGGCCCGGGCGGGGAGGCAGGTGGCACAACACCCCCAGGCCCTCGTAGGCCTCGTGAAATTCTTCCTCGCCCAGGCTGGTGACCACCGCGGTGTTGACGAAGGCATTGGTTTCCAAGATGCGTTTGATCAGCTCCAGGGCCGATACATCGCGCAATTGGTCGTCGATGATCACCAGGTCCGGGGCCTCGCCGCCCACCGCGGCCAGGGCCGCCTGGCCGGAATCGGCCCGGGCCAGGCTGAAGCCCTCGCCGCTCAGGGCCGCGCCAAAGGGGGCGAAGGCTCCCGGGGAGGGGGTCACCAGTAGCGCCTTGTTCATGCTAATCTCCCTCGCGCCGCCAGCCCGCCGCGCTGGCCCGGCCGGGTCCGGCCTAGGTGTGGCGCGCGTAACAGTCGGCGATGGCCTCGCCCAGGGTGTTCACCGCCAGGCGGGCGCAGTGCATATGGTCCTCGGGCAGGCCGCCCAGGTTCTTTTCCAGGTCCTGGGGGGTCAGCTCCAGGGCCTGCTCCAGGCGCAGGCCCCGGGCCAGTTCGGCCACCGCGCTGGCGCAGACCGTGGTGTAGATGCAGCCCTGGGGCAGGACCTTGACCTCGGTGATGACCTCGTCCCGGACCCGCAGCTTCACGGTGATCCAATCCCCGCAGGACCCCACCGCCTTGGCCTGGCCATCGGGGTGGTCCATCTCGCCCAGGTGACGGGGGGCGCGGGCGTGCTCCAGGAAGCCCTCGCCCACCTCCCCCGGAATGATCACCAACTCCTCGGACACCTTGTCCGCCTCCCGCGCCGGCCGGCCTAGTGGCCGCCTCCGCCGCCGCAGGTGAAGTCCTGGGTGAAGCGGGGCAACTCGCCCTGGATCAGGGCCTTGACCGCCTCGCCCACGTTGGTCTTGCCGCCGCCGAAGTAGACCTCGATGCCCACCTGGTTGAAGCCCATCAGGGGGCGCAGGCCCATGCCGCCGGCCACCAGGGCCTTGACTCCCTGGCTGGCCAGGTACTGCACCGGGGCCAGGCAGCCACCCTGCTGGTGGGGCACGTTGGGCACCACCGTCACCTCGCCCACGCCGTCCTGGTCCAGGCTGACCAGGGTGTAGAGATCGCAATGCCCGAAATGGGCCCCCACCTCGGCCTCCAGGCCGCCGGGGAAGTTGGAAGGCACGGCCACCACCGCTTTCATGTGCTTTTCCTTTCGTATGACTGATTACAAACCGTCAGGCCGCCCGGCGGTCCCGGGTCAGGGCCTGGATCGCTTGCCAAGCCTGGGTCAAACCCTGGCTGATGGGTCCGTCGTCGTATTCGGTCACCGCCTGGCCGGCCAGCATGGCCTTGACCACCGCCTCGTCAAAGGGCAGTTGGGCCACCAGGGGCATGCGCCGCAGGCGGCAGAGGTCCTCGATCTCCCGGGTCCGGTCCGGGCTCAGGTCGTGCTTGTTGATGATCACCGCCACCGGCACCCGGAAGTGCTCGCAGAGCTGGGCCACCCGCTCCAGGTCGTGCAGGCCCGAGGGCGTGGGCTCGCAGACCGCCACCGCCAGGTCCACCCCGCTCAGGGAGCTGATCACCGGGCAGCCGATGCCCGGCGCGCCGTCGCAGAGGATCAGGGCCTGGCCCCGGGCCTTGGCCAGGGCCTTGGCCTGCTGGCGCAACAGGGCCACCAGGCGGCCGGAGTTCTCCTGGCCGGGAAAGAGCTGGGCATGGACCATGGCGCCCAGGCGGGTGTCGGAGATCTGCCAGCGGCCGCAGTGGCGCTCGTTGAAGGCGATGGCCTGGGCGGGACAGAACTGCACGCAGACCTTGCAGCCCTCGCAGCGAAAGGGGTCCGCGGCGTAGATCTCGCCCTTGGGGGTGATGGCCCCGTAACGGCAGCGGGTCTGGCACTCGCCGCAGCCCTGGCAGGCCAGGGGGTCGATGGCGGCCTCGAAGCCGCTGCGGAACTCCTCCTGGCGCCGGGAGCGGGGTTGCAGGAGCAGGTGCAGGTCCGGGGCGTCCACGTCCAGGTCGCAGATGATGGGCTGCTCGGCCAGGTGGGCCAGGGCGGCGGTGACCGAGGTCTTGCCGGTGCCGCCCTTGCCGCTGATCACCACGATCTCAGGCATGGGCCGCCAGCCTTTCCCGCGCCGGCTCGCCGGCGGCCAACTGGCGCATATCCTGGGCCAGTTGGCTGAAGAGTTGACGATACTCGTCCGAGACGCTGGCCAGCACCTGGCCCCGGGCGTAGGCCTCGGCCGCCTGGCGGGCAAAGGGAATCTCGACCAGGATGGGGAGGTTCTCGCGCTGGCAGAACTCCCGCACCCGGTCGTCGCCCAGGCCGGCCCGGTTGATGGCCACCGCCAGGGGCTTGCCCAGGGGGGTGAAGGCCTCCCGGGCCAGGGCCAGGTCGTGCAGGCCAAAGGGCGTGGGTTCGGTGACCAGCAGGATGGCGTCGGCGTCCATCACCGCGCTGACCGCCGGGCAACTGACCCCGGGCGGGGAGTCGATGATGGCGTCGCGGCCGGCGGCGGCCAGGAGCGCGCCCAGGGCCTGGCGGACCTGGCGCATCAGGGGCGGGCTCATGGCCTCGCCCACCCGCAGTTGGCCGGAGAGAAAGCATATCTCCCCGGCCCGGCCCCAGAGGATCTCGCCCAGTTCGCGCCGGTCCGGGGCCAGGGCCCCGCTGGGGCAGACCGCCAGGCAGCCGCCGCAGCCATGGCACATCTCCGGGAAGGTGAGCAGCACCTCTCCCAGCAGGCTGATGGCCTTGAACTGGCAGAGCTCGGAGCAGGCCCCGCAGGCGGTGCAGGCCCCCTCCACCACCCGGGGCACCTCCAGCCAGGCCTGCTGGCGGGAGTTGATCTCCGGGCGCAGGAAAAGGTGCAGGTTGGGCTCTTCCACGTCCAGGTCCACCGCCACCACCGGCGCGCCCCAGACCTGGGCCAGGGAGGCGCTGACCGTGGTCTTGCCGGTGCCTCCCTTGCCGCTGGCCACCGCGATGATCACGAGGTCTGGCCCCGCTGCGCGGTGCGGTTCAGCACCGCCTGCACCAGGTCGCGGTAGTTGGGCCCGGCGGCGTTGTAGTCGTGCTCCAGGTCCAGGGGCTGGCCCTGGTCGCTGGCGCTGACCAGGCGGGCGTCCCAGGGGATGCGGGCCAGGAAATCCAGGCCCAGCTTTTCAGCCATGGCCTGGCCCCCGCCCTGGCCCAGCAGGTCCACCGGCTGGCCGCAGTGGGGGCAGGTCAGGCCGGACATGTTCTCCACCACCCCCAGCACCGGCAGCTCCAACTGGCGGCAGAAGTCCAGGGACTTGCGCACGTCGGCCAGGGCCATCTCCTGGGGGGTGGTCACCACCACTGCCAGGGCGCCCTCCACGCTCTGGGCCACGGTCAGGGGCTCGTCGCCGGTGCCCGGCGGGGAGTCGATGACCAGGAAATCCAGCCGGCCCCAGTCCACGTTGGAGATGAACTGCTTGATCACCCCGATCTTCAGGGGTCCGCGCCAGATCACCGAGCTCTCGCGGTCGGGCATCAGCATCTCCACGCTCAGGGCCTTGAGCCCGTGGCGGGTGACCATGGGCTCGATGAGCTGGGCCGCCTCGTTCACGTTGGCGTGGCCGCCGAGTCCCAGCATGCGGGGGATGGAGGGGCCGTGCAGGTCCACGTCCATCAGGCCCACGCTGAAGCCCCGGGCGGCCAAGCCCAGGGCCAGGTAAGCGGCCACGGTGGACTTGCCCACCCCGCCCTTGCCGCTCATCACCAAGAGCTTGAAGCGGATTTTCTGGAGATTTTCGTGCAGGCGCTGCTCCTGCTCCAGGTCCGGACCGCCGTGGCCGCAACCCTGGGATGCCGGTTCGCTCATCTTTGCTCGCTCCGATCTTGATTTGTCCCCGCGATATAAAATTAGACCGAACGCCCTTCACGATTGGGGGCGCTGGCCATGGGCACCTCTCCGGCCTGGAAGCGGCCGAGCGCCTCGCGCACGCTGATGCCGCCCAGGTCCTGACCGATCTGGACCCCCACCGCCTGCAGGGCCTGAAAAGCCTTGGGCCCCACGTAGCCGGTGAGGACCACCTCCACCCCGGCCTGGGCCATCAACTCGGCGGCCTGGATGCCCGCGCCCTGGGAGCGGGTCTGGCTGACGCCGTTGTCCAGGTAGCTGGTCTCCATGGTCTGGGGGTCCACGATGACAAAGCCGCCGGCGCGGCCAAAGCGGGGGTCCACCAGGTCGTCCAGGGTGGGTCCCTCGCTGCTGATGGCGATCTTGGCCATTTCCTTCTCCTTTTGCTCAGCGCCCCGCCACTGCGGCGGGGCCACGCGATAGTCGCCGCCCTCGATGCAGAGCATCCGCCCGAAAACCAGGGTCTCGGCCAGGTTGCGCCGGGCCTCGGCCAGCACCCGGCCAAAGGTCTGGCGGGAGACGCCCATGCGATCCGCGGCCTGGTCCTGGCGCAGACCCTCCAGGTCGGCCAGGCGCAGGGCCTCCAGGCCCTCCAGGCTCAGGCGCACCGGCTGGAGTTCCCGGGGGCAGGCCCCCAGGGGGGTGAAGCAGGTCACCGAGGGCTGGTTCTGGACCAGACGGCATTTGCGCGGACGCGGCATCGACTACCTTGCTGCTGGGTTATGAGCATTGGCTCTAAACAATACATACACCCAAATCGCGTACAGTCAATGGGGTTTTTACGGCCCGCGCCAGGGTCCCGGGGAGCCAGATCATCCCGGCCCCGGCGCGGGCGCAGCCGGTTGGTTTCAAAGGATTATTCCGTGGCGTCATCCTGGGGCGCGGGGGCCTGGCGGCCGCTCAGGCGGCGGACTTCCGCCTCCAGCTCCCGCACCCGGTTGGTCAAGGCGCTGGTCAGGCTGGGATCGGCGGACCCGACCGCCCCCCCGGACCGTCCCAGGCCCAGGCCGCGCCGCCCCCGGCCACCGCGTCCACCGCGACCAGCGCCGCCATCGGCGCAGGGCCCCAGGCCCCGGCCCAGGCGTCCATCCCCCCGGGGTCCGCTTCCATCTCTAAACGGCATGACTGCCTCCTTTCACGAGGGTTGCCGATACTATTCCCGGCCCCGCCGCCCCCGGCCCATCCCGCCTCCACGCCCCCGGCCTCCCCGGCAGGGAGCGCCGGCGGGATCGGCGTCGGTCAGGTGGTAGTCGCCACCCGCGATGCGCAAGGCCCAGCCGTTGACCAGGGCCTGGGCCACCACCCGCCGGGCCTCGGCCAGCACCCGGGTGAAGGTGGGGCGCGAGACGCCCATCTGGGCGGCGGCGGTCTCCTGGTCCAGGCCCTCCACCTCGGCCAGGCGCAGGGCCTCCAGGCCCTCCACCGGCAGCACCAACTCGCGCAGGCTGGCCAGGGGCACCCCCCGGGGCTTGTAGTAATCGGCCGGGGGGGGAGTTTCCACCAGGCGACAAATGCGGGGTCGGGGCATGGGACCATCCTTGTTTTGAACCTAGGTTCATAATAAGGCGGAAAGCGGGGAGCGTCAAGCCGGGCCGGGAAAAATTTCCGGCCCGCCCGGCCTGCGCTGGACCACGGGGAGTTAGCGGGGTTGGTTCAGGCCCGGCGGACGTCGCCGGCCGCGCCCGGCCAGCGGTTGGAGCCGATCCCCAGTTGCTTCATGCGCTTCCAGAGGGTGACCCGGCTGATGCCCAGGTCGCGGGCCGCCGCCTCGCGCCGCCCGTCGCTCTGCTCCAGGGCCGCCAGGATGCGGGTCCGCTCGGCGGATTCGGCCGGGCTGAACTGGCGCGGGGCCTGGATGGGCGGCTCGGCCTCGCCCACCAGATGGGGCGGCAGGTGGGCGGGCAGAAGGCGCGGCCCCCGGCCCATGACCAGGGCGTGCTCCACCACGTTCATCAGCTCGCGCACGTTGCCCGGCCAGGCATAGTCCATGAACCGGGCCAGGGCCGTCCGGCTGACCTCCGGGGCCTGGCGAGCGGCCAGCTTGCAGATGCGCTGCACAAAGGCGTCGACCAGGAGCGGGATGTCCTCGCGGCGCTCGCGCAGGGGCGGCACCCGGATCGGCACCACCGCCACCCGGAAGTAGAGGTCCTCCCGGAAGCGCCCGGCCCGCACCAGGCCGGCCAGGTCCTGGTTGGTGGCCGAGATCAGGCGCACGTCCACCGGGATCGGGCGGTGGTCCCCCACCCGCTCGATGACCTTCTCCTGCAACACCCTTAACAGCTTGACCTGGGTGGTCCCGGGCAGGTCGCCCACCTCGTCCAGGAAGAAGTCCCCCCCGCTGGCGGCCTGGAAGCGGCCGATGCGCTCGCGGTCCGCGCCGGTGAAGGCCCCGCGCACATGGCCGAAAAGCTCGCTCTCCAGCAGGGCGGGATTGAGGGCGGCGCAGTTCACCTTGACCAGGGGCCCCTTCTGGCGGGGACCCAGGGCGTGGATCGCCGCCGCCACCAGCTCCTTGCCGGTGCCGCTCTCGCCCAGGATCAACACCGGGGCCAGGGAGTCGGCCGCGCTCTTGATCAGCTCGAAGAGCTGGCGCATGGGGGCGGACTTGCCGATCATGCCCTGGAAGGCGGGGGTCAGGTCCAGCTCGCGCCGGATCTGGTCGATGACCTTGTCGCGGGAGACCACCTCCGAGATGTCGGTCAGGGTCTCCACCCCGCCCAAGACCTGGCCCTGGTCATCCTTGAGCAGGGTGGCGTTCTTGAGCACGTGCACCTCGCGGCCGTCCTTGGCCTGGAGCACGCAGCGACAGCGCCGCACCCCGCCCTGGCTGAACAGGGCGCAATGGGCGTCCTGGTTGGCCGCCTGCTTCACCTCCTCGCACATGTCGCAGTGCAGCACCCCGCACTTCTGCCCCACCAGCTCCTCGCGCCGGTAGCCGGTCAGGGCCTCCAGGGCCGGGTTGACCGAGACGATGACCCCGTCCGGATTGACCACCAACAGCCCGTCCTGCATGGTCTCCACGATGGTCTCCCAATAGCCGCCCAGTTCCTCGCGCATGCCCGGCCTCCCGATTAGCATTCCACTTAACAAATTTAACACCGCGAACATTGCTAAGGCCAGTCCGAAACGCGCCGTTTACGTCCGCCGCTGTCTCCTCGATATTAGCTGCACAATATCTGCATGTTATCCTCTAAAGCCCACCCCTGGACACCTGGCACGGGTATTGAAAAGTTAAGCGGCAAAGGAGACCCGGCATGCCGCGAACCCCACCCGGCCCCCAGCCCAGCCCCAGCCACCGGCTGGACCTGCGCGGCTGCTCCTCGGGCTGGGCCTTGCTGAAGCTGGGCCAACTGAGCCGGGGCCTGTCGCCCGGCCAGCGCCTGGAGGTGCTGGGCAGCGACGCCCAGATGGCCCGGGACCTGCCCATGGTGGCGGCCAGCCTGGGCCTGAGGCTCCTGAACCTGGGCGGCGGGCGGGGCGAGTACCGCTTCCGCCTGATCAAGCAGACCCACCCCGGGCCGGGGGAGGCCCAGGCCTCCCGCCCGGTATCGACGACGATCACCGACAACCCCAAGGAGAAGACCATGTCGCAGTTACTGGAACAGGTCCCCGAGACTTCCCACGTGGTGGACGCGCGCGGCAGCGCCTGTCCCGGCCCCCTGTTGGAGGCCAAGAAGGCCATCGGCGCGGTGAAGGTGGGCGAGGTGTTGGAGGTGATCTCCAACGATCCCGGCACCAAGGGCGACATCCCGGTCTGGGCCACCAAGGTGGGGCACGAATACCTGGGCCACGCCCTGGGCGACGGCTGCGAGCGCATCTTCGTCCGGCGCAAGAAGTAGGCCCGCCATGCACGCCACCGCTCAGCAGCCCAAGGTGCTCATCCTGGCCAGCGAGGCCTGCGCCTATCCCGGGG
Source organism: uncultured Desulfarculaceae bacterium (assembly GCA_937908275.1). GTDB lineage: Bacteria > Desulfobacterota > Desulfarculia > Desulfarculales > Desulfarculaceae > JACRDC01. The sequence continues at coordinate 25,751 of CALERA010000362.1, read as the reverse complement.
CCAACGCGGTGGGCCAGGCCCACCAGGCCTATTCCGACCACGCCTACATCCTGCGGGCGCCCAGCCCGGCCCTGTTCCCGCCCCAGTTCTACCTGGACTGCCTGGACCAGGGCTTCGCCGGGATCATCATCATGTCCTGCGGGGTGGAGTGCCCCTACGAGGGGGCCTACCAGGTCCTGGCCCAGCGGGTGGACCAGGCCTACCAGCTGATGAAGACCCGGGGCCTGGACCTGCGCCGCTTGCGCCTGACCGCCATCTGCACGGTCTGCAACCGCGCCTTCCTGAACGAAGTCAACCAGATGACCCGCCTGGCCGACGAGATCGGGCCGGCCCGGGACGCCGAGACGGCTCAAGCGGCCTAGCCGCGCCAAGCCGGGAGAGGGCAGCGCCATGAACCACGCGCCGGAAAACCACTACGACGCCCTGGTGGTGGGCGGGGGCATCGCCGGGTTGCAGGCCGCCCTGGACCTGGCCGAGCAGGGCTTCAGGGTGGCGGTGGTGGAGGAGGATGCCTCGGTGGGCGGCAAGATGATCCGCCTGTCCAAGGTCTTCCCCACCCTGGACTGCGCCAGTTGCATCACCACCCCCAAGATGGCCGCCGCCGCCCATCACCCCCGCATCAGCCTGCTGACCTACAGCCGCCTGGCGGGCCTGGAGCGGGCGGGCGGGGGCTTCGCGGCCCGGATCGAGCGCAAGGCCCGCTTCGTGGACGAGGACCAGTGCATCGGCTGCCGCCAGTGCGAGTACGCCTGCCCGGTGCTCCTGCCCGACGCCGACCAGGGCGGGTTCGCCGCGCGCAAGGCCATCTACATCCCCTTTGGCAACGCCATCCCCCAGGTGGCCCTGCGCGAGGAGGAAAACTGCACCTTCTGCGGCAAGTGCGAGAAGGTCTGCCCCACCGGCGCGGTGGACCTGCTGCAACAGCCCCAGGAGATATCGCTCACCGCCGAGGCGGTGGTCCTGGCCACCGGCTTCCGCCTGATGACCGACTACCCCAACCGGGCCTATGGGCCGGCCGCCCGCCAGCCCAACCTGATCACCTCCTTGCAGATGGAGCGCCTCCTGGCCCCCCATGGCCCCTACATGCGGGTGCTGCGCCCCAGCGATGGCAAGGAGCCGGACTCGGTGGCCTTCATCCAGTGCGCCGGCTCCCGCGACCTCAACCTGGGAGTGCCCTACTGCTCGCGGGTCTGCTGCATGTACGCCATCAAGCAGGCCATGCTGCTCTCCGGGGCCCTGCCCCTGGCCGACCTGACGGTCTACTACCTGGACATCCGCGCCTTTGGCAAGAATTACGAGCAGTTTTTCCAAAACGCCAAGGCCATGGGCGTGGAGTTCGTCAAGGCCAAGCCGGTGGTGGTGGGCAGCACGGCCGAGGGCGCGGTGCGCCTGCGCTACGAGGACCAGGAGGGCGGCGGCGGGGGCCAGGAACGCGAGCACGACCTGGTGGTGATGTCCCTGGCCGTGCTGCCGGCGGCCGAGCTGGACCCCACCGGCCTGGGGGTGGGCCTGGGGGCGGACGGCTTCCTGGGCTCGGTCAGCCCCAAGCTGGCCCCGCCCCTGACTGATCAGGAGGGGGTTTTCGCCGCCGGGACGGCCCTGGGTCCCAAGGACATCGTGGACACCATCGTGGAGGCCGGGGCCGCCGCCAGCCAGGCGGCCGCCTACCTGGCCGCCCGGCGGGCCGCCGGCCGGGCCGCGGCCTAGAGCAGAGGGAGGCTCTCATGAGTCAAGACCGCCCAAACAACCATCCCGAACCCAAGGTGGGGGTCTACGTCTGCCACTGCGGGGGCAACATCAGCGACCAGGTGGACGTGGAACAGGTGGCCCGGCAGGCCGCCGGCCTGCCCGGAGTGACCGCTGCCCGCCACTACAGCTTCATGTGCTCGGATCCCGGCCAGCAGATGATCCTGGAGGACCTGACCAGCGGCCGGGTGGACCGGGTGGTGGTGGCCTCGTGCGCCCCGGCCTTGCACGAGACCACCTTTCGCGAGGTCCTGCGCCGGGCCGGCCTCAATCCCTACCTCTACGAGCACGCCAATATCCGCGAGCAGGTGAGCTGGGTCCACCACGGACCCGGCGCCACCGCCAAGGCCACGGCCCTGGTGGCGGCCGCCACGGCCAAGGCGCGGGAGTTGGCCCCGCTCATGCCCATCCGGGTGGCCGCCACCAGGCACGCCACGGTCATCGGCGGGGGCGTGGCCGGGCTGACCGCGGCCCTGGACCTGGCCGCGCGCGGGGTGGAGGTGGCCCTGGTGGAGACCACGCCCTTCCTGGGCGGCAACCTGGCCCTCCTGGACCGCACCTTCCCCACCAACGAGGCGGCGGCCGATCTGCTGACCGGCCTGGCCCGGCGGGTGCTGGCCCAGGAGCGGATCAGCCTCTACACCTGCGCCCGCCTGACCGGCTTCTCCGGCTACGTGGGCGACTTCCACCTGAGCCTGAGCCAGGCCCCGCCCAGGGACGACGAGACCCTGGAGCGCCTGGCCCGCTTTGGCGAGCCAGGTCCGGAGTGCCAGCCCTTCCGGGGGGTGTTGCCGGTCGCCCCGCCCAACGCCGAACGCCGGATCGAGCTGAACACCGGCGCGGTGGTGCTGGCCACCGGCTTCCGCCATTACCAGCCTCCCGAGGGCGAGTACGGCTATCGCCAGTCGTCCCGGGTGCTGACCCTGCCGGAGTTCATCGCCCTGATGGCGGCCATCCCCGCGGGTCAACCCCTGGCCTTCGAGGGATCGCCGGTGGCCTCCCTGGCCCTGGTCCACTGCGTGGGCTCGCGCCAGATCCCGGGGATTCACGAGCCCCCGCCGGGCCGGGAGCTGAACCAGCACTGCTCCCGGGTCTGCTGCACCGCCAGCCTCCAGGCCGCCGGCGAGGCCCGCGAGCGCTTCCCGGAGACCACCATCTACGAGCTCTACCGCGACATCCGCAGCTATGGCCGGGGCCACGAGGACTACTACCTCAAGGCCTCGCGCTCCGGGGTGGTCTTCGCCCGCTTCAACCCCGAGGACCCGCCCCGGGTGGAGGCCGACGACAGCGGCGACAACCCGCTCAAGGTCACGGTCAAGGACACCATCCTGGCCGGCGAGGAACTGGAGCTGGGGGTGGACCTGGTGGTGCTGGCGGTGGGCATGGAGCCCGGGCCGGTGGCCGAGCTGACCCAGTTGATGAAGCTGCCCCAGGGGGCGGACGGCTTCCTGCAGGAGGTCCACCCCAAGCTGCGGCCGGTGGAGCTGGCCAGCGGCGGGCTGTTCCTGGCCGGAACCTGCCAGGCCCCCATGGACGTGGGCGAGGCGGCCAGCGCCGCGGCGGCGGCGGCGGTCAAGGCCGCCGGCCTGGTCACCCGGGGCCAGGTGGAGCTGGAGCCCTTCGTGGCCACGGTGGACCTGGCCCGCTGCGACGGCTGCGGCGACTGCGTGGCGGCCTGCCTGCGCGAGGGCGCCCTGACCCTGATTGAAACCGCCGCCGGACAAAAGGCCCGGGTGGAGCCGGCCCTGTGCCTGGGCTGCGGGGTCTGCGTGGCGGCCTGTCCCGCGGAGGCGATCCAGGTGGCGGGCTGGAGCCTGCCCCAGTTCCGGGCCATGGTCCAGGCCATCGCCCAGAGCGGGGCGGAGCAAGGAGGCCAGGCATGAACGACGCCGAGCGCCGGGCCGCGCTGAAGGCCCGCAAGGAAAGCCTGCACGAAAACGTGCGCCACGCCCTGGACCTGGTGCGGGCCCAGAACCAGGAGATCAAGGCCCTGCGCCAGGCTCTGGCCGCCGGGCCGGCCGATCCGCCCAGCCTGGCCGTGACCACCGGCCTGGCCCCCCAGAGGGTGTTGTGGCTCTTGGCTTCCTTGCGCAAGTACGGCCAGGTGGTGGAGGCGGACAAGCAGGGGAGCTATTTCCGCTACGCCCTGACCCAGAACGGAACCGCCGCCGGCGGGGACCAGCAGGACTGAACCATACCCACGAAAGGATTCCAAGATGTCCGAGAACACCGAAAAAATCGTCTATATCTGCACCCACGCCGGCGAGGACCCCGAGCGGGCCAGCCTGCCCTTTGTCCTGGCCAACGCCGCCCTGACCATGGACGTGCAGGCGGTGGTGGCCCTGCAGGGCACCGGGGTCTTCCTGGCCAAGAAGGGCTATCTGGAAAACGTCTTCGCCGCCGGCCTGCCCCCCTTGCAGGACCTGGTCAAAAGCTTCATGGCCCAGGGCGGCAAGCTGCTGGTCTGCGTGCCCTGCATCAAGGAGCGCAAGATCGCCGAGAGCGACCTGATCGAGGGCGCGGCCCCGGTGGCCGGCGCGGCCCTGACCATGGAGCTGTTGTCGGCCAACGCCAGCCTGGTCTACTAATTCCGTCGCGGGGAGGAGCCGATCATGGGCCAGACGCCGTTCATCGAGGTCAACCAGGCCATCGTGGAAAGCGGCGGCGTTGACCTCAACGCCTGCATGCAGTGCGGCCTCTGCGCCGCCGTCTGTCCCTGGCGCGAGGTGGCGGGAGAGTTCCTGCCCCGCCTGATGATCCGCCAGGGCCAGTTGGGCCTGGAGGGTTATGAATCCGACGACGTGCTCTTCGGCTGCACCACCTGCAACAAATGCGTCATCAACTGCCCCCGGGAGGTGGACATCATCGGGGTGATGCGGGCCATGCGCTCGCTGGTGGTGGAATCCGGCGGCGCGCCAGAGACCCTCAAGGCGGTGCTGGGCTCCTGCCACGCCAATGGCAATCCCTGGTCCGAGCCGCGCGAGAAGCGCATGGCCTGGAGCGAGGGCCTGGAGGTCCCCGCCTTCACCCCGGACAAGGAGCACCTGCTCTTTGTCTGCTGCACCTCCTGCTACGAGCAGCGCAGCCAGAAGATCGCCCGCTCCCTGGTGGAGCTCCTGAACCGGGCCGGGGTTTCCTATGGCGTGCTGGGGCCGGAACAGAACTGCTGCGGCGAGAGCGTGCGCAAGATCGGCGACGAGGCCCTGTTCCAGAAGCTGGCCAAGGCCAACCTGGAGATGTTCCAGGCCCACGGGGTCAAGAAGATCATCACCACCTCGCCCCACTGCCTCCAGACCTTCAGCCGCGACTATCCCGCCCTGGGCGGCGAATACCAGGTGATCCACTCCAGCCAGCTCCTGGCCGAGCTGGCCGCCGCCGGCAGGCTGCCCCTGAGCGCCAGCGACGGCCGCAAGGTGGCCTATCACGATCCTTGTTACCTGGGTCGCCACGGCGGGGTCTTTGATCCGCCCCGCGCGGCGATCAGTGCCTGCGGGGTCCAGGTGGTGGAGCTGGAGCGCGAGAAGGAGTTCTCGCTCTGCTGCGGGGGCGGCGGCGGACGGGTCTGGATGGAGACCCCGCCCGAGCAACGCTTCAGCCTGCTGCGGGTGCAAGAGGCGGCGGCGGCCGGGGCCCAGGTGCTGGCCACGGCCTGCCCCTACTGCGTCTCGCTCTTGGAGGACAGCCGCAAGACCGCCGGCCTGGAGGACTTGCGGATCATGGAAATCAGCGAGCTTTTGGCCGAGAATCTGGGGTAGATTGGGTCCAGCGGCGGCAGCCGCGCGCAGGTCGAGTCCCGGGCGCTCCTGGTCGCCGCCTCAGCGGCTGACTGGGACGCCCGGGACCTTGGCTTGGGGCCGGCGTCCGGGTTGGCTCATTTGATCTTGGGAGGCTGCTGCACCACCACCCCGTACCAGCCCAGGCCCTGGTAGGTCTCGTAACCCGGGGTCAGGGCGAAGCCCACCATGGCCCCGCCCTGGTCCAGGTAGTTGCCCTTGGCCTGCTTGTCGCTGCGCAGGGGAAAGATGTCGCTCAGGATGCCTTCGTTGTTGGAGGCGGCGATGATCCGGTGGCCGGAGTCCAGCAGCAGACAGCGGGTGCGGGCCGCCTCCTCCTCGCTCAGGCGCACGCCGTTGACCACCCCCTGGGCCTGGGGCCCCCAGTCGAAGAAGATGCCCAGCACCCCCAGGACCCGGCCGTGGGTCTCGCCCCCCTCGCGGATGGCGGTGGCGTAGGTGGCCACGGCCTGGTTGCCCAGCTCCGGGCGCAGCTCCACGTCGGCCACCGCGAACTGGGAGCCGTCGCGGGTGGCCATGGCGTCCCGGAACCAGGCGTCCCCGCTGTGGTTGCTGCCTTTCACCCGGTAACGGTCCGGCCGGCCGTTGGCCAGGACGGCGCCCCGGGCGTCCAGCACCCAAAGATCCAGGTAAACCGTGTAGGAATCCAGGATCACGCCCAGGCGCTGGCCGGCGTAGCGGCTGTTCTCGGGGGTGGGATCAGCGGCGCAGTCCACCACCGCCGCGTCGGTGGCCCACCAGCGCACGTCGCAGGAGCGCTCGTAGAGGTTGCGGTCGATGATGTCGATCATGTTCAGGGCCAGGTCCGACAGCCGGCTGCCGCGCACGTTGGCCACCATCTGCCGTCCCAGGCTGTCCAGGCGCTCGACCCGCTCCTCCAGGGCCTTGCCCAGCTCGTCGGTGATGCCGCGGATCGACTCCGAGACCCGGCCCACCTCCTGGGCCACGATGGAAAAGCCCCGCCCGGCCTCGCCGGCCCGGGCCGCCTCCACCGCCGCGTTCAGGGCCAGCATCTTGGTGGAGCGGGTGACCCCCAGGATGTCCTTGACCTTGGCGGTGACCAGTTCGGAGACTTCCTTGGAAAGCGCCAGGATTCTCTCGGGCATTGCACCTGTTCCTCGGCAAGAGCTGTCGCGTCCCCCCGACCCGGCCTCATGAAAGCGCGTCATTCACATTCAATTCACGTGCCAATTATTCCTAAGCGCGGCTTCCGGCCTTGCCAACAAACCGGACCAGCAATCGACAATGACGCCAGGAAAAGGCTCCCATCGTTTGCCAGACCGTCAACATTGATCCCTGGCCGATCGTGCTGGTGGTGGATTTTTATCGCCGCCAACCCGCGCGCGAACTCGGCGTGGCGCGGACCGGGCGCGTGAGCCGTCCAACCAGGCGTCAGTCACCCTGATGACTCGCCGGGGACAGCCGGCTGACCAGGCCTGGAGGTTGGCATATGTTTCAATGGTTATAATGAGTTAATTCCATCAACCAGCCAGGCTTAATGACGGATCGGGTGGCTGGCCGCGGCCTCCCGGCCAGGCCCCAAATCCCCTCCAGGCCAGCGCCCCGACCGCGCCAAACCAATGAGAGCCCGGCCCGCGACATTAGCGATGGCCTTGGCGAGTAGGGGCCTGATTTTCCGTGGGGGCAAAAGGAGGAATGGGCTTGGTTCATGATTGGCCAAGCGGGATGGGCATCAACGTGAAGGGATGGTTTTAGTGGTTTGACGTTTCGTTTTACGGGCTGAACTCGATTGAGGTGTCACAGTTTTGGAAACACCGCTCGTCAGGGCTGACTATTGCGTGTTCGCAGGCCCGGACCAACCTACCAAACAGAAGCTTTTTCGGATATTACCTACCAATAGGTACACGCCATCTGGTCGCTTCCCGGCCGCGGCCGAAAGCGTCGGCGTCGCTCCCCGTTCCGGATACGCTGGCCGCCAGGCTCGCGCGGGCAGGGCCGGGCCATGCTTGGCAAGCCTCCCCCAGACTCCGGTCACCTCTCCGGCTTCATGCCAGCATTACCCTGTGGGATCGGGAGATTGCTTGCTCGCGCCCGCCTTCTGCCCTATGGTGGAATCAGAGGGGGTGGAGCTGATCATGGCGAGCAGTGAATCAGGCCCCGAGCAAAGCCAACCCAGCGCCGAGCAGCGGCGCGAACTGCGCCTGCCGGTGGATTCCCTGGTGATGCCGTTCCTGGGCTCCCTGGAATCCAACCACCAGTCGTTTCAGTACGTCATCCTTGATATCAGCGTTCACGGCGCACGCATTTCCCTGCCCAACTGGGTCATCTCCCGCGAACGGCTGCTGGCCGGCGAAACCGTCAATCTGCACCTGCCGTTCCGCCTGGGGCGCGAGGTCTTCGACCAGGGCGTGGTGGCCTGGAACCGCTGGGACGAGGCGCTGCAGGCCCAGAGTTGCGGCCTGCGCCTGCTCCAGGCCGCGCCTCATTTCCAGACGGTGTTTTTCGACCTCAGCGGCGACCAGGTGACCCTGGACCTGCAAAACTTCGCCTCCCCCCAAGGCCTGGCCACCCGGGTGCTCAAGGACTCGCACCTGCTGAAGCGGGGCATCCTGATCTATCTCAACCACCTCATCCCCTATTTCTCCCGGGTGGGCGACTATCCGCGCCAGGACTTCCAGGCCCTGAAGCAGGTCTTCCTGGTCGACCTGCAAGCCCAGGTCAGGGGCCACCAGCAACGCCTGGAGGCGCTTTACCGTCAGTTGGTGGCGGGCGAGAAGGACGAGGAAGAGGTCCTGCTGGACCTGGAGACCCTGCGCGGCCTGTCCGAGTCCGAGCTGCCGCAGGAGATCCTGGCCACCACCTTCACCAGCCCCCTGGCCGCGCAGCAGATCGCGGCGATCAAGACCCTGGAAACCCGCCTCTACGCCAACTACAACACCCTGGTCATGCTCTATCTGCGGGTCTTCGCCGGGCGCTGAAGCCAGGCGGGCGCGGCCTGGGGCGGGCAGTCCAGCGCCCCGGCCAGGGCGGCGATGGCCGCCGCGTCCCGGTCCGCCAGCAACCGCCAGTCCACCTCCTTGTCGGCCTGGAACCAGACCAGGCCCCCCAGGCCCCACTGCCGGGCGGTGCGCGCGGCCCCCCGCGCCCAGGCGGCCCGGTCTCCGCCCGCGCGACTGCACGAGGTCTCGAAAACCAGCAGGGGCTTGTCCGGGGCCAAGGCGCGCAACTCGGCGCGCAGGCCGCCAAAGAGCTCGGCGAACTCCTGCCAGCGGCTGTCCCAGCCCTGCGCGGCCATGGTCTGGGAGCGGCCCCAGTTGTAGCCGTCCATGCCCAGGAGGTCCACGTAGGCATCCCCGGGATAATAGGCCGTGGCGGTGTTCCAGGCCGCGCCGTGCCATTGGGGATGGGGGTTGGACTCGGCGTTGGGACAAAAAGCCCAGAGCAGGTTCCCCGCGCCCTCGCTCCGGCAGACCTCCACCACGTGACGGTAGAGCCGCTGGTACCTGGCTGGGCTGTCCGGGCCATACTCGGCCTGATCGCCGCCCCAGTGATAGCGGGCCAGGTTCATCTCGTGGCCCAGGCGCACGATGAGGGGCCGGCCCCAGGTCCGGGCCGCGCGGGCGAAGGCGCGCAGATAGGCGTCATAGACCCCGCCCAGGATATCCTCCCCCCTGGCCATGACCTCTTGCCCCTGCTGGTCCAGGTGCATGGGCTCCCAGGTCAGGCAGGGCGTGGCCCCGGCCTGGACGATGGCCTCCAGGCTGGCCCGGGGGAACTCCCCGGTCTGGCCCGGGGCGGGCCATTGCAGGAAAAAGACCACCAGGCGGGGGGCCAGGCCGGTTTCCCGCCCGCCCTGGGCGATCTGGGCGGCGGTGACGGGCTGCCCCTCCAGGGCCAGGCCCCAGGCCAGGCGGCAAGCCCCCCCCGCGGCGGCCACGACCGGGGACGCCAGGAGCAGCCAGGCCAGGCCCAGCCCAGCCAGGAGCGCCCGCGACCAGGCCCTGGTCATCACTCCTCCAGGGGGCGGTTGAAGTAGAGCACCGCCGTGGAGACGATGCCCAGGTGGTAGAGGCACCAGAAGGCGTTGACCGCCAGGGCCAGGCTGGACCCCGGTTCGTAGGCCAGGCGGTTCAGGCCATAGACCAGCGCCGCCAGGCAAAGGAGGCACATCGCCACCTGGGGCCACAGGCCCCAGAGCGGCAGGGCCAGGCTGCGGCCCTTGGGGGTGATGCCGAAACTGCCCCGGAAGCCCAGGACGCCCAGCAGGGAGGCCTTCATGAAGACCGGAAAGCTGATGCCCAGCAGCATTTGGCCCAGGGCCAGGTCCCGCAGGGTGTAGCGGCGATCCTTGAGGGTCCAGAAGAAGACCGACAGCGACAGCAGGAGATAGGGGAAAAAAACCAGGAAATAGATATCCGGCCGGGAGAAGAAGGCCGGCACCCCCCAGAGCAGGTAGAGGATGGGGCAGAGCATCATGATGAAAAAGGCCCAGCCCACGAAGTAGTGGGTGCCGGAGAGAAAGTACTCCCACCACTTGGCCAGGGGCAGGCTGCGGGGGCGGCGCAGGAACTGGCCCAGGGTGTAGCGCCCCAGGCCGATCGTGCCCAGGGCCCAGCGGAACTGCTGCTTGAAATAGCCCCCCAGGTCCTCCGGCCCCAGGCCGAAGGCGCAGACCCGGCTGGAATAGGCCGAACGCCAACCTTTGAGGTGGAACTGCATGGAGGTGGCGATGTCCTCGGTGACCGAGGATTCATCGAACCCCCCCACGTCCTCCAGGGCCTCGCGCCGGAAGATCACGTTGGTGCCGCAGCAGAACATGGCGTCGTTGAGGCTCTTGCCCTCGCAGATGTACTCATAGAAGACTGCCTGTTGCAGCCCGGCGGCGCGGGCCACGCGGTTATGCTCGAAATTGCTGTAATACTGCGGGGTCTGGATGAAAGCCAGGCGGGGCTCGGCCTCCATGCGCGCCACCAGGCGCTCGGCGAAATCGGGAAAGGGGTTCATGTCCGCGTCAAAGATGATCAGGTATTTCTCCGGCTCCCCGCGCTCGCTCGGGGAATAGGCGGTGAACTCGAAGCCCGCCTTCTCTCGCCCGGCGATGAAGTCCAGGAAGTCGTTGATGATGCCGGCCTTGGCCCCGCGCCAGCGGCGGCGGAAAAGATTGATCCCCATCTCCCGGCACAAGTCCTCCACCGCCCGCCGGTAGGCGGCCATCTCCTCCGGGTCCTGGCCGGGTTGGTCGTAACGGGTGTCGTCCAGGAAGTACAACTGCTTGTTGGGGTAGGTGAGGTTGTAGAAGCAGGTCAGGGTGTCCTCCAGCACCGCCAGGGGCTCGTGATAGGAGGCCACCAGGATCCCCACCAGGGGGAAGGTCCGCAGCTCCGGGAGTGTTTCGGCGGCCGCCGCCGGGGTGGTTCCACCCCGGCGCACCACCTGCATGAGGTTCAGGAAGTAGCCCAGGCTATGGACCATGACGAAGGTCTCGGCCAGCAGGAGCAGGGCCCCCACGCCCTTTTCATACCAGGCGTAGTCGGCGATCAGGAACAAATAGGTCCGCATCATCAGGTAGAGGAAGATGAAGAGCAGGGTCAGGGCCAGCAGGGCCGAGAGGATGACGCTGGCCCGAGCGCCGCCAGCCTTGCTGACCGCCTGGCCTTGGCTGGCTCCCTGCTCCATGCGCGCGCCTCCCCTGGACCCGTCTAGAACCGGTAAGCGAGGTTGAGCCACAGGCCCTGGGCGTCCCACTCCCGGGAGCGGTGCACCAGGCCCTTGGCCTCGGCCGTCCAACGCTCGGCGAACTCATAGAACCACTGGGCCTCCAGGGACGCGGCGGGATTGTTCTCGCTGTCCGTGCCCAGGTTCAGGCGCAGGTCGTAATAGTGTCGCGGCGCGCCGCAGAAGAGCTGGCGGCCCAGGTCGTGACGCCACTGGAGGATGAGGGTCCCGGCCAGGTTGTCCTGGGGCGCCCAATAGGGGTGGCGGATGTCCGCCAGGATCGGTCCCTGGAAGGTGTAGAGGTCGGGCTGGTCGGTGTCGCGGTAGTCCGCCCGCAGGCTGATCCGGAAGGCGCGGGGGTAGGCGCTGAAGGCGCGGCCCAGCTCCAGGTGGTGGTGCGCTCCCCGATTGCCGTCGTTGTAATCCAGCCAGGCCGCCCGGCCCTCCAGGCTCCAGTCCCGGTTCAGGTCGCTCCTGATCCCCAGCCACCAGGCCTCGCGCTGGGTGCCCTGGGCCAGGGCGAAGGCGTTGGCTAACAGGTCCTCGCGGTTGAAGCCCGCCCCCAGGTGTAGCCCCTCGGCCAGCAGATACCAGGCCTCGGCCTGGCCGGAGTCGCGGTCGGCCAGGTCGGCGCGCTGATAGTCCTTGTGGGTCCAACTGGCCCCGGCCCGGAGCCGGGGCGTGACCTGGCCCTCCAGGCCCAAAGTGTGGCCAAAGGCCTCGGCGCTGCCGCCATAATCACGCGGCGACTCCAGCCAGCGGTGGCCCAGGAGCCTGAGGTTGAAGCGGCAGGACAGGGGCCACTCCAGGCCCAGGTCCGCGCGGGAGCGCTCCATTTGCGACAATTCTCCCCGGCCGGTCTCCTTCCAGAAGGAGTAGCCCGCCCGCAGGGCCGGCGCGTCGCGGATCAGCCGCTGGCGCAGGGCCTGGCCAGCCAGGCTGTGCAGGGGGTCCAGGGCCAGGAGCTGGCGGTAGGAGCGCGCCTCGCGGTCGCAGAGCCCCAGGGCGCACTGGGCCTGGGCCAGGTCGAAGCGGGCCTCCTGGTTGCCGGGGCGGAAGGCCACCAACTGCTCGTAGGTCTCCAGGCTGGCCAGGGGACGCAGGTCCCAGGCCAGGGCCTTGGCCCGGCTCTCCAGGCTGGCCGTCTTTTGCAGGCGATAGGCGGCCGAGAGCCGGGCCAGGCCGCGCCGCAGCTCCGCCACCACGGCCGGATTCAAGCCGGGCCAGGGCTCGGCCGCGCTCACCCGCTCATAGCCCTGGTAGACGCCCTCGCCCCCGGCCTGGCGGGCCAGGGCCAGGAGGCGCTCGGCCTCGTCCGGGGGCCTCCCCCGGGCCAGGCGCTCCAACTCCCCGGCCAGGAGCCGGTCCACCGGCGGATGGGTCAGGCTGGCGTAGGTTTCCTGGGAGCGCTGCCACAGCTTGGCCCAGGCCGCCACCCGGGCCGCCTCCATCACCGGCACCGGGTCGGCCGGGTTCAGCTCCCGCGCCCGCTGATACATTCGCAGGGATTGCTCGTAGTCCCGGGACCAGGACAGGACCCGGGCCCAGGTGATCACCACCTTGCGGTTGTCGGGGATCTGGGCGTCCAGCTCCCGCAGCAGGGCCTGGGATGGCTGATATTGGTGATCCGAGGCCAGGGTCTCGGCCAGGTTCAGGGCGGCGGGGAAGCAAGCGGGGTCCCGGGCCAGGGCGGCGCGATAACAGGCCGCCGCCGGGCCGCGCAAACCCTGGCCGGCATAAAGATCGCCCCAGGCGGTCAGCTCCAGGGCGCTGCGGCCTTGGTCCTGGAGCAACTTTTCCCGGCCGCCGTTGTCTTTTCCCTGCCCGGCCCCGGACTGCCAGAACTGGGCCGCGATGTTGCCCGGCTCGCGCTGGAGAGCCTGGGCGAACAGGGCCTGGGCGGTGCTGGGCCGGCCCTGGGCCAGGCGCACCCGGCCCAGGCCCACCAAGACCTCCGCCGGCCGGCCCAGACGCCGGGCGGCCTGGAGAAAGGCCTGCCCCGCCTGGTCCAGGCGCTGCAGCTTGAACAAGGCCTGGGCCCGCAGGCGCAGGCCCTGGGGGTGATCCGGCTGGTGCTCCAGCAGGCGCTGGCACCAGACCAGGGCCGCCGCGTGATCGTCTTCCCGGCTTTTGATTTCGGCCAGGCCGGCCAGGGCCGGGGGCAGGTCCGGCCGCTCCAGCAACAGCTCCCGCTGGATGGCCTCGGCCTCCTCGTAGCGTTGGGCGTCGGACAGGGTTTGGGCCAGTTTCAGGCGCAGGTCCAGGTCGCCGGGCTGGCCCTCCAGGGCCTGGCGCAGACTCGCCTCGCCCAGGTTGAAATCCCCCCACAGGCTGGCCGCCGCCCCCAAGCGCAACGCGGCCGCCTGACGGGCCTCGCCCGCGGGCAGCAGGGTCAGGGCTTTTTGATACCCCGCGCGGCAGGCCACGGCGTGGCCCAGGGAGGCCTCCAGGTCGGCGGAGGCCATGAGCAGGCCCGGATCATCGGGCCTAAGGGCCAGGGCGCGATCCATCTCGGCCCGCGCCGCCCCGGTTCGTCCCAGCCGGGCCAGGACCAGGGCCAGCTCCGCCCGCGCCTCGGCGTTGGCGGGCTCCTGGGCCAGGACCAGGCCCAGCAGGTCCGCCGCCTCGGCCAGCCCCTCCGGGGATTGCGCCCGGAGCCGGGCCAGGGCCAGGCGAGCCTGTCCCTCGCTGATCCGGTCCGCCGGGGGGACCAGGGAGGCGGTCGCCTTGGCCTGGCCCCCGCTCTCCGGCTGGCCGGGCCGTGGGGGATAGGCCCCCTGCCCCGCCGGCCCGGCGGCCAGGCCGAGCAGGGGCGTGGCCAGCAGCCAGGCCATCAGGACCAGGCCCAGATAACGGCGCGGCCTCATCTCAGCGCCCGGCCGGAGCCTTCGGCAGGGTCTTGCGCAGCTCGGCCTCGGCCTGGGCCCGCTGGCCGGCCCAGATCAGGACAAAGGCGTACTTGCGCCGCACCTGGAGGTCGTCCGGCCGGGCCGCCAGGATGCGGCGGAACTCCACCAGGGAGGCGTCGTAGCGCTTTTCCCAGCTCAGAATGTCGGCCAGCTTCAGGCGCGCGGCCAGGTCGTCCGGCTGCCGGGAGAGGTAATCCCCCAACACCTCCATCGCCGCCGGGTATTGCTTCTGGGCGATCAGCAGGTCGGCCAGGGTCAGGCGGGTGGGGTCGTCCAGGGCCTCGCGGGGCGTGGCCTGGAGGATGTCCAGGGCCTCCTGCTCCCGCCCGGACCAGAACAGCACCTGGGCCATTTCCACCTTGGCCGGCTGGAGGTCGGGCTTCTGGGCCAGGACCAGGCGATACTCCTTCAGGGCCTCGGGGTAGCGCTTTTCATAGCTCAGCAGGCGGGCCAGCTCCCAACGCGCCTGCCATTCCGGTATTTCCGCCACGCCCGGCCCCAGGGTCGGCGTCGCGCCGGAAGTCTCCCCCGGGCCGGCCGGGGCGGCCCAGGCCGGCGCGGTCAGGGCCAGCAACAGCGCGAGAGCGGCGATCAGCTTCATGGCTTTTCTCCCAGGGCCAGCCGGTATTGGGCGATGGCCTCTTGGTTCCGGCCCTGGACGCCCAGGATCCGCGCCAGGCGCAGGCGGGCCTGGACCTGATCCGGGCGGGCGGCCAGGATTTCTTCCAGCAGGCTGATGGCTTGGGGATATTCTTGGCTCCAGGTCAGCGCCTCGGCCAGACGCAGGCGGGCCTCCTGCGCATCCGGCCGCAGGGCCAGGGCCCGGGCGAAGGCCCGCTGGGCCCCGGCCAGGTCCTGGAGGCGCTGGCGCAAGTCGCCCAGCTTGAGCAGGAGGGCGTAGTCCAGGCCCGCGTCCCGCTCCACCTCCGCCAGGAAGTCCAGGGCGCTGCGGGTCTGGCCCAGGCGCTCATCCAGCCCCACCACCTGCCAGAGCGCCTCCGGGTCGTCCGGGCGCAGGCGGGCCAGCTCCAGGAAGGCCTCCCGGGCCGGCTCCAGGCGCTCCTGGGCCAGGTAAGCCTGGCCCAGCTCCCGCCATACGATCGGCCGGCGAGCGCCCAACTCCACCGCCCGGGCCAGGGAGCGGGCCGCCGCCGCGTAATCCCGGGCGGCCAGATCGCTCGCGCCCTGGTGGTAGGCCATCCACTGGGGGTTGAGCCGGGGATAGGCCCATTGCACCGCCAGCCCGGTGGCCACCAGCAGGGCCAGGAAAACCACCTGCTGCCTATGCCCGACCAGCCAGTTCATCGCGCTCCAGGTGGTTGGCTCCAGCCCCGGGGGGCCGATCCCCGGCCGGATGGCGGCCGGTCGAGCCTGGGCCGCCCCGGGCTCGGCGCGCGGTCAGCGTCGCTCAAGAGGCCAACGCCGCGGCCTGGCTGGGATACACCGGGATGATGCGATCCAGCCGGGTGAGGCGGAAGAGGTTCACGGCGGGCGGTCTGAGGCCGCAGACCACCAACTTGCCCTCCTGGCCCAGGCTCTTCAGGGTCGAAACGATGGCGTTCAGGCCGCTGCTGTCGATGAAGTCCACCTTCTCCAGGTTCAACACCAGGTCCATGTTGCCGTTGTTGATGGCGTCCAGCACCTGTCCCTTGAAGCTGGCCGCCACGGCGGCGTCGAGGCGATCCTCCTGGGGAGCGATGAGCAGCTTTTCACCGACGCTTTGTAGTTGCACACGCATGGGTTACGCTCCTTGGGGTCCCGTGGGAAACCCAGGCTGGTCCCTCCCTTTCCCGCTCCCCGGGCGGTGCTGCCTGGGGCGCGGGACGGCCCGACCAGCCAATTCACCACAATCACCTAATATTAAATTAGATATCTTGCCCTTGAAACTTCAACCGAAAAACATCTCCCTCAATCGCGCCCCAGACGGGGGGCGTCAGCCCGGATTCGCCAGGCGGAACAGCCGGTTTTCCGCTTCTGCCCGCGCGGGTTTCGTGCTACTGCTGATGATCCGAAACCAGATCTGAAAACATCGTTGGCCGCGCCGGTCGAAAGCGAGGAATGGCCGTGATCCTGCGCAACCTCTCCCACCCCGAGGTGATGCTCACCCGCTACCGCGCCCATGGCGGCGGCACCGCGCACATGCTGCTGACCCACCCCCGCCTGGCCAGCCTGATGTTCCTGGCCCACGCCAGTGTTCCCCCCGGCCAGCGCCTGGAGGGCCACGTGGACCCCATGGAGGAGATATACATCATCCTCAAGGGCCGGGGGCGGATGCAGGTGGATGACGAGATCCGGCCGGTGGGTCCCGGCGACGCGGTGCACCTGCCCATCGGGGCCTGGCACGAGCTGGTCAACGACGGCGAGGAAACCATGGAGATTCACGTGGTGGCCGGCCTGATGCCGGGCCAGGACTAGGCGCGCGAGCGGCGAGGCGGCCCCGGCGGCCGCGCGGGGCCGCCGGGGTTCGGTTTCAGAGCGGGGACAGCGGTCGGGCGGGGATCAGAAAGACCAGGACAGGCCCAGGCCCAGGGCGGTGCGGGCCACGAACTCGCCCTGCAGATAGAACGAGAAGCCCTGCCCCAAGGCCAGGTTCAGGCCGCAGAGGGCCGCGAGCTGGTCCTGGTTCTTGACGGTGACGTCGTATTCAGTCCAGGACGAGTCGTGCAGGCTGTAGTTGCGCCCGCTTTCCTTGGCCTCGGAATAGGTGTAGCCCACCCCGGCGTAGGGCGTGACCGGCCCCAGGGGCAGGGACAGCACCGCCGTCAGGTCCACCTGCCAGTAATCCAGCTTCAGGTCGGCGGTCGAATCGGCGCTGTCGTCATAGCCCGACTGGTTTTCGCGCCAATGCCCCAGCTTGCGGTCGTCGTAGCGCAGGTAGCGGGCCGCCAGGCCCAGGGCCAGGCCATTGCTCAGCTTGAAGGCCCGGGCCTTGGCCCCCAGGGCCCAGACGAAGACGTCCTCCAGCTTGGCTTCCCATTCCTGGCCGCTTTTCGCATCGGCCGAGATGAACTTGCCGCCCTGGGCCAGGCCGGCCTGGGCGAAGACGTTGCACCAGTCCCGCAGGCCGTAGGTCAGCTCCAGCAACTGATACTGGTCGCCCTCGAACTTGCCGTGGTAGGGATCCGTGGTGGTTCCGGTGGCCGAATTGGTGGAGCGCAGGTCATAGTCCTCGTGCTTTTGCTCGAAAACCTGGGCCATGGACCAGCCCAGGCTGAACTGTCCCTGGGGGGTGAGGACCACCGGATTGCCGGCCTCCTGCGCCCCCGCCGGGGCCAGAATCCCCAGGGTCAGCAGACCGGAAAAAACCAAAGATGCCGTCAGCTTGCCTCTCATCACCAACCAGACCCTTCCCGCCCACCGGGCTTAATAAATCCGGGTTGTCTAAAAAATGTGAGGCATCCTAACCAGCCGATATCGGGCTGTCAATCGGCTTTCGGCCGGGCCGGCGGCCGCCGCGGCCAGCCCACGGCTCACTTGAATTGCCGCTCGAAGCGCCAGACCCCGAAGCTGAAGATGGCCATTCCCAACAGGGCCAGGCCCAGCAGGGAATCCCACAGCACCTCCAGACCCGCTCCCTTGAGCAGAATGCCATAGCCCATTTCGATGAAGTAGTAGAGCGGCGAGACATACATCGCCAGGCGCAGGCCCGAGGGCATGGCCTCCGGCGGGGTCCAGGCCCCGGAGAGGAAGAGCATCGGCATCAGCACCAGGATCACCAGCATGGTGGCCTGGGCCAGGTTGCGGCTGATGGTGGAGATGTACAGGCCCAGCCCGGCGGTGGTGAAGGTGTAGAGAGTGGTGACGGCGAAGAACAGGAGCAGGCTGCCCTTCATGGGCACCGCGAAGATCCCGTGCAGCACCAGCAGCAGGCTGGCCCCGGTGCCCAGCAGGATGACCACGGTCATGGCGATGACCTTGGTCAGCATGATCTGGATGGGGGTCAGGGGCGACACCAGGAGCTGCTCGATGGTGCCGCGCTCCTTCTCGCGCACCGCCGCCGCCGCCGGCAGCATCAGGGCCATGATGGTCACCACCGTCAAGAGCTCGGAGATGGGCATGAACCAGGAGTCCTGCTGGTTGGGGTTGTACCAGACCCGGTGCTGGTCCTGGATCAGGGGCACGTTTTGCAGGGTCCGCTCGGTGACTCCCAGGCGCTCCAGGGCCTGGTCCGAACCGAACTGGCCGATGATCTGGGCGGCGTAGCTGGAGGCCAGGAAGCCCAGCACGGTGTTGCTGGCGTCCACCTGGACCTGCACGTCCACCGCCTTGCCCTTCTTGAGGTCGCGCTCGAAATCCGGCGGCACGTCCAGGACCATCAGGGCCTGTCCCCGGTCCAGGAGGCGCAGGCCCTCGCGGGCGTCCAGGACCTCGCCGCCCAGCTTGAAATACGGCGCGTGGAAACGATAGTACAGCTCGCGCGAGGACTCGCTGTGGTCGGCGTCGTGGGTCACCACCACCGCGTGGTTGAGCTGCATGCTGACGTTGCCGGCCATGTAGACGTCGAAGATGAACAGATAGACGATGGCCGCCAGCAACAGGGTGTCGCGCCCCAGCTGGATCAGCTCCTTGACCGTCATGGCGGCCAGGCGCGACCACCAGAGGTCCAACCGCGAGTTAAGGGTGCTCGGTGGGCGGGTCATGCCTTCGGCCTCTTGTGGAAGAGCAGGAAACTGGCGCTCCAGAGCAGGACCGCGTAGAAGGCCAGGGCCAGCACCTTGCCCCAGAGCTGCTCCAGGCCCACGCCCTTCAGGAAGCTGCCCAGGGCGATGTCGGTGTAGTACATGGCCGGGAAGAGATGGGCCTCGAACTGGCCGGCCGGGTCCATGGAGGCGATGGGCACCAGCAGGCCGGAGTAGAGCACCGAGGGCACGATGGTCACCACCACGGTGAGCATCATGGCCGCCACCTGGGTGCGCACGAACAGCGAGACCAGCAGCCCCACCCCGGTGGTGCAGGTCACGTAGATCACCGAGGCCAGGAAGAAGAACAGGGGATGGCCCTTGAACGGCGCCCCGAACAGACCCCAGGCCAGGGCCCAGAGGATCAGGATGTTGGTGATGGAGATGCCCACGTAGGGGGTCAGCTTGCCGATCAGGAACTCGCCCCGGCTCACGGTGGAGGCGTAGATGTTGTAGATGGAGCCGTTCTCCTTTTCCCGCACCACCCCCAGGGCGGTCAAAAACGGCGGGGTGACCATCAGCACGAACATCATCAGGGCCGCCCCGATGGACCAGACGCTCTTCATCTCCTGGTTGTAGAGATAGCGCAGTTGCACCGCGATGGGCTGGGCCATGGTCCGGGCCGTCTCCCGGCTCACCCCCTGGCTGCGCGAAAGATAGTCGGCCAGTTGGTCGCGGTTGTAGGCCGCGTTGATGGCGGTGACGTAGCCCTTGCTGCTGGCGGTGCGGAAGGGGAAGGTGCCGTCGATCACGGTCTGCACCGCCGCCTGCCGCCCGGCCTGGAGGTTCTCCTGAAACCGCGGCGGGATCACGATGGCCAGGCGGATGCGGCTGTCGGCCAGCAGGGGGGCCAGGTCCCGCTCGCTGGCCACGTCACCCTGGTAGTCGAAGTAGCGCGAGTCCATGAAGCGGTGCAGGTAGTCGCGGCTCATGGCGCTCTTGTCCTGGTCCACCACCGCGAAGGGGAGGTGCTCCACGTCCAGGGTCAGGCCGTAGCCGAAGACCAGCATCAGGGCGGCCGGCACCACGAAGGCCAGCACGAAGAACAGCCGGTCGCGCAGGATCTCGCGCCATTCCTTGTAGGCCAGGGCCCGGATGCGGCGGGGGTTCATGCGGCCTTCTCCTGTCGTTCGCGCTCCAGGATGCGGTGGACGAAGACGTCCTCCAGGCTCGGGGTCAGGGGGGTGATCTCCAACAGGCGCACCCCGCGCTCGGCCAGCAGATCGCGGATGCGGGCCTGGTCCCGGGCCGGGTCCCGGGCCAGGAGGTGGATGCGCCGGCCGAACAGGGCCGGGTCGCTGAACCCAGCCTGCTCCAGGGCCTCCAGGGCCGCCAGGGGCGGCTCGGCCGCGATCTCCAGCACCTGCCCCGCCTCCTGCTCCAGGGCCGTCTTGAGCGCGGCCGGGGAGTCGTCGGCGATGACCCGGCCGGCGTGCATCAGGGCCAGGTGGTCGCAGTGCTCGGCCTCGCTCATGTAGTGGGTGGTGATCAGCACCGCCACCCGCTCCACCCGGGCCAGGTGGATCAGGATGTCCCAGAACCGCCGCCGGCCGATGGGGTCCACCCCGGAGGTGGGCTCGTCCAGAAACAGCACCCGGGGGCCGTGAACCAGGGCGCAGGCCAGGGCCAGGCGCTGGCGGATGCCCATGGGCAGCCGGCTGACCAGTTGCTCGGCCTGGGCGGCCAGGCCGGCCAGGACCACCACCCGGGCGATGGCCTCGGCCAGGCGGTCGCCGCGCACGCCGTAGATGCGGGCGAACAGGCGCAGGTTCTCCTGCACCGTCAGGTCCTGGTAGAGGGAAAAGGCCTGGGAGACGTAGCCGATGCGCTCCTTGATGGCCTGGCCGGCCCGGCGCATGTCCGCCCCGGCCACCGAGCCCTCGCCGCCGGTGGGGGGCATGATGCCGGTCAGCATCTTGATCACCGTGGTCTTGCCCGCGCCGTTGGCCCCCAGCAGTCCGAAGATCTCCCCCTGGCGCACCTGGAAGCTGACCTGGTCCACGGCCCGGAACTGGCCGAAATCCCGGCAAAGCTCCCGGGCGGCGATGGCCACCCCCTCGTCCTGGGGGGCCTGGTTGGCCGGCCAGTCCGGCAGGGGCTCGGCGGTCTCGCCGCCGGCCTGGCGGCGCTGGTGCAACAGGGCGATAAAGGCGTCCTCCAGCTCCGGGGTCACGCTGCGGAGGTCAGTCACCCGCAGGCCGTCCAACCGGGCCTGGACCTCCCCGGGCGCGGTTTGGGGGGAGGCGCCCGGCATGAACACCCGCAGCTTGGGACCCACGGCCTCGGTCTGGGGAAATTCCGCCAGCAGGCGGTTCAGGGCCTCCACCTGGGGCTCGGCCCTCAACTCCAGCAAGGCCCCCGGCACCTGGCCCAGGATCGCCTCGGGCGCGCCCTGAGCCAGCACCTTGCCGGCCAGCATCAGCGACAGATGGTGGAAGCGCGCCGCCTCGTCCAGGTAGGCGGTGGAGACCAGGGCGGTGACGCCCCGCTCGCGCAATAGCTGGGTGAGGATCAGCCAGAAATCCCGGCGCGAGACCGGGTCCACGCCGGTGGTGGGCTCGTCCAGGATGATCAGCTCCGGCTCGTGGATCAGGGTGCAGACCAGGCCCAGCTTCTGCTTCATGCCGCCGGAGAGCTGCTTCATGGGCCGGGCGCGGAACTTGTCCAGGCGGGTCATGGCCAGGAGCTTCTGCTTGCGCTGGGCCAGCAGCTCGGGGCCCACGTCGCGCAACTCGGCGAAGAAGTTGACGTTCTCCTCCACCGACAGCTCGGGGTAGAGGTTCAGGCCCAGGCCCTGGGGCATGAACCCCAGGCGCACCTTGACCCGCTCGGCCGCCGCCTCGGAGTCGATGTCCTGGCCAAAGACCTGGACCGCGCCGCCCTCGTAGGCCAGCACCCCGGCGATGGCCTTCATCAGGCTGCTCTTGCCGGCCCCGTCCGGGCCGATCAGGCCGTAGATCTCCCCCGGGGCGATCTCCAGGCTGGCCCCGTCCACCGCCATCTGTTGGCGATAGCGCTTGACGAAGTCCCGCACCCGCACCAGCGGCGGGGCCGGGTCTACCAGCGGGGGTTGGCCCACGGCGCGTCCTCTTGCCAGCGGATCACGGCGTCGGCCGGCAGGCCCGGCGTGGCGCGGTGCTGGGGGTTCTGGTCCAGGTAGAGCCGGACCGCGTAGACCAGCTTCACCCGCTCGTCGGCGGTCTGCACCTCCTTGGGGGTGAACTCGGCCTGGGAGGCGATGTAGCGCACCGTGGCCGCGAAGGGCTCGCCCGGGAAGGCGTCGGTGTGGATCCGGGCCGGCAGGCCCAGGCGCACCTTGCCGATGTCCTTTTCCGGCAGATAGACCTTGTGGTAGAGGCGGTCCAGGTCCACGATCTCCAGCAAGGGCGCCCCGGCCGCCACCACCTCGCCCACATCCACCAGGCGCTGAGAGATTACGCCAGCGGCCGGCGCGTTGATGGTCAGGTCGTCCAGCACGCTGCGGGCCTCGGCCAGGGCGGCCCGGGCCTGGCCCCACTGGGCCTCCAGGGCGGCCACCGCGTCGGCCTTGGCCTTGATCCGCTGCTGGCCCAGGCGGGCCTGGGCCAGTTGCTTCTCGGCCCGCTGGACCTCCTGCCCGGCCGAGGTCACCTGGTTCTGCGCCACCAGCCAGGCCTGGCGCATCTGCTCCTCGCGCTGCCGGGGCACGGTGCCGGTTTCCACCAGCCGGGCGTAACGGGCGGCGTCCCGGCCGGCCTGGACCTCGTTGACCCGGGCGGTGGCCAGTTGGGAGCGGGCCAGGGCCACCCCGGCCTCGGCGCTCTGCACCTGCAGGGGCACCTCGTGGCGCAGCACCTCCAGGTCCTGGCGTCCGGCCTGGACCTGGGCCTCCATGGCCGAGGCCGCCTGCTGGGCCTGGTCCACCCGGGCCCGGACCTGGACGTCGTCCAGGCGCACCAGGACCTGCCCCCGGGAGACCGCGTCGCCCTCGCGGGCCAGCAACTCCGCCACCTTGCCCGCCACCTTGCCGGCCACCTCGTAGTGGTCGCCCTCGATGCGGCCATTGGCCTGGATCAGCCCCTCGGGCAGGGGGGGCTGGCGCAACCACCACCAACCAGCGGCCAGGGCCAGGGCCGCGGCCGCCACCAGGATCGCCAACAGGAGTCGGGGCGATTGCTTCATGCTCGGGTTCCTTTTCCTTCTCGCCTATCCGGGTCGCGCCGGGTCTCAGGCCTTTTTCACGCCAAAGCGAAACAACTGGACCGCGTGCCGGGCCAGGGATTCCGGGTCTTCGCGCAGGTCGCCATACTCGGGCAGGAAGCGCCGCAGCGCCTTGGTTTCAAAAGGATACAGGATCAGGGCCAGCATGGAGATCACCAGCCGGCGGGGGTCCTGGGCCGGGGCCAGTTCGGCGAAGAATTTGAGCAGCGCGGCGGAGAGATCGTGAAACACATGGTCGGTCAGCTTTTTCAGGCGCTGCTCGTCCCGGTCCAGCATCACCCACTGCATCAGGCGGCGGAAGTCGTTCTCCTGGCCCAGCAAGCGGGCCAACTCCAGGGCGAAGGCCTCCAGGCGTCGCCAGGGATCGCCCTTGGCCGCCAGCAGGGCGTCCAAGGGCACGATCTTTTCCTTGAAGGCATAGCCCACCGCGTCCAGGTAGAGCTGCTCCTTGTCCGGGAAATAGTTGTAGAGCGCCGCGGGGGTCACCTCGGAGGCGGCCGCGATCTCGCGCATGGAGACCCCCTCGAACCCGGTGGCCGCGAACAGCGGCACCGCCAGGTCCAGGATTTCCTCGCGCCGGTGTCTGGAGACCGCTCTGGGCATCGCGCCGCCTTCCGCTGCCAATATAAACGAACGTTCATTTAATGATAAAACCAGCCGCTCCCCCTGTCAAACCACCTCCCCGGACCTGGCCCGTGCCGCGACCGCAACCGACCCCAGGGCCGTTCGGCAGGCGGCCCCAGGCTATCGGGACCAGAACGCTATGGGAGAAACGCTAGGCCGGCGGTGGCGCGGGGGAATGGCCTGGCTGGAGCTGTATCCAGGCATTACAGATAGTTATAAGGCTAATGCCGGGCGTCTGGAAGTTCCTCCAACGGCCAGCGGGAGGCGGCCGCAGCCCCTCCCCGGCCGGATCATCAGGGTCGCGCTGGCGGGGCCGGCCGCCTCAGCGCAGGGACCGGATGCGCACCTCGATGCCCGGTTCGTCCCGGAGCAGGGCCACCAGGGCCTGGGGGTCGGTGTTGCCGTAGTGATAGGGATAGAGCACCCGGGGCCGGAAGGCCTTGGCCGCGTCGGCCACCATCTCCGGGGTCATGGTGTAGGGCAGGTTCATGGGCAGGAAGGCGATGTCGATGTCCCGCAAGGCCTTCATCTCCGGGGTGTTTTCGGTGTCCCCGGCCAGGTAGACCCGTTTTTGGCCAAAGCTGACCACGTAGCCGTTGCCCACGCCCTTGGGGTGGAAGGGCAACCCGGGCTCGCGCATGTGCACCAGGTTGTAGGCCGGCGCCGCCGTGATGGTCAGGCCTAGCACCTCCAGGCTTTGGCCGTTGGCCAGGACCTGGGCCCCGGGCAGCTTCTCGGCGCTGGCCTGGTTGCAGACCACCACGGTCCGGTCAGTGCGGACCTGCTGGATCGCCGCCAGGTCCAGGTGGTCGCGGTGCTCGTGGGTGACCAGGATCAGGTCGGCCTTGGGCAGGGCGCTGTAGTCGGCCTGCTGGGTCCAGGGGTCCACTTGGACCACCAGGTCGCGGTAGGTGAACATCAGGCTGGCATGGCCCAGAAAGGTGATACGCAGGTCCCCCCCGGCGGTGGGGATGACATCGGACTCGGGCTGGGCGAGGGCCGGAGCGGCCAGGCATGACAAAGCCAACAACGCGACAATGCAGAACAATACACGCATGATGATTCTCCCCCGCGGGGACGGCCCGGCGACCGGGCCGGGTTGTCTAGGCCAAGAGCACGGATGCCTCGCGCATCAGCCGGCCGATGGGCAGCCCCCGGGGGCAGGCCCGTTCGGCGGCGCTGAAATCAGCGCTGGCCAGGCTCCCGCGCAGGGGCGCGGGCAGGGCCGCGTAGGTCTCCCGGGCCAGGCCGGCGTCCTGGTAGGCCTGGTGGTACATCAGGCAGCGCATCACGTCGCTGACCGGCAGGGCCTGGGCCAGGGCCTGGGAGCAGACCTCGTTGCAGCCGGCGCAGTAATCAGACTGGGTCTCCGCGGCGTAACGCGCCAGCAGCGCCCGCTCGGCCCGGCCCAGTTGCACCTGTCCCAGGGCGGCGGCGGCGTTGGCCGCCATGATGGTCAGGTTGGGCATCTGGGAGCAGATGCTGGCGATGCGCCGGTCCTCCCAGACCGCCATCAGCTTGGCCTGGTGGTCGGTGAAGCCCTTTTGCATGAAGCGGCCGGCCAGCTTGATCTCGGCCTCGCTGTCGCTCTTGACCGGTCCGCCGCCCATGGTCTTCATGGCGGTCAGGCCGATGCCGGCGCGATGGCAGGCCTCCACCGCCGCCTGCATGGCCGGCTGGCGCATCAGGCGGTAGTTGTAGGTGAACATGATGCCGTCCACCCAGGGCTGGGTCGCGGCCTCGGCCAGGCAGGACTCCATGTTGGTGTGGGTGCTGAAGCCGAACAGGCGGATCTTGCCGGCCTTTTTCATGGCCTGGGCCCAGGCCTGCACCTGGGGGGTGACCTCCTGGAAGCTGGCGATGCCGTGGACGAAGAACAGGTCCACGTAATCGGTGTGCAGGCGCTGGAGGCATTCCTCCAGGCGGGGGGTGGGGTCGTCCTGGTTCTTGATCTGCAGCTTGGTGACCAGGAAGACCTCCTGGCGGGTGTCGGGGTTCCTGGCGAACCAGCGCCCGATGCCCTCCTCGCTGCGGCTGCCGCCATAGCCCTCGGCGGTGTCCCAATAGTTGAGGCCCCAGTCCAGGGCCATCTTCAACATCAGGCGATTGTTGAGGATGTCGAA
>CALERA010000361.1 GCA_937908275.1 uncultured Desulfarculaceae bacterium | reverse complement strand
GCCTTCGCCGACCGCGAGCGGATCATGGACATCCTGCAGATGGTCACCGGCTCGCGCCTGACCTACTGCTACTACCGCTTCGGCGGCGTTTCCGACGACCTGGGCCAGAGCTTCATCCAGGCCACCCGTGATTTCCTGAAATACTTCAAGAGTCGCATCCCCATGTTCCACGACCTGGTCACCGGCAACATGATCCTGCGCGGCCGCTGCGAGGAGATCGGGATCCTGCCCCTGGAGATGGCCCAGCGCTACGGGGCCACCGGCCCGGTGCTGCGCGGCTCGGGCCTGGCCTACGACACCCGCCGGGCCGAGCCCTATTCGGTCTACCCCGGCCTGGATTTCGAGATTCCGGTGGGCGTGAACGGCGACGCCATGGACCGCTACGACGTGCGCCTGGCCGAGATGACCCAGAGCATCGCCATCATCGAGCAGGCCCTGGAGATCATGCCCGACGGTCCCCACCTCAATCCCGATGTCCACGAGCGCCTGCGGCCCCCGGCCGGCGAGGTCTACTACGCGGTGGAGGGCGGCCGGGGCAAGATCGGGGTCCACCTGATCAGCGACGGCGGCCCCAAGCCCTACCGGGTCAAGCTGCGCTCGCCCAGCTTCTGCAACCTGCAACTGTTCGCCGAGCTGTCCCAGGGGACGTTATTGGCCGACGCCGTCTCCATCCTGGGCAGCCTGGACCTGGTCATCCCGGAGATCGACCGATGACGATGACCGAGATCCTCAACCATCCCCTGACCCAGATCGTGCTGGGCATGGTGCTCATCCTGGCCTTCGTGGGCGTCAACGGCCTGATCCTGGTCTGGATGGAGCGGAAGGTGGTGGGCTTCATCCAGCGCCGGCCCGGCCCCTACGAGGTCGGACCCCAGGGCATCCTGCAATCGCTGGTGGACGGCGTGAAGCTGATCGCCAAGCAACTGGTGACGCCCCGGGGCGCGGACCGCTTCCTGTTCTGGCTGGGCCCCATGCTCTCGGTGACCCCGGTGGTGGTCTGCTTCCTGCCCATCCCCTTCAGCCCGGCCCTCACCACCATGGACGTCAACCTGGGCCTGTTGTTGATCCTGGCCTTCTCGGGCATCAACGTGCTGGCCTTGTGCGCGGCCGGCTGGGGCTCCAACAACAAATACGCCCTGATCGGCGCGGCCCGGGCGGTGTCCCAGTCGGTGGCCTACGAGATCCCGCTGCTGCTGTCGGTGCTGTGCATCGCCTTCCAGACCGGCAGCCTCAGCCTGAGCGCCATCGCCGCGGACCAGAGCCGGGGCCTGCTGTCCTGGAACCTCTGGGTGCAGCCCCTGGCCTTTGTCATCTTCTTCATCAGCGCCACGGCCGAGACCAACCGCGCGCCCTTCGACCTGCCCGAGGCCGAGAGCGAGCTGACCGCCGGCTTCCACACCGAATACTCCGGCATGGGATTCGGTTTGTTCTTCCTGGCCGAATACACCTACATGATCGTGGTTTGCTCGGTGGCCACCGTCCTGTTCCTGGGGGCCTACGACGGACCCTTCCTGCCCGGACCCTGGTGGTTCGTGCTCAAGGTCTACGCCCTGATCCTGGCCCTGATGTGGTTCCGCTGGACCTTCCCCCGGGTGCGCTTCGACCAGCTCCTGAACCTGTGCTGGAAATGGCTCATCCCCCTGGGACTGGTCAACCTGCTGGCCACGGCCCTGGTCCTGAAGCTGGTGGAGTGAGAGGCATGCCCGGACTGGCCAAGACCGTCAAGGGACTCTGGAGCCTCCTCGTGGGCCTGGGCGTCACCGGGGTGGAGTTCTTCCGGCCCCAGCTCACGGTCCACTACCCCCGCAAGGAGGTGGACAACCTGGCCACCTATCGCGGGCACATCGACCTGGTGGCTCGGGAGGACGATCCCCTGACCCCGCGCTGCATCGTCTGCCGCAAGTGCGTGGCGGCCTGTCCCTCGGGCTGCATCGATATAGAGTCGCGCCTGGTGGGGGCGGCGCCCAGCGGCGACGCCCGGGAGCTGAGCCTGGCCCCGGGCCTGGTTGTCAGCGGAACCCGGGCCGCGCCCCCGCCCCGGGAGAAAATCCGGCGCGAGGTGGCTGCCTTCCGCCTCAACTACAACCTGTGCAGCCTCTGCGGCCTGTGCGTGCAGACCTGCCCGGTGCAGTCCCTGGCCTTCTCGCGCGAGGCCTACCTCTGCGGCTCGTCCCGGTCGGATTTCGAGTTCGAACTCCTGGAGCGGCTGCGCCGCCGCGCGGCCGCCGGCCGCCAGCAAGCGGCCTAGACGCCGGGGGAGGTGGCATGGACTTCTTGGCATATCCCGCCTACGGGCTCTACCTGCTGCTGATCCTGGGGGGCGGCCTGGGCGCGATACTGTCCCAGAGCCTGGTGCGGGCCCTGATGGGCCTGATCCTGACCCTCTTCGGGGTGGCTGGCATGTACCTGCTGATGGCCGCGCCTTTCCTGGCCTTCATGCAGATATTGATCTACGTGGGCGCGGTGAGCGTGCTGATCTTCTTCGCCATCATGCTCACCCGCTCCAGCGACGGCGGCGAGGCCGGGCGGGAGGGCTCCCGGGGCCTGGGACGCATGCTCCTGGGCCTGATCGCCGGCCTGACCCCCCTGGCCATCCTGGCCTGGGTGGTGGTTCACAAGGCCCCCACCGAGCTGCCGCTCAAACCCGAGGCCAGCCTGGCCAGCCTGGGGCAATACCTGACCGGACCCTACGCCCTGGCCTTCGAGCTGATCTCGGTGGCGCTCCTGGCGGCCATGGCCGGGGCGGTGCTCCTGGGCTTCGAGAGGAGGCGGGCGCGATGAGTCCCCTGACCCTCTTCCACCTGGCCGCGCTGTTGCTGCTGGCCCTGGGCCTGATGGGCATCGTGACCCGGCGCAGCCTGGTGGGCATGCTGATCTCGGTGGAGCTGATGCTCAACGGGGCCGGCCTGGCCCTGGTGGCCAGCGCCCGCCTGACCCCGGCGGTGGACGAACTGGGGCAGTTGGGGGCGCTGTTGGTGATGGGCCTGGCCGCGGCCGAGGCCACCCTGGTCCTGGCCATCATCCTGGTGGTGGCCCGCCGCCTGGGAAGTTCCGAAACCGCCCGGGTCTCCGAGCTGAAGGGGTAAGCGATGATCGTGGAAAGCCCCGCCCTGATCTGGCCCCTGATCATCACCGGCCTGGCGCCCTTCGCCCTGTGGCTGCTGCGGGGCAACCTCAACCTGCGCGAGGGTGTCTCCTTCGCGGCCGGCATCCTGACCTTCGCGGTGAACCTGAGCTTCGCGCCCCAGGTCCTGGCCGGCAAGATCCTGCTCCTGCCCCTGTTCAGCATCCTGCCCGGCATCGAGATCAAGCTCTGCGCCGATGGCCTGGCCCTGATTTTCAGCCTGATCTCCTCCTTCCTCTGGATCCTGGCCACCTCCTACAACATCGGTTACATGCGCACCCTCCAGGAGCACGCCCAGACCCGCTACTACTTCTGCTTCGCGGTGGCCATCTTCGGGGCCCAGGGCGTGGCCTACAGCGGCAACGTGCTGACCCTCTACCTCTTCTACGAGGTCATCACCGTCTTCACCTATCCCCTGGTGGCCCACCACCAGGACGCGGAAGCCTATCACGGGGCGCGCAAGTACCTGGTCTACCTGATGGGAACTTCCAAGCTCTTCTTCCTGCCGGCCATGGTGCTGACCTACGTCCTGGCCGGGACCCTGGATTTCCACCTGGGCGACATGGTCAAGGGCATCTTCCCGCCCGACGCCAACCCGCTCCTGGTGCAGATCACCTACGGCCTCTACGTGGCCGGCATGGCCAAGGCCGCGATCATGCCCCTGCACAACTGGCTGCCCTCGGCCATGGTGGCCCCCACCCCGGTCTCGGCCCTGCTGCACGCGGTGGCGGTGGTCAAGGCCGGCGTCTTCTCCATCAGCCGGGTGCTGCTCTCGGTCTTCGGGGTGCAACTGATGGACACCTTGGGGCTGGGGGTGGCCACCGCCTGCTTCGCGGCCTTCACCATCGTCACCGCCTCGGCCATCGCCCTGACCAAGGACGACCTCAAGGCCCGGCTGGCCTACTCCACCGTGAGCCAGCTCTCCTACGTGGTCCTGGGCGTGGCCCTGCTGTCGCCCCTGGCGGTGACCGGCGGCCTGGCCCACATCGCCCACCACGCCTTCAGCAAGATCACGCTCTTTTTCGCGGCCGGGGCCATCTACGTGGCCACCCACCTCAAGAAGATCAGCCTGCTGCCCGGGGTGGGCCGGCGCATGCCCTGGACCTTCGGGGCCTTTGCCGTGGCCTCGCTGTCCATGATCGGCGTGCCCCCGGTCTGCGGTTTCGTCAGCAAGTGGTACATGGTCAACGGCGCGGTCAGCACCCACCAGTACATCTTCCTGGTGGCGCTGTTGGCCAGCACCGTGCTCAACGCGGCCTATTTCGCGCCGGTGGTCTACCGGGCCTTTTTCGAGGAGCCCGCGCCGGGAGTGGACCTCAGCCAGTTCAAGGAGGCCCCCCTGACCATGGTCATCCCGCTGTGCTTCACGGCGGCGGTTTCGGTCTTCCTGGGGCTGTACCCCGAGACCTTCTTCCAGTTCATCTACTCCTTCATGGGACGCTAGGAGGCGAGCCAGGTCATGAGCAGCCACGACCATCAACCGCCCCCGCCGGCCGCGCCCCTGGGACCCACGGCGGTCAAGCTGCGGCTGGCGATGTACGTGGCCCTGGCGGTGCTGGTGGCCCTGAACCTCTTCATCCTGCCCCACGAGCCCCACTTCGGCATCGACGGCTGGCCAGGGTTCTGGGCGGCCTTCGGGGTGGTGGTGGCGATGGGCCTGGGCCGCCTGGCCAAGGGCGCGGCCCACACCTTCCTGGGACAGGACGAGGACTTCTACCAACGCCGGGAGCCCAAGCCCGCGCCGGCCGAGCCGGTCGCCGCGGCCCACGGCGCCCACGGGCACGGGGGGCATTAGAATCGTGAGCGACTTCCTGCACCCGTCGCTGTTTTTCCTGGCCTGCGCCGGCCTGGTCTGGCTGCTGCCGGGCAGGCTGGGGCGCTGGTTGCCGCCGCTGGCCGGGGCATTGGCCATCCTGGCGGTGCTCTCCATGCGCCATGGCGATTACGCCCATTTCCGCTACCTGGGCCTGGACCTGGGCGCGGGCCGGGTGGACGCCCTGGCGGTGGTCTTCGCCCACGTTTTCGCCATCCAGGCCCTGATCGGCTTCATCTACGCCCTGCACGTGGAGGACAAGTGGCAGCACATGGCAGCCTGCCTCTACATCGCCGGAGCCTTTGGCTGCCTGTTTGCCAATGACTTCGTGGTGCTGTTCATCGGCTGGGAGCTGATGAGCGTCTCCTCCACCTTCCTGGTCTGGCTGCGGCGCTGCCCGGCCTCCACCGGGGCGGGCATCCGCTACTTCCTCTTCCACACCCTGGGCGGGCTCTGCGTGCTGGCCGGACTGCTCCTGCGCCACCAGGCCCTGGGCACCTGGGCCTTCACCGCCATCGACCCGGCCAGCGCCCAGTACTTCGACTACCTGATCATGGTGGGCTTCTGCGTTAACGCGGCGGTGATCCCCCTGCACGCCTGGCTGCCCGACGCCTATCCCGAGGCCACGGTGACCGGCGCGGTCTTCATGAGCGCCTTCACCACCAAGACCGCGGT
The DNA here is from genome assembly GCA_937908275.1 of uncultured Desulfarculaceae bacterium. GTDB lineage: Bacteria > Desulfobacterota > Desulfarculia > Desulfarculales > Desulfarculaceae > JACRDC01. The sequence goes on along the minus strand of CALERA010000361.1, from coordinate 14,834 downwards.
CTACGTCCTGGCCCGGGGTTTCGCCGGCTTCGAGATCCTGGGCATCATGGGCACCCTGATGACCCTCTACGGCGTGTTCTACGCCACCATCGAGAACAACGCCCGGCGCATCCTGGCCTATCACATCGTCTCCCAGGTGGGATACATGGTGGCCGGCATTGGCATCGGCACCGCCATGACCATCAACGGGGCCTGCGCCCACGCCTACGCCCACATCCTCTACAAGGGCCTGCTCTTCATGGGCGCGGGCGCGCTGCTCTTCAGCGCCGGCACCGCCAAGCTCAACGAGCTGGGTGGCCTGTTCAAGCGCATGCCCTGGGTCTTCTATCTCTACATGGTGGCGGCGGTCTCCATCTCCGGCTTCCCGCTGTTCTCCGGCTTTGTCAGCAAGACCATGACCATCACCGGCGCGGCCGAGTCCCACCACGCCTGGCTGGCCCTGGGCATGGAAATCGCGGCGGTGGGCACCTTCCTCTCGGTGGGCATCAAGCTGCCCTTCTTCGCCTGGTTCGGCGGGCCGGACAAGGGCCTGGAGCTGAAGCCGGTGCCCTGGAACATGTACCTGGGCATGGGGCTCGGGGCCTTCCTCTGCTTCTGGATCGGCATCCAGCCCGGCTTCCTCTACCACCTGCTGCCCAACCCGGTGGAGTACGTGCCCTACACTCCCTGGCACGTCCTGCAAGCCCTCTTGCTCCTGGGCTTCACCGGCCTGGGCTTCTACATCCTGCGGGTGCGCATGACGCCCGAGGCCAAGATCAATCTGGACTTCGACTACTTCTATCGTCTGGTGGGCCGGGGCTTCCTGGCCATCTGCCGGGTGCCGGTGGCGGCCCTGGATGACTGGTGGACCGAGTTCTACGCGCGGGCGGGTCTGAAGGGAATGCTGGGCGCCGCGGCTGTCACGGCCTGGTTCGACAAGGCGGCCATCGACGGCGTGGTGGACGGCACCGCCCTGGGCGTGCGGCGGGTGGGGCAGGGCGCGACCCTGGCCCAGACCGGACGCCTGCAGGATTACCTGGCCGCCGCGGTGGTGGTGGGGTTGGCGATCTTCGCCCTGGTCTGGTTCTGGGGCTGATGAGCTGGTGGAGGCCATGAACGTGAGCGCCTGGCCCGTCCTGTCCTGGCTGGTCTTCTTCCCCCTGGTGGCCTGCCTGCTGCTGCCCTTCATCCGGGGCGAGAAGGCGGTGCGGGTCTTCACCCTCTTGGCGGGGCTGGTGGAGTGCGCCCTGGCCTGGCCGCTGTTCGCCTTCGACCTGGCGGACAAGGGCTACCAATTCGTGGAGAAGGTTCCCTGGGTGCCTGCCTGGGGGCTCAACTATTATCTGGGCCTGGACGGCATCAGCCTGTTGATGGTGCTGTTGACGGTGCTGCTGCTGCCTCTGTGCGTGCTCTGCTCCTGGACCTACATCGGCAAGCGGATCAAGGAATTCCACTTCTGCCTGCTGTTGATGACCGCCGCCTGCGTGGGGGTATTCGTCTCCCTGGACTTCGTGCTCTTCTATGTCTTCTGGGAGGCGATGCTGGTGCCGATGTTCCTCTTGATCGCGGTCTGGGGCGGTCCGGAGCGGCGCTACGCCTCGCTGAAGTTCTTCCTCTACACCCTGGCCGGCAGCACCCTGCTCCTGGTGGCCATGGTGGCCTTCTACAAGGCCGGCGGCACCTTCTCCATCCCCGAGCTGACCGGCAAGACCTACGGCTTCAACTTCCAGTACTGGACCTTCCTGGCCATGGCCATCGCCTTTGCCATCAAGGTCCCCATGTTCCCCTTCCACACCTGGCTGCCGGCGGCCCACGTGGAGGCCCCCACCGCGGGCTCGGTGCTCCTGGCCTCGGTGCTGCTGAAGATGGGGGCCTACGGCTTCCTGCGCTTCTGCCTGCCGCTGACCCCCCTGGCCAGCCAGTATTTCGCGCCGATGATGATCGCCATCTCCATCGCCTCGATCCTCTACGGCGGCTTCGTGGCCCTGGGCCAGCGCGACATGAAGAAGCTGATCGCCTACAGCTCGGTGGCCCACATGGGCTTCGTGACCATGGGCATCTTCATCTTCTCCCTGCGCGGGCTGGAGGGGGCGTTGATGGTGATGCTCAACCATGGCATCACCACCGGCGCGCTGTTCATGCTGGTGGGGGCCATCTACGAGCGCAGCCACAGCCGCGAGATCGCCGAAAACCTGGGCCTGGGCAAGTTCCTGCCGGCCTACATGTTCTTCTTCGGGCTCTTCGCGCTCTCCTCCCTGGGCTTCCCCGGCACCAACAGCTTCGTGGGCGAGATCCTGGTGCTGATCGGGGTCTTTGCCTACGAGCCCTGGGTGGGCGCGGCCATCATTCCCGGGGTGATGCTGGGCGCGGCCTACATGCTGCGCCTGGGGCAGAAGCTGGCCTGGGGCGAGCCGCCCAAGGCCCAGGGCTGGCGCGATCTGAACTCGCGCGAGTGGGTCTACTTCCTGCCCCTGGCGGCGCTGGTGCTCTACATCGGCCTGGCCCCGGGCCTGACCCTGCGGGCCATGGACCCCACCCTGGGCCGGGTGCTGACCGAGTTCCGGGCCGGCCTGGCCCGTCTGGAGCCCAATCCGTCCTCCGCGCCCGCGCTGCTGGCCCAAAACCCGCAGATCAACCGCGCGGCCCTGAGCGCCGGCCCGGCCTCGGCCGGGGTCCCGGACAAGGAGTGAAGCCTTGCCATCGCTAGGCCTCTTATTGCCCGAGCTGTTCCAGACCCTCCTGACCGGGGTCCTGTTCGTGCAGGCCCTGGCCCGCCCGCGCCAGGCCGACCAGCCGCCCGGCCCGGCGGCGGCCACGGCCTGGGTGCCCTGGGCCGCGGCCCTGGGCGTGGCCGTGGCCCTGTGGTCCCTGCCGGCCCGGGGGCTGATCCTGTGGCAGGCCTATCAGCTCGACGGCCTGAGCCAGTTCTTCAAGCTGGCGGTGGCGGTGGGCCTGTTCCTGGTGACCCTGAACGCCCAGCGGCCGGCCGGGGTGCGCGACGACCAGCGGGCCGACTACTTCATGTTCATCGCCCTGAGCTCCCTGGGCCTGATGCTCCTGGCCAGCGCGGTGGAATTGATCACGGTCTACCTGGCCCTGGAGATCAGCTCCTACAGCCTCTACGCCCTGATCCCGCTGCGGGGCAAGGAGGGCAAGGCGGCCGAGGCCGGGATCAAGTACATCCTCTTCGGCGCGGTGGCCACCGCCCTGGCCCTCTACGGTCTGGCCCTGGTCCTGGCCGCCCAGAACACCAGCTACCTGGCCGGCCTGGGCCAGCGGCCCTGGTCCTGGGGCGCGGCCCCCTTGGGGGTGGTGGGCATCTCGCTGTTCCTGGCCGGGTTCTTCTACAAGCTGGCCCTGTTCCCCTTCCACTTCTGGGCCCCGGACGTCTACGACGGCACCGGCAACCAGACCGCGGCCTTCGTGGCCACCATGCCCAAGCTGGGCGCGGTGGTGGTGCTGGTGCGCATCGGCGCCCTGCTGGGACCGGCCAGCGAGGTCACGGCCCTGTTGGCGGTGCTGGGGGCCCTGTCCATGACCTTCGGCAACCTGGCTGCCCTGGTGCAGCAGGACCTCAAGCGCCTGCTGGGCTATTCCAGCGTGGCCCACGCCGGCTACATCATGGTCGGCCTGGTGGCCTGCTCGGCCCAGGGCTTGGCCGCGGCCAGCTTCTACAGCCTGGTCTACCTGCTGATGAACCTGACCGCCTTCTGGGTGATCTGCCGCCTGGCCGAGGACGGCCGCAACCTGGTGCTGGACGACCTGAACGGCCTCTACCAGCGCGCGCCCTTCCTGGCCTTTGTCCTGGCGGTGGCGGCCTTCGCCCTGGTGGGCCTGCCGCCCACGGCCGGATTCATGGGCAAGCTCTTCCTGCTCACCTCGGCCTGGGGCCGGGGGCATGATTGGCTGGTGGTGGTGGCGGCCCTGAACACCGCGATCTCCATCTACTACTATCTGAACCTGGTGCGCCACGCCTACACCCGCGAGGCCGAGGCCGCCCCGGGGGCCGCGCCCGTGGGCGGGCTGGTCTGGGGCGGGGTGCTGGCGGCGGTGCTGTTGATCCTGGGCGCCCTGCCGGCCCCGGTCTTCCAATGGGCCGAGGCGGCCGGATTGCAATTGGCGCGCTAAAACCGGGCCGGAGCCCGGCAGCGGGAGGCCAAGGAGGAAAGCATGTTGGACCGGGCGGTATACAGCGTCTGCGGCATGTGCGCGGTCAATTGCCCCATCGAGGTCTTCACCGCCCAGGGGCGCTGCCGCTTCATCCAGGGTCACCGCGAGGCCCCGGGCATCCGGGGGAGCCTCTGCCCGCGCGGCGCGGCCGGCCTGGCCCTGCTGGACGACGACCAGCGTCCCCAGTTCCCCCTGATCCGCGAGGGCGAACGCGGGGCCGGGCATTGGCGGCGAGCGGGTTGGGACGAGGCCCTGGACCTGGCCGCGCAGCGCATCGAGGAGGTGCGCCAGGCTCATGGCGCGCGGGCGCTGCTGCTCAGCGATGCCGGCGGCCCCTTCAGCGACCTGGACCAGGCCTTGATCCGGGGGCTGGGCTCGCCCAACTATTTCGATGACAACGCCACCCGCAATCTCAACACCGACCAGGCCGCGCGCTCGCTCTTTGGTTTTGGCGAGGACGGCCTGGTGTGCGATTTCAAGCGCGCGCGCATGGTGGTGCTGCAGACCCGCAACCTGTTCGAGTCGGTGCACGTGCAGCAGCTCAACCACCTCCTGGACGCCATGGAGGGTGGCTGCCGCCTGACCGTGATCGACGTGCGGGCCTCGGTGGGCGCGGCCAAGGCCGACCGCTTCCTGATGGTGCGGCCGGGCAGCGACCTGGCCCTGAACCAGGCCGTGCTGCACGTGCTGCTGAAGGAGGAGAGCTATCACCGTGAGTTCGTGGCCCAGCACCTGGAGGGCCTGGAGGAGCTTCGCGCCTACGTGGAGTCCTGCACCCCGGAATGGGCGGCGGGCGAAACCGGGGTGGCGGCCGAGGAGATCGTGGCCTTGGCCCGGGAATTGGCCCTCCACGCTCCGGCCGTGATCTGGCACCCGGGCTGGATGACCGCGCGCTATCGTGATTCCTTCATGGTGGCCCGCACCGCCTACCTGATCAACGTCCTGCTGGGCTCCCTTGGCGCAGCGGGCGGCTTGCGCCTGGCCCCAAGCCCCGAGGAACTGAATCGCCACGGCCTCAACCGCCTGGTGGACCTCTATCCGCCGGCGGACGGCCCCCGGGTGGACCGCCTGAGCAAGGAGCATCCCCACCTCTCGACCCCGGGTGGGCTTCTGCACCTGGGCCTGGCGGCCATGGCCAGCGGGCAGCCTTACCCTATCAAGGGCTATATCGCCTGCCAGCATGACCCCTTTGGCAATTACCCCGACCGCGAGGCCCTGGGCAAGGCCCTGGCTGGCCTGGACATGCTGGTCTGCGTCACCCCCACCTGGTCGCGCACCGCCTGGCTGGCCGACATCGTGCTGCCCTGCGCCAGCTATCTGGAGTCGGCCAGCATCGTGGGCCAGGTGGCGGGTTTGACCCCGCGCTGGCTGGCCCGCCACCAGGCCCAGGAGCCGGTGTACGACACCCTGCCGGACTGGCGGATCATCTGCGCCCTGGCCGGACGGTTGGGCCTGGACAAGCTGGCCTTCACCAGCATCGAAGACATCTGGTCCTATCAGTTGCGGGGCACCGGGGTGATGGCCAGCGACCTGGCCGCGCGGGGCTTTGTGGACCTGGCTCCGACCCCGCTGCCACCATCCGCTTCCGGCCCGCGTTTCGCCACCGCTTCGGGCAAGATCGAGGTGGTCTCCCCGCGTTGGCAGGCCGCGGGCCTGGAATCCTTGGTCACCTATCAGCCGCGCAGCGCCCCGGCCAGCGGCTCCTTCGTGCTCACCCTGGGACGCTCGGGCCTGGAACGCCAGGACTGCACCGCCAACAATGCCATGCTCCAGCGGAAGACGCCGGAGAACAGCCTGTGGCTCAACGCCGACAAGGCGCGGGGTTTGGGGTTGGCAGAGGGCGACAAGGCGAAGGTCAGCGGGGGAGGGGCCAGCGGTGAGGTTCGGGTGAGCTTGAGCGAGTTCATCCACCCCGAGGCCGCGTTTCTCCTGCACGGTTTTGGCCACGACCTGCCGCCCGAGGCACGAATCCAGGGCCAGGGGCTGGACGATGGGGTGTTCATGCACGGCGGCCTGGAGCGCTACGACCCGGCCGGCGGTGGGTTGGCCCTGCAGGAGGTGGTGATCTCGGTCCGCAAGGCGTAGATCAAACATCCTGATAGGTTAGTGGGAAATTAGGTTTTCGCCTCTGGCAGACTTACGAAATTCCAAAGCGACAGCGTCTTCATGGCTGCATTCCAGGAGAAGGCGGCCCTGAGGATCAATCAATCTCCCGCCTTGATGTTTTGTAATAGCATAATTATAACAAATAGATAAGTATTGCTGTGCGGCTGCGTGAACCACCTCGCGGTATGGGATTTATTTCGCTTGGCGCAGAAGGCGGTTAGCAACGTTCATCCCACCAGAAAGTGATCATACCTCATCTTGGCGGGCTGTTGGTCTTGAGCATCATATGGCTAGGAAGCCATAACCTGCTTATAAACCAAATCAAAACCAAGAATTTTGTTGTGCTATAGCCTAGCGTGTTTTGTACCAGGCAATAACAGCCCAAACATGATAGCCAGCTAAAAACTAGCTAATATGCATGATACTAACTGGTTTTATCACCACAGAAAATGATATTCGTCACAATCGAGTCTGACGAATTGTGGATATCGTGCTAATCATTTTAATAAAATCGGGATGGACTCGGGCGTCAGTTGCCGTTATTCTAACAGTTGGTCCTTTGGGATGGTCAGTTAGGATGAACGAACGTTGATCACGAAGGATCATTTGGGTTGCCTATTGCTAAAATAGGTAAAATAGCGTGGAAACGGAACGCCAGTCATGTCCGCAGCTAAAGTAGAGTTTTTCCGGCATAATATCGGGCCAGAAGAAATCGCCTCTTGCGTTGAAACCCTCCAGTCCTTGTTTCACACCACCGGTCCGATGTGCGCGCGGTTCGAGCAAGAATTCGCGGCCTACTTGGGTGTGAAAAATGTAATAACCGTAGCGAGTTGCACGACAGGCCTGGAATTGTGCCTCAAGGCCTTGGGAATCGGACCTGGTGATGAAGTCATAACCACGCCAATGACCTTTATCGCCACGTCCAACGCGGTGATATATGTGGGAGCCAAGCCGGTTTTCGTTGATGTGGACCCGGTCAGTGGAAACCTTGCCCCGTCGCTTCTCGAGCAGAGCATCACCGAGCACACCAAAGCCATTCTGCCGGTGCATCTCTACGGTAACATGTGCGATATGCGGGCGATTCGCTCCATCGCCGATCGCTATGATCTCAAGGTGATCAGTGATTGTGCACATACGGTGGAAGGCCGCCGTGACGGTTATGGGTCGGCTGCATTGGCGGATGCTGCTTGTTATAGCTTCTACACCACCAAGAATATTTCCTGTGGTGAGGGCGGGGCGATTGCCACGGATAACCACGTGTTGGCCGAGAAGCTTAAGCAACTGAGGTTGCATGGTATGAGCAAGGGGGCCTCTGATCGCTACAGCGGGCTTTATCAACATTGGGATATGGTTGATCTGGGGGTGAAAGGCAACCTATCCGATATATTGGCGTCGTTGCTCATAGTCCAATTGCCTAAGTTGGAGGCCTATCTCTCCAGGCGAGAGGAAATCGCCAGACAATACGAAGATGCGTTCTCAGCATTACCGAACGTTGGTTTTCCGCGGGTGCCGGAAAATTCCAGGAGTTCGCGCCATTTATTTACCATTTGGGTTGATCAGCGCGACAGATTTCTCCATGAACTACAGCAACGCGGCATTGGCGTAGCGGTCAATTACCGCCCGGTGCATTTGCTGAGTTATTACCGCGAAAAATACGGTTATTCCTCTGGGTTGTTTCCTGTTGCAGAACGGATTGGCGCGTCAACGTTGAGCCTGCCACTCTACCCATCCCTTACAAATACTGAAGTGGCACGGGTTATTGTTGCTGTCACTGAAGTCGCTAATATCCTAGCGTAATATATTAGCTTTGAAGATTTTGGCCGGTCACGACGGCTTGATTAATCCTGTCTAATCCAATCTGTACGGGAATTGTTTTAGCTTTTATAAGTGATTAATTTTCTGGGGTGTTTGCTAACTAGCTAAATCGTGGGGCTGATTTCTTATGACGTTATGCTACATTAGCGCCCAGGGGATCACTAAAGCGCGAGTTGGTGATTAGATAACATGAATTGCTCGACGTGCTGGGAACGTATGCATAAAGTGCTTTGGCCATTTCTGAACGATGTATTTCAGAGAATAGTTACGTTTGATAAAATTAGTCAGCGTAATAATTTGTCAGCCTATGTGAAACGAATTGGTTTGAAAAGACATAGTCGAGTCTTGGACTTTGGCTGTGGCACTGCCCTGTTTGCTCGAACGTTTCTACATCTTGGCATGGAATATGTTGGATATGACATAGACCAAAGAGTGGTTGCTTATGCGGCCATGGTTTATCCAAATGGCAAATTTGTAGCAAATTCAGACGAAATCCATAAGTTGGGTAAATATGACCTGATAGTTGCGAATTGTTGTTTCCACCATATGGACGATTTCACCATACACCAGGTCTTAACCATAATTAAGTCATACCTTCAGCCAACTGGCGAGGTTTTGATTCTGGACATCTTTGATGAGGGTAGAAGTAAAGGAGCCTTGCGCCGGCTTTTCTTGATGTTGGAGCGAGGCGCATATTTACGAAAGGTTGAAGATTATCAAGCAATAATTAAGCAACAGTTCAAAATTATTGAAGAAGAAACCCAGCCTCTATTGTTATTACCTTGGCGATGTATTTTTAATCCAATTGCTAGCAAGTTAATAATTTTTAGATGCAAAACTGACAGTAACTAAATGATTTAAAACGATAAAGACAAAATCATAATTCGACGAGAATGGATTTTGTGTTTATTCTGGAGAAACTAAATTAGCCAACAGTAGTCATAACATAGTAACCTTTTTGCGATAGGTCATATGCCACCATTATTAAAATACTGGCAAAAAACAAAACATCAGAGTATTTATCATATTTTGTTTGCAATAGGGTTAGTAGCATTTGTCTTTTCAACGCTAATAAACTATTCATTACTGGAGTATGATGGTGCATGCACAGCCTTGAGGGGGGTGTCTTTCGGAGATGCGCTATCTTGGGCGACGTCAGCAAGAATTAAATATCTGCATGGTATTTGGGCGAGACCAGATATCGATGAGTATCATTATGTCATAGTACCGATTCACAGTTTTCTAGTCTGGTTGTCATATAAATTACATGGTCTTACGCTCACCGGGCTGCGATTTCCAGCTTTTTTAATGGTTACTTTTGTTAAGATGTTAATTTGCTATTTGGCTTATCGTGAGCTGGGGAAGAAATACCTTATCTTTGCTTTATTCTTTACTGCTGTGTATTTTCCACTCAACGAACAGACACGGATAAGCAACCCTGAATCCGTTCAGCTTGGCCTTATGTTCATATCCGCAGTCGTGCTATTATTCGCCGATAATTATAGAAAAAAATATTTGTTTCTTTTGTCTGGAATTTTGCTGGGTATTGCCTATTTTTATAAATCGACAATCTTTTTATTGCCGCTTTTCCCTTTGGCATATTTCCTGTCAAAGCGATGGCTGCTCAAAGATAAGGAGGTAATATTTTCTCCCAAGGCTGATACCATTTTTGTTTATGCAGGATTTCTGCTAGTTGTTGGCATTTACGTTGCGTTTTGGATTATCCCAAACCTGGAGAATCTATTTTGGATGTATGCTCGAGGGCACTATGGCACCTCATATGGGTTAGATATGATAATCCAACGCGCCAAAGACCCTCTTCTTCTTCGTGATGAATTTGCGCGCTGGTATGTTGAGGCTAATTTTGTATGGATAGCATCGATAGTGGCATTGTTGGCTTTAGTGCTAATGATTGGAAAAGAGCGCATTACCAAATTAGATGTGATCATTTTAGCCTTTACGGTGGTCCTTTCCATCCAGCTAAGTTTTACCGACTTGGCCTGGAGAAGAGCGTTCACATTGATGCCCTTCGGGTGTTGGGCTTTTATTAGAATTACTAGCATTGTATTATCATTAAAAAAAGATAATTTATGCCGAGTGAATTATGTGTCTTGTGGGCTGCTTATTGTTAGCTGCTATATTCTGCTATATTACTGGATCACCGCACTGGGTGGTGAAATTTTAATGTCTTATAAAATTGCATTTATTGTTGCGTTTGTGATAGCGGCGGTCGGATTGTTTATGAAAAAAAATAAACCATTATGGATCGCAATATTGTTCGCAATATTAATTGGTCTGCATTTACCGACTTCGTTCAAATATAGTAAGAATTATTTCCTGCAGAATTCTGACTTTATCAAGCAAGGATCGATTGAGCTTGGTGCTGCGGTTGGGGAAGCTTGGGTTTTTGGCGCATACTATTACCATCTCTACAATCGGGCAAACGCATTTTATGTTTCCACCTGGACTACTTTGTTAATGCCAGATAGCTTCAGCGCCGCCCGCGAAGAACACATGACTATGCCTCAATTTGCCAAAAAATATAAATTATGGACCAATACACTGGGGGATTTATTTAGAGCCGTGATCATCAATCGATACTATCCTCAATACTACCAGCGCTGGGAATTGCCAGTAAATTATAGAGAAAAATACCATAGCGACGTTTTTATCTATCCTCCATTGTCTGCAGTTACAGTTTCAGACCGATACCTACTTGTCGGCGCCGAGAATGATGACGTATATATCACCAAATCGTTTTATGATGAATTTATAAAACCTTATGCTAATAAAACACCAATTTTGGGGCCAGCGGTGCTGACCGTGAATAAGATTCAAGATCTTCCTGGAGAGAAGCATGGAGTCGATACAATCCATAAAGTAATCAATTGGATGCCAAAATAGTGCTTGGCAATGGAATGCCAAGAAAATTTATATGATACATAAACAAATTAACGTCCTGATGACGCATAAGGTCAAATGTGTAGCGCAGTGGAAAGATTTAACAAATTAGATGATTGGCGATGTGATGTGTGGCATTTGTGGCTTTAGTGGAGTTAACGATAAGGCTTCATTAAAAAAAATGAATCAGGTCATGATTCGTCGTGGGCCCGATGGTGAAGGTTTCTATGAAGCTGAAGGAATAAGCTTGGCCATGCGCCGCTTGGCCATAGTCGACCTGGAACGCGGCCATCAACCCCAAACAAATGAAAATAAAAACATCTGGGTTGTCTTTAATGGCGAAATATACAACCATAAAGAGCTGCGACAGAAGCTTATAAAATCAGGCCACAAATTCAGCACCGATCATAGCGACACCGAAACCATCGTTCATTTATATGAGGAATATGGCGATGCTTGGCCTCGGCTGGGCCAGGTTAACGGCATGTTTGGCATAGCTTTATGGGACCAACCTCGTAAAAGGTTGCTCCTTTACCGGGATCGGATCGGCAAAAAGCCGCTTTATTGGACCGTGGCCCAGGGAGAAATCGTCTTTGCCTCTGACATCAAGTCCTTGTTGATACATCCGCAGGTATGTCGCAATCTTAATCATCAGGCCATATACCACTATTTCACCGTAAAAAACACCAGCGCTCCCGAGACTGCCTTCAAAGGTATTTACCAACTTCTGCCTGGACATTATCTGGTATGGGAAGATGGCCGAGTTAAAACCTTCGCCTACTGGCGGCTGAATTTTGGCCAACCGTTATTCGATATTACCGCTGATGAGGCTGCCCAGGAACTGAGAGGTTTGTTGGCGGACGCCGTGCGTTTGCGGATGGATTGTGACGCACCATATGGAGCCTATCTTTCGGGCGGTGTTGATTCCAGTTCCGTTGTGGTGTTAATGTGCCAACACCAACTCCAGCCCGTCACCACCTTTTGCCTGGGTTATAGCGAAGAGGCTGTCGGTCAGTTCCAGGGCAAGGCCCAGGATATTCATTACGCCCGCTTGATGTCCAAACGGCTGGGCACCGATCACCACGATTACATTCTTGGCAGTCAGGAGTTTGCGGAGAGTCTGCCCGAGGTGCAACGCGCGTTTGGCGAGCCATTCTCTGGCACTATCTCGACCTATTTCCTCAGCATCTTAATGCATCGCCACGTCAAGGTGGCCCTGAGCGGCGATGGCGCGGATGAATTGTTCGGCAGCTATCTTTCGCATCGCCTGGCTTTCCCCATGCATCACTACTTGCGGTTCAAGGCGCAGGGGAAAGATAGCCTTGCGGCGCTTGCACCCCGAGAAAGGGAATTGCTCATTCCCTTCGACAGCCCAGAACAATTCGCCTTTCTCCAGCGCATCGCCCATGAGGAACAAGCGGTTTGGCGGATGCGCTTGGGAGTGTTCGACGAACCGGCCAAGCGGGCATTGTTGAGTCCGGATTTCCTGGCCATGCTTGATGGAGGCGATACCACTGCGGTTTATAAACGGCTGACACGGAACGTGCTGGCCAAGGACCCGCTGAACGCCGTATTGGAAGTCGAGCAGCAGGAGCTGTTGCCCAACCAGGTCCTACCCTTTGTGGATCGGCTTTCCATGGCTCATTCCATTGAGGTGCGCTCACCCTATCTGGACTATCGCATCATCGAGTTGGCCAATCGGCTGCCAGGCACCTTGAAGATACATTGTGGCATCAATAAGTACGTACATAAACTGGAAGTTTCTCCCTTGGTGCCAGAGGATTTAATGGCCCGACCCAAGGAGGGCTTCGTCCAGCCGATATACTCCTGGATGCGAACCAGCCTCAAGCCTTGGGTGGAGGACACCCTGTCTGCACACGCAATCAAACGCCACGGAATTTTTAGGCCTCAGGCCATATCCAACATATTATTGGAGCACTATAGTGGACGAGCCGATCGGTCGGCCCAAATCTGGAACCTATTATGCTTCCAAATATGGTATGAAGCGGTCTACGAACAGTTTTCCATCAATAACTAACAAAAATACTTATGTATTATCGTCGTGGTCGAGCAAGGAGCTTTGATGGTTCTGGTCGGTAAAAACCTGCGCTTGCGGCCTCTGGAGCAGGGCGATCTGGAACGCTCCCGCGCCTGGGTCAATGATCAGGAGACGGCCCGGGGGCTGTTGAGGGTCCTGCCGGTGAGTCCGCTTTCCCAGCAGGCCTGGTACGAGCAGGTCAGCCGCGATCCGGCGCGCATGGTCTGGGCCGTAGAGGAGCAGCAGGCTCACGTCGGCAACTGCGGGCTATACCATATCGACCTTATCCATCGCCGGGCGGAGGCTTGGTTTCTGATTGGTGATAGCGCCCGGCGCGGTCGGGGCCTGGGCCAGGAGATGGCCGGCCTCATCCTGGCCTACGCCTTTGAAGGTCTGGGTCTTAACAAGGTCTACCTCCATGTGGGGGCCGAAAACCTGAACGCCCGCCGCACCTATGAGGCGGTCGGTTTTATCAACGAGGGCACCTTTTTCCAGGAGTATTTCATCGCCGGTCAATTCCGCGACGTGCTGCGCATGGCCTTGCTGGCCGATGCTTGGCGGGCCAGAACACAGGAAAGGTGACGTGACATTTTCCGAACAGTCCCAGGGCGAGCGGTTTGCGCAGGTGGAGCGCGGGCTGGTGGACCATCCCTTCCCGCCGCAACTGGTGATCGAGACCACCAGCCGCTGCAACATGATGTGCCTGCACTGCTCCCACAAGGAGATGAAGCGGCCCAAGGCGGACATGGCCCCGGAGTTGTTCCAAAAAATCGCGGATGAGGTGGCCGCCGAAATGCCGGATTGCGAAATCTGGCCCACGTTCTATGGCGAGGCGCTGCTCCTGGGCGAGAAAATCTGGCGGATGCTGGCCTATGCCGACCGGGCCGGTTGTCGGAACCTGGTGCTCAACAGCAATGGCATCATGCTCAATCAGCCTGGAATGATCGAGGCGGTGCTGGATTCGCCCCTCAAGCGCTTCATCCTGAGCCTGGACGGTTTCAGCAAGCCGGTTTTTGAGAAGATTCGCAAGGGCGGCAACCGGGACCGGATCTATGGCGCGGTGGAACGGCTGTTGGCGCTGCGCCAACAGCGGAGCCAGCATTACCCGGTGATCCAGTGCCAGTTCTCGATGATGGACGAAAACCAGCACGAGGTTCCGCAATTCACGGAGCATTGGCTGGCCCTGGGGGCGGAAGTCAAAACCCGGCGCAAACTCACCTGGACCTCCACCGGCTCCATCACCGCCCCCCATCTCGACGCCCCGCCCGAGTTACGCATCGCCTGCCCCTGGGGCAACAACGCCGCAGCCATCCACCAGGACGGCAGCCTGGTGACCTGCGCGGTGGATTACGAAGGCCGCTACAAGGCGGGCAACGTCGCCACCCACAGCATCAAGGAGTTGTGGCAAGGGCCGCACCGGCGGGAGGTCCGCCTGCCGCATCGTGAGCACCGCTGGGACCAGATCCCCGCGATCTGCCAGGGCTGCCCCGACTGGCAGGTGGTGGGCGCAAATTACCGCGGACAGGAAGGCGCCAAGCAGGGCGCGCGTCCCTTCTGGCACCAGGAGCATGGGAAGAGCAACTGAGATGGCCAAGATCGAGCACACCCAGGACCAGTACGGCATCCGGCCCGAGGCCCAGGATTTCCCCATGATGGTGGTCCTGTCCTTTGTCTATGTCTGCAATGCCCGCTGCCCCAATTGCCCCTACACCAATTCCGACATCCGCGAGGATTACCGCGACCGTCCCCTGATGCTGGAGGAGACCTTCAAGCTCATCGCGGACGAGTGCGGCCCCCATGGCGCCTGGCTCCGACTTTCCGGCGG
>CALERA010000360.1 GCA_937908275.1 uncultured Desulfarculaceae bacterium | reverse complement strand
TGGCCGACCTGCGGGTGGGCGACGCCTACCTGAAGGCCAAGCGCTGGGACGAGGCGGCCCTGGCCTTCGACGACTTCATCCGCCTGCACCCCAAGAACGAGGCGGTGCCCTACGCCTACTACCAGATGGGCATGGTCTACCACAGCCAGATGCTGACCGTGGACCGCGACCCCACCAGCGCCCGCAAGGCCAGCGAGGCCTTCCAGCGCCTGATGAACCAGCACCCCAACACCGAGTGGGCCCAGAAGGCCCTGCCCCGGCTGCGGGAGGCCCTGGAGCGCCAGGCCGGGCACGACATGTTCGTGGGCGGCTACTACCTGCGCACCAAGCAGTACGAGGCCGCCATCGGCCGCTTCAAGCGGGTGCTGACCCAGTATCCCGACGTGGGGCTCTATGGCGAGGCCCTGGCCAACATCCAGAAGGCCCAGGCCCTGCTGGACAAGCTCAGCCCCGAGGAGAAGGCCAAGCGCACCGAGGAGCGGCGCGACCTGCTGGTCTCCCCGCCCAACGTGGAGAGCCCGCGGGTGATCCTGGGCGAGGACCGCGGCGGACCGCCCTCGCCCTACTAGGCCCAACGGCCCGTAATCGCCTGAACAAAACGCGAGGGTGGGTGCTCCCCGCCCTCGCGTTTTCATTGGCCGCATCGCCACTGCTCTGCGGGCTTGGCCTCACCAGGGGACTCGCCCGCGCGGCCGAAGGGGGCCGGGCCGAGCCCGGCGGCGCGGCCCATCCGGAGTCGTCCCGGCCCGGGGAGCGGCGGCGCGCCCCCGGGGCGGGAAGGCGGGGCCGGTTATCTGGGGGCGGGCTGGGGAGTGAAGGGCTTGCCATCGCGCGTGATCTGGGAGCTCAGCTCGGTGAACTCCAGGAAGCGCCAGCCCTGTGGGGTCTTGGTCAGCAGCACCCGGAAGCGGGCGGCGATCAGGTGCTGGTGGCCGGGATCGCTGGCCAGGCTGAATTCATGCCGCTCGGAGTAGACCGCGCCGGCCTTTCCCGGGCCCTTGGGCCAGACCTGCTCCACCACGAACCTGGACTGAACCTCGCGCCAGTCGGCCAGCTCCTTGACGGTGATCTCCTGCCATTGCGCCAGGGTCATGGTGCGACCGCCCCGGAACTTGAAGCTGGCCTGGGACGCGGAGAGCGCGCTCACCGCCTGGGCGTCGCGCCTGACGAACCCGGCCGCGGCTTGGTCCAGCATTTCCTGCACCTGGTTCTTGAACTTGGCCTCGTCCCAGGCCAGGGCCGGGACCGCCACCAGCATTGCGAGCAACAGACCGAAAAAGGCGAGACCACGGCTGGGTTTCATGAGCACACTCCTGCTTGAGGCGTTGGCGGCAAATGGGCAGGGTGGGTTGATCCGGCCACTCTAGCCAAAGCCCATCTGGGTGTAAATCACTAGTTTATGGGCCATGGGGCGGAGGCAGGGCGAAAACGAGGCCGGGCGAGGGGGCTAGAGTCCGGCGCAGAAAACGTCCAGGGCGGCGGCCACCCGGCGGCGGACCGCGGCCAGGCGCTCCAGGTCCAGGGCCGTCTCGCCGGGCCGCAGGAACAGGGCCTTGTTCAGCTCGACCTGGGCCGCGAACAGGCCCCGGGCGAAAAGGTCGCCGCCATAGTGCCGGGTGATGTGCCCGCCGGAATAAGGCTCCTGGCAGGCCACCTGGAAGCCCTGCTCCACCAGGGCCGCCTGGAGCCGCAACAGGAGTTCGCCGCCGCAGGTCTGGCCCCGGCAGTCGCCCAGGCAGACCTGGGGCCGGGGGCTGCCGTCGGGGTTCAGGGGGTCCATGGAGTGGCAGTCCAGCAGGCCCTGGACCCCGGAGAGGCGCAGCGCCGCCTGGAGCTGGTGGTGATAGGGCCAGTAAAAGGCGTTGAGGCGCTCCTGGCGCTGGCGGGGATCGGGCCGGCGGCCGGGCTGGTAGATCTCGCGTTTATCGGGGTAGGTGACCAGGGGGATGACCCCGCCCTCGCTGGCGTCGTCGGCCCGGCGGTTGAGGTCCACCACCAGGCGGGAGTGCCGGGCCTGGACCACGGCCAGGGCCGGCAGGTCGCCGAAGACCTCGGGCGTGCCCAGGTCGAACTCGGCCCGCACCTGGCTGACCTCCACCGTCCAGGCGGCGGTGATCTCCGCCGGGGCCTCCAGTCCGCCATGGGGCAGGCTGAGCACCACCGGCCAGACGGCTTGGCTCATTGCCGGGTGGCCCGCCGCTGGCGCACCTTCTCCTCCACGAAGTCGATGACCAGCGCCTCCAGCTTGGCCCCGTCCAGGCGGTTGATGCGCGGGATGCCGCCCGGGCTGACCACGTTGATCTCCACCAGCTTGTCGCCGATGATGTCCACCCCCACGAAGTACAGGCCATCCTTGATCAAGCGGGGCTTGATCCGCTGGCAGATGCGGCGGTCGCTGGCGCTGATGACGTGCTTGGCCGGGCTGGCCCCGGCGTGGATGTTGGTGCGGAAATCGCCCTCGGCCGGGATGCGGCGCATGGCCCCGATGATCTCGCCGTTCAGGAGCAGGATGCGCACGTCGCCCTGGGTCTTGACCTCCTCCAGGAAGGCCTGGACCATCACCGTCTCGCGCCGGGGATAGGGCTCGCTGGCCTGCACGTAGTAGTTGATCAGCGAGTTGAGGTTGTCGCGGTCCTGGTTGCTGACCTTGATCACGCCCTCGCCCCGGGAGCGGGTCAGGGGCTTCATGACCATGGCCCCGCCGAACTCCTCGATGATCTTCTTGAGCCGGCCGGGGTCGCGGCTGACGTGGGTCTCGGGCACGATGTCCGGGAAATTGAGCAGGTAGAGCTTGCTGTTGGCCATCATCTGGCCCACCGGGCTGTTGACCATGAAGATCTGGTCGTCGGCCGAGGCCAGGAACTCCATGCACTGGTGGATCAGCGGCGGGTCCTTGCGCAGGAACAGGGCGTCGATCTCGGTGATCTCCTCGTAGACCAGCTCCTCGCGCTTCAGGCAGGCGATGGCCTCCCGCCAGTAGGCGGGCATGGGCAGGTCGCGCCCCACCCTGAGGTTGCGCATGCGGGCCACCAGGCGGCTGCCGCGCATGTAGACGTCATGCGGCTCCAGGAAGTAGACGGTGTGGCCCCGTTGATTGCACTCGTACATCAGCTGGCTGGTGGTCTCCATCACCGGCTCGATGTCTTCCAGGGGGTCCATCATGAAGGCGATGCGCATGAAACGGTTTTCCCTCCATCCGGGCGGGTTGACGATCCGGCGAGGCAGGCTGGCTGTCACAATCACCGGCCGCCCCCTCCCCCCACGGGATGGGGCGGCCGCGCCCTGGCAGGCCATAGTATCACAATCACACGTGTATATTGCAAATTTGTAACAGCCTGCCAGTCCGGAAAAATTGGGGCGCGGCCCGGCCAGCGGTATACTAATTCCCAGCGCCTCGCCTCGGCGGCGCCGGACGATCCCACCCGCGAGGAAGTATGCCATGAAAATCCGCCGCGTCCTCATCGGCCTGATCATTCTCCTGGTCATTCCGGTCCTGGCCCAGGCCGCGCCCCAGCGCCACCGCCTGGCCAACGGCCTGGCCATCATC
>CALERA010000359.1 GCA_937908275.1 uncultured Desulfarculaceae bacterium | reverse complement strand
GCTTCCTTCAGCGAGCACTTTCATGTCTTTCCTCGTCTGGTCGTGAGTCGTGGTTTCCCGCCCGGCTCATTCCCTGGCGGCTGTTGTGGTTTCTCAGAAGCTCAAGTCGGTGAATTTGAGTTGGTTGTCGACGCTGGTGACGCCGGGCAGCTCGCGGGCGATGCGTTCGGCCTTTTCCTTGGAGCGCCGGTCGGCCAGCACGCCGTTCAAGGTGATGGCCCCGCCGCGGGCCGTGACCTGGATGTCGTGGTAGCCGCTGGTCAGGATGCGGCGCTTCAGGGCGCTCTCCAGGCGCTTGGCAAAGGCCCGGTCCTTGAGGCTTTGGCCCAGGGCGGCCGGGTCGGCCGGGGCCGGCATCAGCTCCACCCCCCGGACGATGACCTCGGCCGCGGCCTCCTTGGCCAGGCCCGCGGTGTTCAGCACCAGGTCGTAGAGGCTCCAGTCGCCCAGGTCGGCCCGGAACACGCTCTGGATCAGGGCCCGGCGCTGCTCGTCGTGCCGGGAGACGTAATCCAGGGCCTCCTCCTGGCCCAGGCCCCGCAGGGCCATGATCCGCTCCACCCGCAGGGCCTTGGGCGCCACGATCCGGGCCTTGAACACCCCGGGCACCCCCTGCAGCACGACCTGGGCCCCCCGGCCCACCAGCACCACGTCGCCCTGGGCCGCCAGCTCCAGGTTCAGGGCCGCGAACAGCGCGGTGTGGGCCGGGTCGCCGAAGACCAGGTGCTCCCACAGGCCGCCCTGGCCCTCCTCGGCCTCGAAGACCGCGCAGACCCGACGGAACTCGTCGTCGCACTCCTGGGCCAGACGGTGCACCCGCTCCCGGTCCACCAGCCGATAGCCCAGACGCTGGGCCACCAGGGCCGCGATCTCGTCGCCGTAAGAGCCCACCTTGCGCGATATCGCCACCACCGCCATGCTACGCCTCCTTGCCTTGCGCCCAGGGGGTGTGGCGGCGGGGGAGGGCCCCCGCCGCGATCGATGCCTACTATTTCACCAGGTCCGCGCCAAAGAATAGCATGGGCAGGTACAGCACCACGTTGGGAAAGATGATGCAGGTGGCCAGGCCCAGCCATTGCAACAAAATGAAGGGGATCGCGCCCTTGTAGATGTGTACGATCGTCATCTCCGGCGGCGCGATGCCCCGCAGGTAAAACAGCGAATAGCCGAAGGGCGGGGTCAAAAACGCCATCTGCAGGTTCACGCAGACCAGGATCGCGAACCACAGGGGATGGAAGTCCAGCTCGGTGGCGATGGGGGTGAAGATTGGCAGGGTGATCAGGAGGATGCCCAGCCAGTCGATGAACATGCCCAGGAAGAACAGGATGCCCATCATGATGAACAGCACCACGTAGCGGTTCAGCTCCATGCCCAGCAGGATGTTGCTGATCGCGTCGCCGCCGCCCAGGCCCATGAAGATCGACTGGAAGGCGTTGCCGCCCAGGAAAAGCGTCATCACCATGCAGGTGGTCTTCAGGGTGCTGATGGCCGCGTCCTTGACCGCGTCCCAACTCAGCTTGCGGTAGACCGCCGCCAGGATGAAGGCCCCGGCGCAGCCCAGGCCCGCCGCCTCGGTGGGGGTGGCGATGGCCAGCACGATGGAGCCCAGCACCATGAACACCAGGGCCATGATCGGCAAGAGCGAGGTGGCGAACATCATGGCCTGCTGGCCGATGGAGTAGGTGCGCTCCTCCGGCGGCATCGGCGGGCCGTCGGTGGGCCGCAGCAGGCAGCGCACCGCGATGTAGAGGATGTACAGACCGGCCAAGAGCAGGCCCGGGGCCATGGCCGCCGCGTAGAGCTGGCCCACGCTCATGCCCACCAGGGAGCCGTAGACCACCAGCATGATCGAGGGCGGGATGATGATGCCCAGGGTCCCGCCCGCGCAGACGCAGCCCGCGGTCATCGGGATGTCGTAGCCCCGCCGCATCAGGGCCGGCACCGCCAGCAGACCGATGGCCACCTCGGTGGCCCCCACCACCCCGGCGCTGGCCGCGAAGATGGTGCTGACGATGATCACCGCCAGGGCCAGGCCGCCCCGGATCGGGCCCAGGATCACGTACATGGCGTTGAATAGCTTCTCCGCCACCCCGGAGCTGTCCAGGATCTGGGCCATGAAGATGAACAAGGGCACCGCCACCAGCACGTACTCGTCCATCACCCCATAGGTCTTGTTGGCGAAAAGGGTCAGCACCGCGTCCAGCGAGCCGCCCCAGCCGATGGCCCCGAAGATCAGGGCCAGCGCCCCCAGGGAAAACGCCAGGGGATGGCCCAGGAACAGGGTCAAAAACAAGGTGCCGAACATCACCAGGGCCAGGGTCTCCGGGTTCATACCGTTTCCCCTTTCAGCTTGTAGCAATCACGGATGAAGTTGGCGACGCCCTGCACCAGCAGCATCAACATGGCCACCGGCATCACGGTCTTGTAGGGATACAACGGCGGCTTCCAGGCGCTCCAGCTGTGCTCCCACTGCTGCCAGCTCTCCAGCGCGTAGTTGATCGCCGCCCAGCTCAACGCGCAGACGAACGGCACGAATATCAAAAAGAAGGTGATCACCCGCAGCCACAGCTGCACCCGCTCCGGCATCTGCAGCACGATGATGTCGATGCGCACGTGCCGGTCGTAGAGCAGGGTGTAGCCCATGCCCAGCATGAAGTGCGCGCCGTAAAGATAGACCGTGACCTCGAAGGCCCAGGTGGTCGGCGCGTTGAACAGCTTGCGCGCCACCACCTCGTGCAACACCACGTACACCAAGGGCAGGATGATCAACGCCACCCAGCGACCGCTCCATTCGCTGAAGGCGTCCACCGCCCGGACAAACTGCTTCATGACCCTGGCCCTCCCCAGGCAGGTTCCAGTGGCGGCCCGGGGCGCGAGTCCGCGCCCCGGACCGGTCGGCTCAGCTCAGCGCCACCAGGCTTACTGCAGGTGGGTGCCCTTGCTCTTCTGCTCGCCGCTGATGTAGGTCTCGTAGGGCCAGGGGGCCACCCCGCCGCGCATCTTGCGCCAGGGGGCGTAGTCCTTCTGGAACAGCTCCATCGAGTCCAGCACCTTCTTCACGTCCGGGTGCTTGGCCTTCAGCTCCTCCAGGTAGGCGTGGGTCACCTTGGCGAACTCGTTCAGGGTGTCGTCGTCCATGGAGACGAACTCCACCTTCTTGCCCATCTCCTCGATCGCCTTGATGTTCAGGTTCTCGATCCAGCTGTAGCTCCACAGCTGGGTCTCCTTGGCGCAGATCTCCACGATCGCCTGCAGGTCCGCCGGAAGCTTCTCCCAGGCCTGCTTGTTGATGAAGATGTCGAACTGGCAACTCGGCTGGTGCACACCGGGCTCGATCACGTACTTGGTGATCTCGTGGAAGCCCATCGGCAGGTTCACCGCCGGGCTGCTGAACTCGCAGGCGTCGATGATGCCGCGCTCCAGGGCCAGGTAGATCTCGCCGCCCGGCAGCGGGGTCACCGACACCCCCAGGCGGGTCAGGATGTCCATGTACCAACCCGGGGTGCGCACCTTCATGCCCTTGAAGTCGGCCATGCTGGCCGCCCGCTTGTTGCTGTGCAGGCCCAACTCCTGGCCGGAGTTGCCGCCGAAGAACGGCACCAGGTTGAACTGGCCGTAGACGTCGTCCATCATCTTCGCGCCGCCGCGCTCGTAGTACCAGATGTTGTAGCCCTCGTAGTCCACCCCGAAAGGCACCGAGGCAAAGGCGTTGAAGGCCTCGTTCTTGCCCTTCCAGTAGCCCGGCCAGCTGTGGCCCACCTCGATCACGCCCTTGCTCACCGCGTCGAAGGTCTCCATCGCCGGCACGATCGCGCCCGCCGGGAAGACCTTGATGTTCAGACGACCGCCCGAGGCCGCCCGCACGCTGTCGGCAAAATGCTCCATGATGTCGTAGAACAGGATGCCCGTGGTCCAGGGACCGGTCATCCGCCAGTTAACCTTCTCCTGGCTGGTCTCGAACTTCTTGTGCTTCCAGGCGTTATGACGCGCGTCCTCGCCGAACTTGGCGTATTTCTTCTCCGCCGCCAGCGCTCCGCCCGCCAACGCGAGCCCCAGCGCCAACGCCATCAACGCCACCAAAAA
>CALERA010000358.1 GCA_937908275.1 uncultured Desulfarculaceae bacterium | reverse complement strand
AGTTCAGACGTGTGCTCTTCCGATCTCCCATGAGCCTGGATTCCCTCATGGCCCTGGACGTGGGCGGCGGCACCCAGGACCTGCTGATCTGGCGGGACGGCGAACCGCTGGAAAACGCGGTCAAACTGGTCCTACCCTCCCCCACCCAGGTGGTGGCGGCCCGCATCCGCGCCGCGCGCGAGCGGGGGCGCAACGTTTTTTTGCACGGCTTTTTGATGGGCGGCGGGGCCATGCACCGGGCGGTGGGCCAACACCTGGCCGCCGGGCTCAAGGTCTGGGCCACCCCGGAGGCCGCCGCCAGCCTGGCCGACGACCTGGCCAAGGTCCGCTCCCAGGGGGTGGAGATCGTGGCCGCGCCCCCCGGGGAGGCGGTGGCGGTTTTCACCACCGATCTCGACCTGTTGGCCCTGCGCCAGGCCTGCGCGCTCTTCGAGGTCTCCCTGCCACCCCGCCTGGCCCTGGCGGTCTGCGACCACGGCTATTCCCCGGGCTTCAGCAACCGCAAGTTCCGCTTCCAGATGTGGGAGCGCTTCCTGGCCGCCGGCGGCCGCCTGGCCGACCTGATCACCGGCCAGCCCGATCCCAGCCTGACCCGCTTCGCCGCCCTCAAGGAGCAGGCCCCGGGCGCGCTGCTGATGGACACCGCCTCGGCCGCGGCCTGGGGGGCCCTGGAGGACCCCACGGTGGCCCAACAGGCCCGGGAGGGGGTCTGCGTGGTCAACGTGGGCAACATGCACACCGTGGCCTTCCTGGTGCGCGGGGACCGGGTCCTGGGGATCTATGAGCACCACACCGGCTGCCTGGACACCCCCACCCTGGCCAGCCAGGTGGGGCGCTTCATCCGGGGCCAGCTGAGCGACGACGAGGTCTTCAACGGCCAGGGCCACGGCTGCGCCCGCCTGGCCGAGGCCCCCCAGGGCCAGGACTGGCCGGTGGCCCTGACCGGCCCCCAGCGCCGCCTGGCCGGCGGCCTGGGCTGGCGGGTGGCCGCGCCCTTTGGCGACGTGATGCTCTCCGGCTGCTTTGGCCTGGTGGCCGCGGCCCGGGCCCTGGAAGCCCGCGCCTGATCCCCCAGCCATGGGGGGTCGCTTCCTGCCAACCACCACACCTGGTTGCCAAAACCTGAATCACCCGATATAGTTAGGCCGAGTTTTTTGTCAGCCGTGAATAAGCGCCGACCCACATAGGCGCGCATGGCCCCTCCAATCCCTGGAGCCTGCCCTGGGGAGGACCGACCGTGCCCGCGTCCCAGCCTGCCCGTCCCACGCCCCCCCGCGCCCTGCGCGTGGGACTGTTCGCCCTGCTCTACGCCCTGGCCGCCGGCCTGTTGACCTGGCGTTTCCTTAGCAGCGACCTGCACTACGACAGCGCCCTGGTGGGCCTGATGGTGCAGGCCTTCCTGGAAGGCGATTTCCACGTCTTCTTCTTTGGCAACAACTACATGGGCACCCTGGACGCGGTGCTGGCCATGCCGGTCTTCGCCCTGTTCGGCTCCACCACCCTGGCCCTGAACTTCTGGCCGCCGCTGCTCTACCTGGGCACCATGATCATCCTCCACCGCCTCCTGGGACGTTATTTCGCCTTCTGGGGGGTGTTGGTGGGCCTGGCCTATCTGGCCCTGCCCCCGGCCTACAGCCTGTTCTTCGCCGGCGAGGCCCGCACCCACTACGGCCTGGGCCTGTTCCTCTCCGCCTGGCTGATGTGGATCAGCCTGCGCCTGGGCGAGGCCCAGGCCTGGCGGCCCCGCTCGCTGTTGCTCTGGGGCCTGGTGGCCGGCCTGGCCTTCTGGACCAACTTCCTCAGCGCCACCGCCATCCTGCCCTGCGGCCTCCACCTGCTCTGGGCCGGCCGCGCGCGGCTGCGGCCCGTCCACCTGGGCTGGCTGCTGCTGGGGGGGCTGCTCGGGGCCGCGCCCCTGCTCTGGTTCAACGCCAGCCATGGCTGGCCCCACCTGGGCCTGGGCGGGGAGTTGCGCCTGGGGCCGGAGCTGGGGGCGGTGGACCGCTATGGCCTGGAGCACGCCTGGCGCTATCTCAAGGCGATCTTTTGGCGGGGGATGCCAGCCCTGCTGGGGGTCTGGAGCTCCCACCGCGGGGCGATCCCAGCGGGAAACTTGATGTTTTTCGCTTACTTGGTGCTTTTGCTGGGCCTGGTCGCCGGGGTGGCGGGCCTTTGCTGGCGGGGTTGGCGCCAGCGCGATCACCAGGCCTGGCTGCCGGTGGCCATCCTGGCCCTGAGCGTGGCGGCGGTGGTGGGCACCCATTACGGGTCCCAGGTGGAGCAGGACCGGCCCCGCTACCTGCTCTGGCTCTACCTGCCCCTGCCCTTCTGCTGGGCCTGGCTGGGCCAGGCCCTGGCCGGGCTGCGACCGCCCGCCTGCCTGGCCCGGTCCCTGCCCCGCCTGGCCCCGGCCCTGGCTCCGGCCCTGGCCCTGATGCTCTGCACCGTGAACATTGGCGGTTACCCCGACTTTCGCGGCCTCTGGGGCACCCCCTTGCTGCGCATCGACGGCGGGTTCTATTTCCAGCAGGAGGCGGCCTACCGCGAGATGCTGGCCCAGGCCCGGACGGCCGGGGTGGAGCACCTTTACGCCGACGAGCGCCGGCCGGTCTTCTTCCAGCCCAACCCCGACCTGGGGGCCTACGAACTGGCCTTCCTGGCCCAGGGCGATCCCCTGGTGGTGGACTTCTGGCGCGACAAGCGCCCCCAGGTGGCGGCCCGGGTGGACGCCGCCCCGGACCCGGCCTTCTACGCCGCCGGCCTGGAGCCCACCCTGCGCTTCCTGGGCCTGGACTTCGCAACCCAGGGCGACCGGCTTTTCCACGGCTTCCAGGAGCCCGAGGACGTGGAAAACCTCCTGGCCCCGGCCCAGCTCAGCGGCCACACCCTGGATGGCCGCAGTTTGGGGGCCAGCCTGGCCGATGACGACCTGCGCACCGGCTTCGTCACCCGGGGGCCGGCCCGGCCGGGCGACGGCTTCCTGCTGGACCTGGGCCAGACCCAGGTGGTGGCCGGCCTGGCCCTGCTGCCCAGCTTCCATTGGGAGAGCCCGACCGGGCTGCGGGTGGAGGGCGCGGGGGAGGACGGGCATTTCGCCACCCTGCGCGAAACCCCGCGCTACGACGCGCCGTTCTACGTCTCCGGCCCCCGGCCCTTCCTCAAGACCCGCTACGCCCGGGTGGAGTGCTACTTCCCTCCCCAGACCCTGCGCTACCTGCGGGTGACCCACCTGGGCCAGAGCAAGCGCCACTGGTCGGTGCGCCAGGTGCTGTTCTATGGTCCCGGGGGCGACGACGGCCTGCCCTCCTGGCAGGAGAGCCTGGAACTGGTGCAAGCGGCCGTGGCCCGGGGGGACTATCGCCGGCTCTACGCCGACGCCTGGCCCTCGGCCCACCTTCACCTGAACCTGGACCGCCAGGTCTGGACCCTGCCCGCCAACCAGCACCGCACCGCCTATGGTCACCGCCACCCCGGCGACGATCGCCCTCTGCTGCTGGACTGGTCGGCGGGCAACGGTCTGATCGTCCATCGCCGGGCCGCCGACCAGGCCGGCCGCCAACTGGCCCGGGCCGGGGTGCTGCACCAGCGCCAGGACCTGGGGCGTTACGCCCTGTTCCGCCTCCAGGACCGGGAGATGGGGCCGCCGGTGCGGCCCCTGGCGGTGAGCTCCGAGGTCGATCCCCAGGCCGCCGCCAGCCTGGCCCGGGAGCCGGGGGCCAGGCGGCGCTGGGCCAGCCAGGGGCCGCAGCGGGCCGGCCTGGGCCTGACCCTGGACCTGGGCCAGCCCCAGACCGTGGCCTGGCTCACTCTGGACAACCGCGACCATCCCCATGATTTTCCCCGCCAACTGCGGGCCTTGGTCTCGGACGACGGCCAGGGGTGGCGGCCGGCGGAGCTGGTCCTGGTGGGGCCGCTGGCCTTCAGCGGCGAGGTGCTGCTGACCTATGCCGAGGGTCAGAGCCTCTATCGCTTCCAGCCCGCGGTGCGCTCGCGCTTCCTGCGCCTGGAGCTGGCGGCCGACGACCCCCAATGGTGGTGGTCGGTGCAGGGCCTGGCCCTGGCCGCGCCGTCCGGGTCCGGCCAACTGGCCGCGCGCTAGGCCCGGGGGCGACCCCTTGTAATCCGGGCCGGGCTTGGGTAGTAATGGGGCCATGGAAGACCTGACCCGCCCAGCCGCCGCCCGCCGCGTCGCCCAGCTCTCGGCCGAGATCCGACGGCACAACCGCCTGTATTATCAGCATGACCAGCCCGAGATCAGCGACGAGGAGTACGACCGCCTCCTGGCCGAGCTGGGCGAGCTGGAGGAGCGCTTCCCCGACCTGCGCCTGCCCGACTCCCCCACCCAGAGCGTGGGCGCCGCCCCCCAGACCAGCTTCACGCCGGTGGTCCACCACCGGCCCATGCTCAGCCTGGAGTCCAAGGCCGACCCGGCCATCTTCACCGATTTCCTGCGCCGCCTGGCCGAGGCCGGCGCGGCCGGGGCCGCCCTGCTGGCCCAGCCCAAGATCGACGGCCTCAGCGTGGAATTGGTCTACGAGTCCGGGCTGCTCAGGGTGGGCTCCACCCGGGGCGACGGCCAGACCGGCGAGGACATCACCCCCAACCTGCGCAGCGTGGCCGACATCCCCCACCACCTGGACGGGGCTGGCGGCCTGGTGGTGGTGCGGGGCGAGGTCTACATGGACCGCCAGGGCTTCGACGACCTGAACCGGGGCCTGGTGGAGGCCGGGCAGGAGCCCTTCGCCAATCCCCGCAACGCGGCCGCCGGCTCCCTGCGCCAGCTCGATCCCCGGGTCACCGCCGGCCGGCCCCTGAAGTTCTTCCCCTTCGAGCTGGTCAACGCCCCCGAGCTGGGCTTCACCAGCGATCACGAGGCGTTACAACGTTTGGGCGACTGGGGGTTCCCGGTGGGCGCGGACCACCTGCACCTGGGCAGCGACCCCGGATTCGTGGAAAAAATCCACGCCGACTACCTGGCCCGGCGCGACGAACTGAGCTTCGAGATCGACGGGGTGGTGATCAAGCTGGACGACCTGGGCCTGCGCGAGGTCCTGGGGGCCCGCTCGCGCACCCCGCGCTGGGCCGTGGCCTGGAAGTTCCCCCCCCGGCAGAAAATCACCACGGTGCGCGACATCGCCATCCAGGTGGGCCGCACCGGCAAGCTGACCCCGGTGGCCCTGCTGGACCCGGTGGACGTGGGCGGGGTCACGGTCAGCCGGGCGACCCTGCACAACTTCGAGCAACTGGCCCGCCTGGACGTGCGGGTGGGCGACCGGGTGCGGGTGGAGCGGGCCGGGGACGTGATCCCCAAGGTGGCCGCGGTGGAGGCCCCGGGCCACCCCCGCCAGGCGCTGCTGACCCCGCCGGCCGACTGCCCGGTCTGCGGCTCCCAGGTGGCGGCCGAGGGGGCCTATCACCGCTGCCAGAACAGCCTGGGCTGCCCGGCCCAGATCATGGGCGCCCTGGAGCACTACGTGGGCCGCACGGCCATGGATATCGAGGGTTTGGGCGAGAAACGCATCGACCAGTTGCGCCAGGAAGGCCTGCTGACCGACCTGCCCAGTCTCTATGCCCTGCCCCGGCACCGCGAAGCCCTGGTGGGCCTGGAGGGCTGGGGCCAGCTCTCGGCCGACAACCTCTTGCGCAACCTGGAAAACTCCCGGCACAAACCCCTGGCCCGTTTTCTCTTCGCCCTGGGCATCCCCAACGTGGGCGAAGCCACCGCCCGGGACCTGGCCAATTATTTCGGCGACTTCCAGGCCATCATGGCCGCCGGGGAGCCCGCGCTGGCCCTGGTGCCGGGGGTGGGGCCGGTGGTGGCGGCCAGCATCGTCCAGTTCTTCGCCCGGCCCCAAACCCGGGCCATCGCCCTGCGCCTGGCCGAGCTGGTGGAGCCCGCGCCGGTGCCCGAGGACCAGCGCCAGCGGGTGGGCCCCCTGAGCGGCCTCAGCGTGGTCTTCACCGGCGAGCTGGCCGGCCTGAGCCGGCCCGAGGCCGAGGAGATGGTGCGTCAGGCCGGGGGCAAGGCCGCCTCCAGCGTGAGCAAGAAGACCGGCCTGGTGGTGGTGGGCGAGTCCCCGGGCAGCAAGGCCGACAAGGCCCGTCAATTGGGCCTGCGGGTGGTGGACCTGGCCGGCTTCCTGGCCCTGCTCCGGGGCCAGGCGGAGCCGCAGCCGCCGGCCAAGGGCCAGGGATCGTTGTTCTAGCTCCCAGGAGGGACGCGATGGAGACCGTCAAGGCCACGCTGCTGATCAAGGGCAAGGTGCAGGGGGTCTTTTTCCGGGCCTACACCCGGGACCAGGCCGAGGCCCTGGGCCTGGTGGGCTGGGTGCGCAACTTGCCCCTGCGGCGGGTGGAGGCGGTCTTCCAGGGCCCCCGGGACCGGGTGGAGCAGGCCATCGCCTGGTGCCACCAGGGCCCGCCCTCGGCCGCGGTCAGCGAGGTCGCGGTGAGCTGGGGCGATCCCGACCCCGAACTCACGATTTTCGAGATCCGCTACTGAGCGCCGCACTTTGGGTTTTGCCACGGGTTTGCTATACTTCCCCTTTGAGGCCCTCGGGCCGGCCAACGCACCACCACGGGAGTCCCGCCCATGATCCGTCCCCTGTGTCCTAAAACTCGCCTGTTCGGCCCCGTCGCCCTGCTGGTCCTGGCCGCCCTGCTGCTGGGCGGCTGCGGCATGACCACCAAGGTGGTGGAATACTGGGAAGGCCAGGACTCCAGCCTGCGCAAGCGGGTCTCGGTCGCGCCCTTCTCCGCCAACCTGGAGGTGCTCAAGCCCCAGGCCCAGGCCATGCAGAAGATCATCGCCAAGGGCCTGGAGCAGCAGGGCGGCCTGGTGCTGCTCGACTTCGCCAGCCTGGACCAGGAAATGGCGCAGCTGCCCCAGAAGAGCGGCAGCGCCGAGGACCTGGCCTATGAGGCCGGCCGCCGCATGGGCCTGAACACGGTCCTGGCCGGCAACCTCACCGACCTGGCGGTGGTCCGCCAGATGAAGGGCATCTACGGCTTCCGGGACAACGCCCCCTTCCTCACCCTGGAGGGCGAGTTCCGCCTGCTGGACATGACCACCAGCACCATCCTGGCCCAGACCTCCTTCCGCCAGCAGGAAGTGATCTCCGACGTGGATGCCGAGGGCATCACCATGAACAACGCCACCCCGGACCCCAAGGTGGTGGCCAAGCTGGTGGCGGAGATGACCAAGGAGGTGCAGGCCTGGGTGCAGGGCAAGATCAACGCCCAGCCCTGGGGCGGCACCGTGCTGGAGGTCCAGGGCGACAAGGTGCTGATCACCGTGGGCCGCGACACCGGGCTGCCCACCGGGACCAACCTGGTCGTCTACGCCCTGGGCGATCGCATCAAGTGCGGCACCGGCCAGGAGATCTGCCTGACCGGCCCGCCGGTGGCCAAGGTCCGCCTCCTGGAGCTGGGCGCGCGCAGCTCCTGGGCCGAGGTGGCCCAGCGGGTGCAGCCCCCGGCCCCGGACAAGAACACCCCCGCGCCGCCGCCCGCGCCCATCCTGCCCGGCCAGATCGTGCGCACCCGCTGAGGCGGCCCCGACCCTGCAGCGCCAACGGGCGGCCCAGACCGGGCCGCCCGTTTGATTTCGTGCCGTGATTTCGGCTAGGGCCTGTTAACACAAACGTAATTACCAGCTTAGTGATCCGAATCGGGGCGGACGCCGAGCCCAGCGTGAAAGCCTTTTTTTGTCATTGCGAGGAGCGAAGCGACGCGGCAATCTCTCTGGATTTTCCAACCTTGCAGAAAGTAATGAATAATACCGCGAGAGATTGCTTCGCTACGCTCGCAATGACATCCAGAAGCGCACAACATCACCCTGATCATGTTGACAGACCCTAGCTAGAGCTTGGCTTTCTCCCGCTGGGCGGCGGCGATCAACTCCCGGGCGTGCTCCCGGGCGGTCTCCTCGCCCTGGATCCCGGCCAGCATCCGGGTCAGCTCCTCCACCCGGCCCTCGGGGTCCAGGTCGCTGATCACGGTGGCGGTGCGCCCGCCGCTGACCTGTTTGCGCACCGACCAGTGCTGGTCGGCCCAGGCCGCGATCTGGGGCAGGTGGGTGATGACCAGCACCTGGGCCCCGCGCGAGAGCGCGGCCAGCTTGCGCCCCACCGCCGCGCCCACCGCCCCGCCGATGCCGGCGTCCACCTCGTCGAACACCAGGGTCGGCGCGCCGGCCTGCTGGGCCACCAGGCTCTTCAGGGCCAGCAACAGGCGCGACAGCTCGCCGCCGCTGGCGATGGAGCGCAGACGGCGGAAGCCCTCGCCGGGGTTGGGGGCGATGTAGAACTCGGCCGTCTCCAGGCCCTGGCGGCCCAGGGGTCCCTGGGCGGTCTCCAGGCTGGCCCCGGCCGGGGGCTCGAAGCGGGTCTCGAAGGCGCAATGGGGCAGGCCCAACTGCTTCAGCTCGGCCTCGGCCGCCGCCGCCAGTTGGGGCGCGGCCGCGCGCCGGGCCTGGCCCAGGGCCTGGGCCAGGGCCAGGGCCGCCTCCAGGGCCGCGTCGCGCTCCCGGCCCAGGGCCGCCAGGCGCTCCTCGCCCCCGCCCAGCTCCTCCAGCTCGGCCTGGGCGTTGCCCAGGGTCTCCAGGGCGGCCGCCATGTCGCCGCCGTGCTTGCGGCAGACCCGCTGGATGGTCAGGAGCCGGCCCTCCACCCAGTCCAGGCGGCCCGGGTCCAGCACCACCCCGCTGGCGTAGTCGCCCAGCTCCCGGGCGGCGTCCTCCAGGGTGTAGAAGGCCTCCTCCAGGCCCTTGGCCAGGGGGGACAGGCGCTCGTCCAGCCGGGCCAGGTCCGCCACCAGGCCCCGCACCTTGCCCAGGTTCTCCAGGATCGCGCCCTCGTCGGCGGCGTAGAGGCCCTGGTAGGCCCCGGAGGCCAGGCGGGCCATCTGCTCGGCGTTGGCCAGGAGCTTGCGCTCGGCCTTCAGGGCCTCTTCCTCGCCCGGGTCCAGGCCGGCGGCCTCCAGTTCGGACACCACCTCCCGCAGCCAGGCCCGGCGCTCCTCGCGCCTGGCCAGGCGCTCGGCCAGCTCCCGGCGTTGGCGCTCCAGGGCCAGCACCCCGGCCACCGCCTGGGCCACGGCCTGGCGTTGCGCCTCCAGGCCGGCATAGGCGTCCAGCAGGTTCAGGTGCTCCTCGGGCCGCAGCAGGGCCTGGCTGGCGTGCTGGCCCACCAGGCTCAAAAGCTCCGGCCCCAGCTCGGCCAACAGGGCCAGGGTGGCCAGGCCGCCGCCGGCCTG
The DNA here is from genome assembly GCA_937908275.1 of uncultured Desulfarculaceae bacterium. Taxonomy (GTDB): domain Bacteria; phylum Desulfobacterota; class Desulfarculia; order Desulfarculales; family Desulfarculaceae; genus JACRDC01. Next base: position 1,490 of record CALERA010000358.1, on the reverse strand, counting down.
CACCCGGTTGCGCCCCTCGCGGCTCACCACCCGGCGCAGCAGCAGGTCCTCGCCCGGCTCCGGGGCCTGGCCTTCCTCGGCCAGGCGCCGCCAGGGCGGGGAGTCGGCCGGCAGGCGGAACAGGGCCTCCACCACCGCCTGGTCCGAGCCGGTGCGGATCAGGTCCCCCGCCGCCCGCTGGCCCAACAGCAGGTTCACCGCCGCCAGGATGATGGACTTGCCGGCCCCGGTCTCGCCGGAGAGCACCGTGAGGCCCGGGCCCGGCTCCAACTCCAGGCGCTCGATCAGGGCGAAATTTGAGATGCGCAACAGGGTGAGCATGGCGGCCGCCGCAAGAGGATTGCCCGGCCCGGCGGCATGATGGCCGGCCCGGGCGCACGCTGGCAAGCTTACCCGTCCGCCGGGTCAATGGTCAAGCATGCCCATGCCTTGACGCTGCCGCCGTGGCCAAGGTATGGTTGCCTCCAAGGAGGCCGCCCATGGTCATCAATATCAATCCCCAGAACCCCCAGCCCCGGCTGATCGCCAAGGTGGTGGAGGTGCTGGCCGACGGCGGGGTGGTGGCCTACCCCACCGACACCGTCTATGGCCTGGGCTGCGACATCTTCAACAAGCACGCCATCAAGCGCATTCACCAGATCAAGAACCAGCCCGAGACCAAGCCCTTCTCCTTCATCTGCCCGGACCTCAAGGAGCTGTCCTACTACGCCCGGGTGACCAACTACGCCTACAAGACCCTGCGCCGCCTGCTGCCCGGGCCCTACACCTTTGTCCTGGAGGGCTCCCGCGAGGTGCCCAAGATGATGCTCACCCGGCGCAAGACCGCCGGCATCCGGGTGCCCGACCACAGCATTCCCCTGGCCATCACCCTGCAACTGGGCCGGCCGCTGCTCTCCACCAGCGCCACCGACCGCGACGGCAATCCCCTGGAGAGCGCCTGGGAGATCGAACAGGCCCTGGGCAAGCAACTGGACCTGATCGTCGACGGCGGCCCGGTGCCCGGCCTGCCCTCCAGCGTGGTCAGCCTGGTGGACGACGTGCCCGAGGTCCTGCGCGAAGGCGCCGGCCCGGTGGAGGAGTTCAGGAGTTAAGAAGGAATGTGGGGGAACCCTTTTTGCGGCGCAAAAAGGGTTCCCCCACACCCCCTCCTAAAAACGCATGGGGGGTCGTTCAACACGGCCCCCTTCGCGTTTTCGTATCTAGACCAAAGCGAGATTATTCGGCGGGCTGCTCCGCCAGGCGGCGGCGGGCCATGATTATGGCCGTCACCGCCAGGGCCATTCCCAGCACCGCCAGCAGCGAGGCCAGATGGTAGGTGCCCCGGAAGCCGGCGATCAGGGCCAGGGGAGGCGCGGCCAGGAAGTCGGTGTGGGGCGGCAGGCTGGCCGCGGCCAGGACGTGGCCGGTGAAGAAGGCCCCCATCAGGGGCACCCCCGAGGTGTTGCCCAGGGTGCGCGACAGGGCCACCAGGCCCGAGGCCACCCCCAGGC
>CALERA010000357.1 GCA_937908275.1 uncultured Desulfarculaceae bacterium | reverse complement strand
ACCTGGAGCCGGTGGTTCTTCGCCGCCTGCATCCTGTTCGTGCTCTACCTGGCCTATCGCCTGGTGCAGCCCTACCTGGTGCCCATCTTCCTGGCGGTGGTGCTGGTGGTGGTGGCCAGCCCCCTCTACCAACTCATGCTGCGCCTGGTGCGCGATCGCCGGGCCCTGGCCTCGGCCCTGTCCTGCCTGGTGATCGGCATCATCGTGGTGTTGCCCATGTTCCTGATGGCCGGGGTCATCACCAGCCAGGCCCTGGACCTCTACAACGTGGTCAGCCACCAGCTCAGCAGCGAGCAACTGCAAAAACTCTTCGACCAGGGCATGGGCCGCCTGGGTCCCTTGCTGGACTGGGCCAAGCTGCACCTGGGCTTTGACGAGACCGACATCATCAAGAACGTGGGCGAGTGGGTGCGCCAGGTCAGCAACCTGCTCTACTCCAACCTGGCCAGCGTCCTGAAGGGCTTCACCAACCTGGTGATCAACTTCGCCCTGATCCTGTTCGTGACCTTCTACCTGTTCATGGACGGCAACCGCATGGGCGACAGCCTCCTGGCCCTCTCACCCCTGCCGGTGGAGCTCAACCAGCGCATCCGCGACGATTTCCTGGCCTCCCTGCAGACCACCCTCAAGGGCACCGTGGTCCTGGCCCTGTTGCAGGGCCTGGGCTGCGGCCTGGGGTTCTGGGTCTTCGGGGTGCCCAACGCGCCCTTCTGGGGCACGGTGATGATCTTCGCCTCGGTGGTGCCCATCGTGGGCACGGCCCTGGTCTGGCTGCCGGCCGGGATCTACCTGCTGGTGCTGGGCAACTGGGGCCAGGCGGCGGGGGTGGCGGTCTGGTGCCTGATCACCGGCACCGTGTCCGACAACATCCTGCGGCCCAAGCTGCTGGGCGGTTCGGGGGCCATCCACCCCCTGCTCACCTTTTTCAGCGTGCTGGGCGGCCTGGCGCTCTTCGGCCTGCTGGGCCTGATCCTGGGGCCCCTGGTGCTGGCAATGCTGCTCTCGCTGCTGGACGTGTATCAGCGCTACTTCCTGGAACCGAATTTCTGCGCCAGCAACGCGACAATTCAGCCCCCCTCGCGTCCCATCGGTTACGATAGGGAGAGTCAACCCACGACGCCCGGAGAGCAAAATCAATGAAGGACATCCTGGCCATCATCATGGCGGGTGGCAAGGGCGAGCGCTTGAGCCCGCTGACCCTGGACCGCTCCAAGCCCTCGGTGCCCTTCGGCGGGCACTACCGGCTGATCGACATCACGCTCAGCAACTGCATCAACAGCAATATCTATAAGTTGATGGTCCTGCCCCAGTACAAGAGCCAGTCCCTGGTGGACCACCTGGAGGCGGGCTGGAACATCTTCTCCTACGACCTGGGCCACTACCTGCGCATCGTCAGCCCCCAGATGCGCATGGGCGAGCACTGGTACAAGGGCACCGCCGACTCGGTGCGCCAGAACGCCTACCTGCTCGAACGCGACCCCCTGCTCAGCCACATCCTGATCCTGAGCGGCGACCACGTCTACAAGATGGACTACGCCCGCTTCCGCCGGCACCACGAGGAGACCAAGGCCGACGTCTCCATCAGCGTGATCGAGGTGGACCGCCGCCTGGCGGCCAACACCTACGGGGTGCTGGAGGTGGACGACGACTTCAACGTCAAGGGATTCCAGGAGAAGCCGGCCGAGCCCGCGCCCATGCCCGGCGACCCGGAGCGCACCCTGGCCAGCATGGGCATCTACCTGTTCAAGAAGGAGGTCATGCTGGACGTGCTCAACGAGGCGGCCGGCACCGACTTCGGCCATGACATCATCCCCGGCCTGTTGGGGCGCTACCAGGTCAAGGCCTATCCCTACCGGGCCATGAACGCCATCAGCGACTTCACCTACGTGACCCAGCCCGACGGCAGGCGCGAGCGGGTCCACGAGGAGCGCACCCGCGACAGCGGCTATTGGCGCGACGTGGGCAACCTGGATTCCTACTGGAACGCCAACATGGACCTCTGCGGGGTGGACCCTTACTTCAACCTTTACGGTGAGTTGTGGCCCATCCGCACCCACCTGCAACAGTTCCCGCCGGCCAAGTTCGTCTTCCAGGGCGAGCGCGAGACCCCGCCCCGGGCCGGCAAGGCCCTGGACTCCCTGGTCAGCCTGGGCTGCATCATCTCCGGCCTGGTGCGCAACTCGGTGCTGGGCGTGAACGTGATCGTGCGCTCCTACGCCGAGGTGGACGAGAGCGTGATTCTGGACGACGTGGTGGTGGGCCGGCGCTGTCGGATCAAGAAGGCTATCATCGACAAGCACAACTACATCCCCGACGACACCCGCATCGGCTATGACCCGGTGGAGGACCGCAAGCGCTTCACGGTCACCGAGCGCGGCATCACCGTGATCCCCAAGGGATTTTTCGGGGGGTAGGCGTACAGGGGAGATCAAGATGGCCAACAACGGCGTTCAACCGGAGCCAGGGGCGGTGTGCGAGGTTTGCCGCCGGCAGTTTGTCGAGGATCAGTTGTACCTATTCACCGGCAAACGAATGTGTGAGCCGTGCGCTGCTAAAGCGGGTCTCTTCCCTCTGGGACACACGGGGGCGCGTCGGGACAGGATATCTGAAAAAGGCAGACGTCTGGCCCTGTCCAGGCACGCTCAGTGAATGTGCGAGCACAAGGCGGGCCCCGGACGCGGGCCCGCCTTTCCTGCCAGCCTGGACGGCCTTAACCTATCTTTCCGCCTTGAGCCGCTCGCCCACCAACTGGGCCGCCTTCTCGCCGCTCAGCAGCATCCCGCCAAAGACCGGGCCCATGCGGTAGGAGCCAAAGGTGGCGTTGCTGCACATGCCGGCGGTGTAAACCCCGGGGAAGGCCTCGCGGGTGTTGTCCAGGGTGTGGTTCTCGGCCTTGTCGGCCCAGAGCGAGCGCTCGCCCACGAACTTGCCGGTCTTGGTGTTCAGCTCGGCGTCCACCTTGCGGCCGATGACGTTGACCACCTCGGCCGCGTGGCCGGTGGCGTCGATGGTGTATTTGGCGCGGATGGTCAGGGGGTCCACGTGCAGGCCGCCCATCTCCACCGCGGTCCAGTTGATCACCAGGCCCACCACCCGCTGGTCGCGCAGCATCACGTCCTCCACGCTGACCAGGTTGAAGACCGTGAGCCCGGCCTTGACCGCCCGGGAGGTCAGGGTGCTGACGCACTCCACGCTGCCGGCGGTGTAATAGCCGGGCTCGAACTCCCGGGTGGTGACCCCGAACTCGTCCAGGATGCGCTTGGCCTCCTCCTGCACCACGATCTCGTTCATCATCATGCCGCCGCCCCACATGCCTCCGCCGATGGAGAGCTTGCGCTCGAACATGGCGGTCTTGCAGCCGGCCCGGGCCAGGTAGTAGCCCGCCACCAGGCCGGCGGGGCCGCCGCCCACGATGGCCACGTCGATCTCCAGGTGATCGTTGAGCTTCTCCAGGTAGCGATTGATGATGGCCTTGGTGATGATGACTTCGTCCAACATGGTCATGGTCCTTTCCGCCGGCCGCCAAAGGCGAAGGGGCCGGCTTCCGCGTGGGAAACCGGCCCCTTGAAACACCGACCAAAGGAGCGACGGCTGCTTCCCTGCGCTGGAATTACCCAACAGGTTCAAGGGGTCTACGCCCGACCACCGGACGTACTCTCAGCCGTTACTGGCTCCCCCAGCATGCCTGGATTCTGGGGTAGTAGCATAGGACGCCCCGGCGGCCCTGTCAACCGCGGCCGGCGGCAAGGTGATTGTTATCGCTTTGGCTCCCTGCTATATTTTTTAAAAGCCCAGGCAATTGCCAACTGACGAGGTGCGCCATGACCGATGCCAACCGTCGCCGCCGCACGCGGGTCAACTTCCGCACCCAGGTGGACATCCAGGCCACGGGGGCCCGCATCATGGACGTGGAGAGCCGCGACCTCAGCCACAAGGGGTTGTCGGTGCTGGGCGAGTTGCCCCTGAAGAAGGGCCAGGTCTGCACCCTGGTGGTGCACCTGGCCGGGGAGGGCGACGACGCCCCGGTGTTGCGCATGGAGGGCCGGGTGGTGCGGGTGGACCGCGAGGGCGCGGCCATTGATTTCGTCTCCATGGACGCCGAGACCTACCGCCACCTGCGCAACCTGGTGCTGCTCAACGCCCCCGACCCGGACCAGGCGGAACGGGAGTTCGCCACCCCGGCCTTCGAGATTCTGGAGTGAGCTCCGATCCTACTTGACAAATCCCACCGCTCTAGGTAATCGTATTCGGCCCAACACGGCGTATTGCCGTCCCCACCAACCGGCCAATTCCTGGCAGGAGGATCCATGGAACTCGCCCGTCGCGTAATGAGCATCCAGCCCTCTCCCACCCTGGCGGTTGACGCCAAGGCCAAGGCCCTGAAGGCCGAAGGCGTCGACGTCATCAGCTTCGGCGTGGGCGAGCCCGACTTCCGCACCCCGGCCCATATCTGCGCCGCGGCCAAAAAGGCCATCGACGATGGCTATCATGGCTACACCCCGGCCGACGGCCTGCCCGAGCTGAAAAAAGCGGTGGTGGAGAAGTTCAAACGCGACAACGGTCTGAACTACGGCCTGGACCAGGTCATCATCAACGTGGGCGGCAAACACTCCAGCTACCTGCTGATGCAGGCCCTGGTCAACGAGGGCGACGAGGTGATCGTGCCCGCGCCCTACTGGGTGAGCTATCCCCCGATGGTGATCCTGGCCGGCGGCACCCCGGTGGTGCTGCCCACCCGGGAGGCGGACGACTTCAAGCTGCGCCCGGAGCAGGTGGCGGCGGCCATCACCCCCAAGACCAAGGCCATCTTCATCAACTCGCCCAGCAACCCCACCGGCGGGGTGTACTCGGCCGAGGAATTGAAGCCCATCGCCGAGCTCTGCGCCAAGAAGGGCGTGATCATCGTCAGCGACGAGATCTACGAGCCGATCCTGTTCGACGGGCGCAAGTTCGTCTCCACCGCTTCGCTGGGCGAGGAGATATTCGCCCACACCGTGACCCTCAACGGCGTGTCCAAGGCCTACGCCATGACCGGCTGGCGGATCGGCTACATGGCCGGCCCGGCCCCGATCATCAAGGCCTGCGCCAAGATCCAGAGCCAGTCCACCAGCAACCCCACCGCCATCTCCCAGAAGGCCGCGGTGGAGGCCATCAACGGGCCCCAGGACGAGGTGGAGAAGATGCGGGCCGAGTTCGAGCGCCGCCGGGGCTACATCGTGGGACGTCTGGCGGCCATGAAGGGCGTCACCTGCCCCAATCCCGGCGGGGCCTTCTACGTCTTCCCCAACCTTTCGTCCTATTTCGGCAAGAAGTGGGGCGACAAGGTGATCCAGGGCTCGGTGGACCTCTCGGCCTACCTGCTGGAAGAGGCCCACATCGCCACCGTGCCCGGCGCGGCCTTTGGCGAGGACGCCTGCGTGCGCTTCTCCTTCGCCACCTCCCAGGAGCTCATCGCCAAGGGCATGGACCGCCTGGAGGAGGGCCTGGCCAAGCTGGTCTAGGGCCCCGCCCGCTCGCCCGACAAACCAGGCCCGGCCGGGATCTTCTCCCGGCCGGGCCTTTTTGCTGGGCTGGAAACGACCGCCGCGTGATGGTCTGGCCGTCGCGGCTGGGAGTTGCCGATGTAATCACCCCTTGTCGGGGTATTTTCTGGTTCAAATGCACAAATGAAAAGATGTATTTTAGGTGACAGGCTGGAGGACTGTGGGTGATGTTCGCCAGCCGGGGAGGGATCTATGTCGGACTTGGTGTTCCTGGCCTCGGTCGAGGTCTGCCGGGACCTGACCGCCGAGGAGTTGTCGCGCCTGACCGCCTGCTGCCGGCCGGACAGCCGGCTGGCCGAGGAGTTGATCGGCCGGGAGGGCGATGAGGCCAATGATTTGTTTTTCCTGAAGGAAGGAGAAATTGAGCTGCGGTTTGAGATGCCGGGCCGCGAGACCGGACCGGAGATGGCCATCAGCCGGGTCAAGCCCGGCGACACCTTCGGCTGGTCGGCCCTGGTGCCGCCCCACCGCTACACCCTTTCCAGCTACTGCGCCAGCACCCGTTGCGCCTTCTACCGCCTGGACCGTCAGGAGCTCCTGCGACTGTTCGACGACCATCCCCGCATCGGCTACATCTTCATGCGCAACCTGACCCTGGTCATCGCCAAGCGCTTCCTCGCCCTACAGGACGACCTGGCCCGCATGCACGGCTACGATCTCCTGGAGCAGCGCCCCCGCGAAATCTGGTAGGCGCGCCGTTTCAGCGGCGTATCAGGCCGGCACCTGTCCGCGCAGCAGGCTCACCTTGAGCCCGCCGTGGGGCGCGGCCAGGGTCTGCACCTGGGTCAGGCCCAGGTCGGCGGCCCATTCCGGCCGGTAGAGCACCAGGCCCACCCGCCAGCCGCGATAGGCCTGGCGCAGGCGCTGGCCGATGCGCTGGGCCAGGTCGGCGGCCTGACGCACGCTGCCCAGACGGTGGCCGTAGGGCGGGTTGATCACCACCAGGCCCGGTCCGGGGGGCGGGTCGGCGTTGAAGAAGTCGGCCCGTTCCACCTCGATCTGGCCCTCCAGGCCGGCCCGCCGCAGGTTGGCCCGGCAGGCCTCCAGGGCCGGGGAGGAGATGTCCCGGGCGTGGATGGGCTGGGGCGGGGCGGCCAGGGCGGCGGCCTGGGCCTGCTTGCAGAGATGGCCCCAGGTGGCGTCCCGGAAGCTGGGCCAGGCGCTGAAGGCGAAATCGCGCGCCAGGCCCGGGGCCAGGCGGCGGGCGATCAGGCCGGCCTCTATGGGCAGGGTGCCGGCCCCGCAGAAGGGGTCCAGCAGCGGCTCCTCGCCGCGATAGTCGCAGAGGATCAGCAGGGCCGCGGCCAGGTCCTCGCGCAGGGGGGCCGGCCCGGGGGCCAGGCGGTAGCCCCGGCGGTGCAGGTGCGGCCCGCTGCCGTCCAGGCTCAGGCTGGCCCGGCGGTCCACCCCCCGCACCAGGATGGTCTGCGCCGGCCGCGCCGCGGGATCGGCCACGGGCTCCGGGGCGGGCGTCTCCGCCTGGTCCGGGTCCGGCAGCTCGTCCTCCCAGTCCTCGACCTCGGGGCCCGAGCTTGACCGGGGCGGCTTGAGGCCCAGGGACATCAGGCGGCTGGCGGCGGACTTGAGCACCTCCTCGGCGATGCGGCCCTCGTGGCGCAGGTTGGACTGGCGCAGGGTGACCTGCACCTTGACCTCCGCGCCCGCGCCCAGCCAGACCTCCCAGGGCACCGCCGCCGCCTGGCGCAGGAGGTCCTCCCAGGTCCGCACCCGGAAGTCCTTGAGCCTTAGGAGCACCCGGCCGGCGCTGCGCAGCCAGAGGTTGGCCGCGTAGAGCGAATCCAGGCGACCCCGGAACAGCACCCCGCCGGGCAGGGGCTGGGCCTCCTCGGCCCCCAGGTTGATCAGCTCGTGGGCGCAGATGGGCTCCAGGCCCGGGGCGGTGACCACGAACAGGTCGTGCTCCGGGGCCCAGGCCTGGCGCTTGACCCGGCGTTCGAGATTGGTGGCGCCGGGCTGGCGCGGCTCCTGGCTGGCGGGGTTGGTTTCTGGCTTCATGGCCGGCAGTGTAGCATGCCCGGGACGACCGCGCCCCTGGCCTCAGGCCGTGGGGGCGGGGTCCGGGCCGGAGCGGCGCTTGGGCAGGGCCACGGTGAAGACCGAGCCCTTGCCCAGCTCGCTGGCCACCAGCACCCGGCCGCCGTGGCCCCGCACGATGGCCTCGGCCCCGGCCAGGCCCAGGCCGTGGCCCTGGCGCTGGCCCTTGTTCTGGCCCCGGTAGAAGACATCGAAAATGTAGGGCAACTCCTGGCTGGCGATGCCGATGCCCTGGTCCCGCACCCGCACCAGGATCTCGTTGTCGGTCTGCTCGGCCTCCAGACTGACGATGGTGCCGCCGGGCGAGTACTTCAGGGCGTTCTCCAGAAGGTTGGTGAAGACCCGGCGCAGGCGGGGGGCGTCGGCCTCGATCACCGGCAGGTTCTCCTCCAGGTTGGCGCTCAGGGTGATGCCGGCCTGGGCGAAGCGGTCCCGATAGACCTCCAGCAATTCCAGCAGCTCCTTGGTCAGGTCGGTGGCGCTGAAACTCAGGGTCAGACGGCCCAGCTCCAGGCGGGAGAAGTCCAGGAAGTCGTTGACCAGGGCCTCCAGCTTGGCCGCCTCCTTGCGGATGATGTCCAGGTACTTGCCCTTGCGCTCGCCGCCGGTCTGGCCGCTGTCGGTCAGCAGGCGCAGGGCGAAGCCCTGGATGCTGACCAGGGGCGACTTCATGTCGTGGGCGAACATGGAGACGATGTTGCCGCGCTCGCGCTCCAGGGCCTTGATTTCGCTGATGTCCTGGAACACCTCCACCCCGCCGATGGTCCGGCCGCTGGCGTCCTGCAAGCGGGCGGCCGAGAGCCGGATCGGCACCGGACCGCGCTGGGGGTGCTGGATCACGGTCTCCATGGGGGTGTGCTCCTGGTGGCCGGCCAGGACGTTGCGGATGGGGCAGCGCTCGTGGCAGAGCTCTCCCCGCAGCACCTCCCAGCACTGCCGGCCCAGGACCTGGTCCTGGCTGACCCCCAGGATGGCCTCGCCCTGGGCGTTGAGCTCGGTGATGCGGAACTGGTCGTCCACGCTGATCACCCCCAGGGGCAGGCTGTTGACCAGGGCCTGGCGCTTCTCGGCCAGGTCGCGCAGGTCGCTCTCCAGGTGCTTGTGGGCGGTGATGTCGCGGATGGTCTCGATGGCCCCCACCACCCCGCCCTGGGAGTCAAAGAGCGGGGTGGCCTTGGCCCAGAGCACCACCCCCCCCGGGCGCAGGCGGGTCAGCTCCACCTCGGTGAGCAGGGTGTGGTTGTCGCGGTGGATGAAGGAATAGCGCTTGGCGTCCGCCTCGTTCCAGTTCAGGCAGAGATCCACCAGCAGGGGCCGGCGCTGGCCATAGAAGGGCAGGGCGTATTCATAATCGCCCTTGCCCAGGATGTCCTCGCTGCGCACCCCGGTCAGCTCCTCCATGGCCCGGGTCCAGGCGATGACCGTGCCGCGGGCGTCGATGGCGAACGAGGGGTCGGGCAGGAAGCTGATCAGGTCGGCCAGGCGGCGCTCGGAGTTCAGGAGCGACTCCATGGCCAGGCGCTGCTCGGTCACGTCCAGGGCGGTGCCCAGCACCGCCGGCCGGCCCTGGTACTCGATGAACCCGGCCGTGAAATCCACCCAGCGGGTCTCGCCGGACTTGGTCAGGATGCGGAACTGGTAGCGGCTGGGGACCTTTTTCCCCTTCAGGCGCGAGGCGTGGCGTTCCTGGACCAGCTTGCGGTGGTCGGGGTGGACCAGGTCCAGGAAATGAAGCCGGCCGATCTCCGCCGGGCTGTAGCCGGTCAGGGCCGCGCCGGCCGGGTTCACGTAGCGGTAGTGGTCGTCCTGGATGATCAGGATGGCGCTGGCCGCGGTCTCGGTCAGGGCGCGGAACTTCTGCTCGCTTTCCTGGAGGCCGTTCTCGGCCTGCTTGCGGGCGGTGATGTCGCTGAGCACCACCTGCTTGGAGACCCCGCCGTCCTGGTGCACGATGGGGGAGGTCACCAGGTAGTACCAACGCCCGTCCCCGGGGCTCTGCACCTCCCAGCGCGCGGCCTCGCCGCGTTGGACCGCCTCGTTGACCCCCTGGGGGCAGAGCGCCTCCAGGTCGCGCAGGGCCTTCCGGCAGGGCTCGCCGCTGGCGTCGCGGCCCAGGCGCTCGATCAGGCGCTGGTTCATGAAGGCCACCCGGCCGTCCTGGGAGCAGACGTAGACCAGGCCTTCGATGGCCTCCACCATGGCCCGGTAGCGGGCCTCGTTCTCCTTCACCTGGGCCTCGGCCCGGCGGCGCTGGCTGATGTCGGTGACAAAGGACCAGAAGTAACGCCGGCCGCTGTTCTGGTCCACCAATTGATGCACGAACAGCTCCACCGGCGCGGTCTCGCCGTCCCGGCGCAGGAATTCCTTTTGGTAAAGCTGGGGTTTCCCCCCGGCCCGCAGTTGTGCGTGGGCCTGGCGGGTGGTCTCGCGCCAGGGGGGCGGGGTGAGCTGGGTCAACAGGTTGTGCTCGCCCAGCTCGGGCAGGGAAAAACCCAGCAGGACGCAAAAGGCCTGGTTGCAGGTCAGCAGGCGCCCGTCCACGTGGATGGCGGCAAAGGCGATGGGCGAGCCGGCCAGGAAGCGGCCCAGCTGCAGCAGGGCCTCGGCCGA
>CALERA010000356.1 GCA_937908275.1 uncultured Desulfarculaceae bacterium | reverse complement strand
TTGCCGTCGCAGGTGGTCTCGCCCACCAGGAGGTCCGAGGCGGCGAAAAAGGGGCAGGTGTCGGTGATGGCATAACCATAGCTGGACTTGATCAGGGGGCAGAGGTTGGCCGGCAGTTCGGCCTCGGCGGCGGGGATGGGGTCCTGGCGCTTGCCGCACAGGCCCACCGGGATCGCGCCGGCGGCCCGGATCAGCTCGGGCGGGGCGAAGGTGCAATAGACCCCGGCCACCTTGACGCCCTCGGAGCGCAGGTTGTCGATCTCCAGCAAAAAGCGTTCGCCGCGTTTCTCGAAAAGACTCAAGGCTGCGGGATTCATGATGGACTATCTCGGTTGCGGGTTGCGGGTTCGGTGCGTCCGGGCGGTGAAGGCCCCGGGGCTCGGGGCGGGAGGGCCGAGGGATTGCGAAAAAGGCAAGAGGGCGCGCGGGCTTGCCTGCGCACCGGGGCGGCCCGGCCGGCCCGGCCAGACCGAAAGGCCTGGCGTCATCACCGGTTGGCTGAATGGGTAGCAAAAAGCCGAAAGGCTGTAAAATAGTTAATCTTTATTGTTATTAGGTCTATCAATCGATTATGGCTATGGCCTAGTTGGTGACACGTCGCCGCTCCCGCCATCCGCGCCAGGCGCGGATGGCGGGCCTGGGCAGGTCAGAGTTGGTTGGCCGGGGCGATGAAGGCCTTGATGTCGGCCGGCTTGCCGAAATAGGGCCAGGTGGTGATCAGGGCGTCGGCCCCGCTGGCGGCGTAGGCGGCGGCGTTGTCGGCGTTGATGCCGCCGGCGATGTGCACCCGGGTCTGGGGGTGCTCGCGCCGCAATTCGCTCACCAGGTCCGTGGCCTGCTCGGGCGTGAACTTGTCGGCCTGGATCACCTCCACCCCGGCCCGGGCCGCGGCCAGGGCGTCGGAGCGGTTGTGCACCTCCAAGCCCACCGGCTTGCCCCCGGCCGCCAGCCTGAACTCGGGCAACTCGTCCAGAAAGGCGGCCAGGCCCCCGGCAAAGGCCAGGTGCTCGGCAAAGACCAGCACCGTCTCGGACAGGCCCAGGCGGTGGGGCAAGGCCCCGCCGGCCAGAATGGCCTTGATGGACAGGCGCTTGGCTCCGGGAAAATACTTGCGGGTGGTGAGCACCGCGATATTGGGCTGCACCGCGCGCGCGGCCCGCACCAGGCGGCGGGTGCGGGTGGCGATGCCGCAGGCGTGCTCCAGCAGGGCCCCCACCTGACGCCAGGCCTGGTGGATGGCCCCCATGGGGCCGCTGGCGCTCAGGATGGGCATGCCCTGGGCCAGGCAGGCCCCGCTGGGGGTCACCCCGTCCGGGGTCAGACCCAGCTTCAGCATGATCCGGGCCGCCTCCTCGCTGGCGCAGATCACGGTCTCCTCGCGGGTCAGGTAGGTGATGCTGCCCGGCTGGTCGGCGATGCCCAAGAGATGGGTGGTCAGGTCCAGGACCGGAACGTCGTCGGCCATCAGGGCTTCCAGTTCCTGGTCCGAAAGGCGGACAGCGGGGTGGTGTGGCACGGTTATCCCTCCTGCTTGAATCAAGGGGTTGCCCAGCGGGATCAGAGCCGGCGCGCGGCGCGCGGATTCAATTCCCCAAATTTAGCAGCGATATTCCCGGGCGCGAGGATTTTCGCGGCTCCCGCCCGGAAGCGTTATACTTATATTAATATAACGTCAAGTCCAGAAAACCGCCCCTAAGGGCGTGCCTGCCATTTTAGCGCCCCTGGTGCGGGATGCAAGCCGCGCCCCGGGTTCCAGGGTCAGGATCTCCTGCGGGCATTGGTGGCCGCCCCTGCCGGGCATGTTGCCGCCCAGCACCACCAGGTCCAGCTCGGCCCCGCATTGGCCAGAGATGGCCAGGGCCTCCACCGGCCAGAGGTCATCCTTGAGGACCAACCCCACCGAGGGGATCAGGGCGAACAAGCCTGCCACCAGCGCCACCGGGCAGATCACCAGCAGGATGCGCTCGCGCCAGAAATGCAGCAGACCCCGCCGCCGGACGCTGGCCGGCAGCCAGCCCGCCTCCAGGGAGGTCCACCAGGCGATCAAGCGCGACGCACGCTTATCCATGGCCGCCATTGTCAGCGCACCACGGTCCTGCACCCCTCCGGCGCCGGAACCGGCCGGTCATCTGGCAGATTGCATAGAATCTGCGCCGCCTCCGCGCCACCTCCGCCGTCATCTCCTTTAACCCTCCTGGGTTGAGTCCGATCTCCGTAACGCAACCGTCAGGGTCACGGCCTCGCCAGACAAGAGGGTTTAGCCCGGCCGACAGGACCAATAATGAAACCTGGGCCGACGGTCAATAAGGGGTTGCCACAGGGCAAGGCGAGGACGATTATTAGGCGGACAGCAAGCCAACTTGTGGTATTATATAATTAAATATTATCAAGGTTAGTTTTTGAATCCCAGCCATTACCAATGCGTTAATGCCAGCGGTTGATCACCAGTTTTATCGATTTTCACCTTAGCATCACCAGGCGCGGTGCTTGTATTTTCCGTTCATTTTTGCCGTGCGCCAGAGAATAATTACTGTCACGCAGAACGGTAGATCATTGGATCTTGTTTTCAGGCCAAGTGCAACGAATAGCCTTGGGACACGCACCAAGCCAGTGCCTGTCCGTGGGAGCATCGCCCGGCTTGTCCTGGGGATTTTGGTGGCGACGGCGCTGTACCTGGTCCATCAACTGTGGGTCTGGCAGCCCTATTTTCAGTTTCACAACGGCGTCACCTACAAAGCCACCCTGAAGCTGGCCGCCACGGTCGTCTTGTGTCAACCATTCAATGAAACTGAAGCCGCGATCGGGCGATTCGCCGGAGACGCCATCATTTACCAGCCCTACAACCCCGAGTTGCAAAGGCTGCTGGCCGCGTTCCCCCCACCGGACGAATTCCTCGATCAACGCCTGCCATTCAGGCAACGGATCACCGCTCTCCGAAAATTCGTGGCGGGCATCCTGCCCAACCGCTCGCTCATGTCCCAAACCCCGGAACCGGTGCGCGCGCTGGAAATCCTGGGAGAAAATCCCCAGCATGCCAAGTATCCCAGACTGTGCAGTAAACTGTCTAAAATCATGGTGCAGTACTTGTCAGCCGTGGGTGTTGTCTCCCGTGTTGTGCAATTAGAAGGTCATATCGCTGTGGAGGTTTTTTCCCAGCATTCCGGACAATGGCAGCTGCAAGATCCATTTTTCAACACCGAGGCCACCCGGCAAGGCGAACCTATCTCCGCCGCCAAGGCTCATGACTTGCTGGTAAATAATCTTCCCTTCGAATTCGATGGTCCCAAAAAAGTTTTCCTGACCGTGGGCTTTGTTCCCCGCAACAATTTCGCCCAGGATCACCTGCCGAAATGGCATTATTTCAACTACGACAACCTGGACTATTGGCGCATCCTGCGCGTCTCGGATCGGACGGCCGACTTCTGGAAACGGTTGCACGCCCTGGCTCCGCCACCCAGGTGAATCCCGCCCCGCGCTTCCCAGTCCAACCGATTTTTTCACGCAACAAAAACCGGCCGGGATCGCTGAGAATCCCGGCCGGTTTATTATTCCGCTTGGTTGAGCGAGGCTAACCCCGCAGCCCGCCGCTGACGATGTACTTGGTCTCCAGGTACTCGTCCAGACCCTGGCGGCCGCCCTCGCGGCCCAGGCCGCTCTCCTTGATCCCGCCAAAGGGGGTCTCGGCCATGGCCAGGAGCACCTCGTTCACCCCCACCATGCCGTACTCCAGGGCCTCGGCCACCCGCCAGAAGCGGCCGATGTCGCGGGTGTACATGTAGGAGGCCAGGCCGTATTCGGTGTCGTTGGCCAGGGCGATGGCCTCGGCCTCGCTCTTGAAGCGCAGCACCGGGGCCACCGGACCGAAGATCTCCTCGCGGCAGACCGGCATCTCGGGCCGGGCCTCGGTCAGCACCGTGGGCTGGAAATACAGCCCGCCCAGGGCGTGGCGCGCGCCGCCGGCCGCCGGCCGGGCTCCCAGGGCCAGGGAGGCGGCCACCAGGGACTCCACCTTCTCCAGGCTGGGCTGGTCGATCAGGGGTCCCTGGGTCACGCCGGCCTCCAGGCCGTTGCCCACCTTCAGGCCTTGGACCTTCTCCACCAGGCGCTTGACGAAGTCGTCGTAGATGGCGTCCTCCACCAGGAAGCGGTTGGTGCAGATGCAGGTCTGGCCGGAGTTGCGGAACTTGCAACCCAGGGCCCCGTTCACCGCCGCCTCCAGGTCCGCGTCGGCGAAGACGATGAACGGCGCGTTGCCGCCCAGCTCCATGGAAATCTTCTTCACGGTGCCGGCGCACTGGGCCATCAGGGCCTTGCCCACCGCGGTGGAGCCGGTGAAGGAGAGCTTGCGCACGGCCGGGTTTTCGGCCAGCTCCGCGCCCACCTCGGCCGGGCGGCCGGTGACCACGTTGAACACGCCTTCCGGGAAGCCGGCCTCCTTGGCCAGCACCCCTAGGGCCAGGGCCGAGAAGGGGGTCAGGCTGGCCGGCTTGCAGACCACGGTGCAGCCCGCCGCCAGGGCCGGAGCCACCTTGCGCAGGATCATGGAGCTGGGGAAGTTCCAGGGCGTGATGCAGGCCACCACCCCCACCGGCTGGCGGATGGTCAGCAGGCGGCGGTCGCCCATGGGCGAGGGGATCACCTCGCCATAGGCCCGGCGGCCTTCTTCGGCGTACCAGGCCACATAGTCGCTGCCCACCCCCAGCTCGCCCTTGGCCTCGGCCAGGGGCTTGCCCTGCTCGCTGGTCAGGATGCGGGCCAGGTCCTCCAGGTTATCCCGGATCAGTTGCTGCCAGCGCCGCATGATCTCGCCCCGCTTCACCGCCGGCATCTCGCGCCAGGCCGGCCAGGCCTCCCGGGCCGCCGCCACCGCCGCGGCGGTCTCACCCCGGGAGAGGCTGGGCGCCGCCCCCAGCAATTCGCCGGTGGCGGGATTGTGAACCGGCAGGGTGCGACCGTCGGCCGCTCCTTGCCACTGACCGTTGATGAAGCATTGACTTACCAAAAGCTCTTGCTTGCTCAACTGCATTTCAAGCTCCTATCGGTTGAGCGCCCGCCCTGGCGGGATGGGTGGCCAGGGCGGGCGAACGCGGATGATTCATGTTAGGTGATCAGCCGCAAAGCTGCTCGATCAGCGCCAGGTAGATGCGCGCCGCGTCCTGTATTTCCTGCACGGGGGTCACGTCGTTGGGGGTGTGGGCCAGGTATTCGTTGCCTGGTCCCAGGCCCACGGTGGGGATGCCGGCCTGGTTGATGAAGGTGCCATCCACCCCGAAGTACCAGGCCCCGGGCGATCCGGCCGTGCCCAGGACCCGCTCCCGGGCCTGGAACATGGCCCGCACGATGGGCTCCTCGGGCGGGGTCCACATGGCCGGGAACCACTTCAGGCTCTCGACCTCGGCCTTGAACCGGGGATGCTTTTCTTGGATGCGGGCGAACAACTCCCGGAAGCCGGCCAGCAGCCCGGCCTCGTCCTCGTCGGGCAGAAAGCGGCGGTCCACGATGGCCGCGCAGCGGTCCGGCACGATGGGGGTCAGGGCCCCGGGGCTGGCCATGATGTCCAGCACCGTCACCGTGGCCCGGCCCAGGAAGGGGTGCTCCGGCAGGGGGTAGTCCTCTTGCAGGGCGCTGAGGAAACGATTCATCTCGTAGATGGCGTTGACGCCGCCGGCGGGGTTGGCCCCGTGGGTGGTGCGGCCGTGGGTGGTCACCCGGCACTCGAACTTGCCGCGATGGCCCAGGTAGACCTTGAGCCCCGAGGCCTCGCCGCTGACCGCGAAGTCGGCCCGCAGGCCCTGGTCCAGCAGGTGCTTGACGCCCTCGCCCCGGGCCATCTCCTCCCGGGCCACGCAACTGACGATCAGCTCCCCGGCCCGAACCAGGCCGGCCCGTTTGGCCGCGCCGCCGGCCTGGACCATGGCTGCCACCGCGGCCTTCATGTCGCAGGCCCCCCGGCCATAGACCACCTGGCCGGAGTGGCCGAAAGGCTCGCCGTCCAGGAGCTTGGCGCTGAAGGGCTCGGGCATGTCGCCCACCCCGGCGTGGTCGATGTGGCCGTTGAAGAGCAGGCGGGGGCCCGGGGCCGCGCCCCGGATCACCCCCACCACGTTGTTCAGCTCGTCCACCCGCACCTGGTCATAGCCCAGGCGCTCCATCTCCCCCGCGATCAGGCGGCTGATGGCCGCCTCTTCGGTGCTGAGGCTGGGAGTGCGGATCAGCTCCTGGGTGAAGGCCAGCAGGCGCTCCGGGTCCAGGGCCGTCAGCCGGTCGCGGGTGCTCATTGGGCCTGGCCCTGGCCGGGGAAGCAGGCGGCCAGACGGTCGCGGTACTTGTCCATGGTGGCCCGATTCAGCTCCAGGGGCGGCCGGGTCTCGGGCGGGAACAGGGGCTGGTAGACCCGGCCGGCCACCTGCTGGACCTGCTCGGCCTTGGCCCGGGCCACCAGGTCCGGGTCCAGGTAGAGCTCCACCGCGCTGGCGGCCATCACCTGGGCCGCGGTGAGCAGGCCCTTGTGCCCCGGACCCTGCTCGGCGCAGGCCGCCACCTGCCAGTTGTGCCAGCCGAAGCCCTCCGGGGCGATGGCCACCATCAGCATGGCGAAGGGCGCGAACCAGGAATACTCGCTGTTGTCGCTGAGCGGAGTGTAGGTGGGGGCGAAGGGCAGTAAGTCCTGACGCAGGCCGACCTCCGGCGCGCCGGCCTGGCGCTGCATGCTCCGGGCCTGCTCCTGCTCCTCGGGGCTGAAGGGCGGCGCGCCGACCCACTGGAAGTTGCGGTGCACCACCTCGGCCAGGGTCTGGTTGGCCAGCTTCTCGTGGGTGGCGGAGATGAACTCGGTGCTGACCTCGGTCTCGGTGGCCAGGGCCGCGCCCTGGGCGCAACGGTGCAGGCGCTCCAGCACCTGGCTGGCCAGCTCGGCGTCGCGCAGGCGGCCGATGACCCAGAGGCTGGCCCGGTCCGGCACCACGTTGGGGATCTCCGGGCCGGTGTTGCTGAAGGTGTAGTTGATGGTGTGGGCGGCCTGGGGGTCGCCCGGGGGGATGTGCTCGCGCAGGTATTCGATGGCCTGGCCGGCCAGCATGGCCGCGTCCAGGGCGCTGCGGCCGTGCCAGGGGGCGTTGCCGTGGGCGGTGCGGCCCTTGAAATGATATTTCAGGCTGAAATAGGAGATGCACATCTCCGGGGCGGCCAGGTTGTAGGTCCAGGGATGCCAGTCCAGCACCGCGTCCAGGCCCTCGAACAGCCCGGCCCGGGCCATGAAGGGCTTGCCCATGCAGATTTCCTCGCCCGGGGTGCCGAAGACCACCACCTGGCCCGGTCGGCCGCTCTGGGCCAGCCACTCCTTGGCCGCCACCGCCGCCAGCACGCCGCCCACGCCCAGCAGGTTGTGGCCGCAGCCGTGGCCCGGCGCGCCCTCCAGCACCGGGTTATGAGCCGCCATGCCCTGCTGGGAGAGCCCGGGCAGGGCGTCGTACTCCACGCTGAAGGCGACGACCGAGCCGCCCTGGCCCCAGCGGGCCACGAAGGCGGTGGGCATCTCGGCCACGCCCTCTTCCACCGTGAAGCCTCGCTCGCGCAGCAGCCCGGCCAGGAGCTTGCTGGATTCGAACTCCTGGCCGCCCAGCTCGGCCAGCCGCCAGATCCGCTCGGCGTAGGGCAAAAACTCCGCCGCGTGGGCCTCGATCCAATCCTTGACGCCCTGCCTGGCTCCGGCCAGGGCCTCGGCCACTTCTTCGCTCATGGCTAACGCCTCCTTGAGATCGCCGACGTCTCAGTAGCCCAGGTAGGCCTGCTGGACGTTCTCGTCGTTGATCAGGTCCTGGCCGGATCCCTCCATGATCACCCGGCCGTTCTCCAGAACATAGGCCCGGGTGGCCACATGAAGGGCCCACTTGGCGTTCTGCTCCACCAGCAGGATGGTCAGGCCGCTCTGCTGGTGGAGTTGACTGATGGCATCGAAGATGTCGGCGCGCACCACCGGGGCCAGACCCAGGCTGGGCTCGTCGAGCATCAGGAGCTTGGGGGCCGAAAGGATGCCCCGGGCGATGGCCACCATCTGGGCCTCGCCGCCGCTCATGGTCCCGGCCAACTGGTGGCGGCGCTCCTTGAGGCGGGGGAAGAGCTTCAGCACGAACTCCAGGTCGTGCTCCACCGCCTGGTGGTCCCGGCGGGTGAAGGCCCCCATGCGCAGGTTCTCCTGCACGGTCAGATCGGTGAAGACCTGGCGGCCCTCGGGCACGTGCACCACCCCGGCCTGCACGATCTGATGGGAGGGCGCGTTGTGGATCTCGCGCCCGTTGAAGGCGATGCGTCCCGAACGGGGGCGCAGGATGCCGGAGATGGTCTTGAGCAGGGTGGACTTGCCGGCGCCGTTGGAGCCCAGCAGGGTCACCAGTTCGCCCTGCTCCACCCGGAGGGAGACGTCCACCAGGGCCGGGGCCTGGCCGTAGCTGACCGTGATTTGATCAATGTTGAGCATGCGCATCGCCTCCCAGGTAGGCTTCCACCACCTGCGGGTCGCTGTAGACCTCCTGGGGCAAGCCCTCGGCGATCTTCTCGCCGTACTGCAACACGATCAGACGGTGGGAGATGTTCATGATCACCTTCATCACGTGCTCGATGATCAGGATGCTGATGCCCTGCTGATTGATCCGCTTGATGATGGTGATCTGGTCGTCCAGCTCCCGGGGGTTGAGGCCCGAGCTGGGCTCGTCCAGGAGCAGCAGGGTGGGGTTGGTGGCCAGGGCGCGGGCGATCTCCAGGCGCTTGGAGAGCGCGTAGGGCAGGTTCTCGGCCGGCTCGTCGCGGTATTGGGCGATGCCCACGAACTCCAGCAGGCGCTCGGCCGCCTCGCATTCCTTTTGATAGCGCTGGTGCTCCCCGCGCGGGGGCAGGATCGCCCGCCGGACCAGCTCCCAGGGTCCCATCTGGCGGCGGTCCACCTGGGCCGAGAGCACGTTCTCCAGCACGGTCAGCTTGTTGAAGACCCGCACGACCTGGAAGGTGCGGGCCACCCCCAGTTCGTTGAGCTGGTGGGCCTTGAACCCGGTGACGTCCTGCTCCTCGAAGACGATGCGACCGCTGCTGGGCGGGAAAAATCCGCTGAGCAGGTTGATCAGGGTGGTCTTGCCCGCGCCGTTGGGGCCGATCAGGCCCACGATCTCGCCGGCGTAGAGGCTGAAGCTGATCTTGTCCACGGCGCAGAGTCCGCCGAAATTCTTGGTCAGGTCCTTGGTGCGCAGAATTTCCATGCCGCTACTCCCGTCCCGGTTGGGCCGCCGGACGTCGGAACCGGTCGAACAGACCCACCATCCCGCCCCGCATGAACAGGATGGTCAGGATCAGGAGCAGTCCGTAGATGATCAGGCGCACGTCCATCTTCACCCAGTCCTCCACGAAGCGCAGGCCCTCGGCCAGGAAGGTCAGGACCACCGCGCCCACCACCGGCCCGGTCAGGGTGCCCAGGCCGCCCAGCATGACCATGGTCAGGATGGTGAAGGTCTCGGCGGTGGAAAGGGTGTCGGGGCTGACCAGGCGCTGGTAGTGGGCGAAAAAGGCCCCGGCCAGGCCGGCGAAAAAGGCGCTGAGCATGAAGATGGCCAGCTTGTAGGCGTTGACGTCGATGCCCACGCTGGCCGCCGCCATCTCGTCGTCGCGCAGGGAGCGGGCCGAGATGCCGAAGTCGGAGTTCACCAGGCGGCGGCAGCAGGCCAGGCTCAGCAGGCACAGGACCAGGATCACGTAGTAGGCGCTTACCTCGCTGGTGAAGGTCAGGCTCTTGCCCCCGGGCAGGGGGATCGGGGTCAGGGGCGGGATGCCGTAGAGGCCCAGGGAGCCCCGGGTCAGATCCACCCAGTTCATGGCCACCAGGCGCAGGATCTCGGCGAAGCCGATGGTGGTGATGGCCAGGTAGGGGCCGCTCAGGCGCAGGGCCGGCACCCCCAACAACAGGCCGAAGCAGGCCGCCACCAGGCCGCCCAGGACCAGCCCCAGCCAGGGCGAGATGCCCAGCTTGATGGCCAGCAGGGCGCTGGTGTAGGCCCCGATGCCGTAGAAGGCGGCGTGGCCCAGGTTGAGCTGGCCGGTGTAGCCGGCCAGGAGGTTCCAGCTGGAGGACAGGATCACGAAGATGCCGGCCATCACCAGCAGGTGCACCAGGTAACGGTCTCGCAACACCAGGGGCAGGACGACCAAGGCCGCCAGGCCCGCCCAGGGCGCGATCGCGCGCCAGGACCTAGCATCCATGCTCACTGCCTCCTTCCGAACAGACCGCTGGGCCGCAGCAGCAGCACCAGGATGAGGATCATGAAGCCGATGGCGTTCTTGTAGGCCATGGACAGGTAGTTGCCGCCCAGGGTCTCGGCCACCCCCAGGATGAAGCCGCCCAGGATGGCTCCGCGCATGTGGCCCATGCCGCCCATGATGGTGACCACGAAGGCCTTCTGGGTGGGGATGGCGCCCATCACCGGGGAGATGGCGAACAGGGTGCCGTAGAGCACGCCGCCCACCCCGGCCAGGGCCGCGCCCAGGCTGAAGGTCAGGGTGTAGACGGTGTTGATGTTGATGCCCATCAACTGGGCCGCGAAGCGGTTCTGGCTGGTGGCCCGGATGGCCACCCCCAGGCGGGAGCGGTTGAGGAACAACTGCAACACCGCGATGGCCACGCAGGAGAAGACCAGGCAGAAGACCCGCAACTGGCTGGTGGAGAACAGGCCCAGGTCGAAGACCGCGCCGCCAAAGGGATCCTTGAGCATGCGCGGAGTGGCCCCGAAGACCAGGTGGGCCAGGTTCTCCAACAGGATGAACAGACCGATGGAGACCATGATGATGTCGATGTCGGTCCAGCGGGTGAGCAGGGGGCGGAAAACCAGGCGCTCGGTGACCACGCCCAGGACGCCCACCACCGCGGCCGCCGCCAGGATGGAGCCCACCCAGCCCAGCCAGCCCGGCAGCCAGGCCATGAGGAAGACCGCCACGTAGGCGCCCACCATGGAGTAGTCGCCATGGGCGAAGTTGCTGATCTTCATCACCCCGAAAATCATGGTCAGACCCAGGGCGATCAGGCTGTAGACGCTGCCCAGGATGATGCCGTTGACTATCTGTTGTAGAAGCAGGGAAGATTCCATAAGCCTCACCACCACATCCAATGACCAGAAGGCCCGCCCCGCGCGCCAGGCGCGGGACGGGCCTCGGACTTACTTACATTCGCGTTGGTCCCAGGGAGTGGGGGTCTGGTAGGGGGCGGTGGCCAGCTCGGGGGGATAGATCACCCGCAGCTCGGGCTTGCAGTCCTGGAGTTGGACCTGCACCACGCTCATGTTCACGCTGTCGACCTGACCGGTCTGGTCGAACCTGATGGGGCCCTGGGAGAGCTTGAGGTTGGTGGTCTTGAGGGCGTCGCGGATCTTCTCGCGGTTCTTGGCCAGGTCCGGGCCGGGCTCGCCGGCGCGGGCGATGGCGTCGAAGATGACCATGGCGTTGTCGTAACCTTGGCCGGAGAAGACGCCCACCCGGGCCCCGGGGTACTTGACCCCGTAGGCCTTGACGAAGGCCGCGGTCTCGGGCATGCGCATGTTCAGGGTGGGCTCCACGGAGTTGCCCATGGCGAACTGGGAGATGGGGCCGGTCATCTTGAAGAAGGCCTCGGTGAAGTGGCCGCCGGCGCCGATCCATTGGGTGACGTAGCTCAGCTCCTTGGCCTGCTTCATGATCAGGGTCTGCTCGGTGGTGGAGCCGATGCAGAAGGTCAGGTCGGGGTTAAGCTCCTTGAGCTTGCTGATCTGGGTGGTGAAATCGGTGTCGCCGATCTCGAAGTAGAGATGGGCCAGCTCCTTGGCCCCGACCTTCTTGGCCGCCGCC
>CALERA010000355.1 GCA_937908275.1 uncultured Desulfarculaceae bacterium | reverse complement strand
CCTGACCGAGACCATCGGCGACGACGTGCCGGCCCTGGTCAAGGAATTCAACAAGGCGGCCAGCGTGGATGGCGGCTGCCGCGAAATGCCGCCCATCGTCACCGTCTCCAGCCCCAGCTACGGCGGCAGCCATCTGCTGGGCTTCCACCGCACCGTGGCCGCCCTGGTGGACCAACTGGCCAGCGAGACCGGCCCCAGTCACGGCGGCCTGAACCTGCTGCCCGGCCTGGTCAGCCCGGCCGACCTGCGCTACCTGCGCGGGCTCTGCCAGGACTTCGGCCTGGCCACCACCATGCTGCCGGACTACTCCCTGACCCTGGACGGGGTGGCCCAGGCCGAGTACCAGCTCATCCCCGAGGGCGGCACCCCCCTGGCCGCGATCCGCGCCATGGCCCGGGCCGGGGCCACCATCGAGCTGGGCCGCTGCCTGGAGACCCTGCCCAGCGCCGGCCGGGTGCTGGAAAAGCGCGGGGTGGCCCTGCACTCCCTGGCCTCGCCCATCGGCCTGCGCGGCTCCGACCGCCTGGTGGAGACCCTGGAGCACCTCTCCGGGCGCGAACTGCCCGAGGCCCACCGCCGCCAGCGGGGCCAGCTCCTGGACGCCTTCATCGACGCCCACAAGTACCTGTCCGGGGTCACGGCCCTGGTCTACGGCGACGAGGACCTCTGTCTGGGTCTGACCAGCTTCCTGGCCGAAATCGGCGTCCGGCCGCTGTTGGTGGCCACCGGCGGCGAGCTGGGCCTGCTGCCGGCCTGGGTGGAGTCGGTCTGCGCCGGCCTGATGCCCGAGCCCCCCCAGGTCCTGGCCGGGGTGGACTTCTGGCAGATCGCCGAGTTGGCCCGCGAGCTGAAGCCCGAGCTGATCCTGGGCAACTCCAAGGGCTATCCCCTGGCCAAGGAGTTGGGCGCGCCCCTGGTGCGGGTGGGCTTCCCCATCCACGACCGTTTCGGAGCCCCCCGCCAGACCGTGGTGGGTTACCGGGGCGCCCTGGAGCTCCTGGACCGGATCACCAACGCGGTGTTGGAAAAGCGCCAGGACGACAGTCCGGTGGGCTACGGCTACCTCTAGGATCTTTCCGGCCCTCGGGCCGTCAGCACGAAGGAGCGCACCATGGAACACGCGCAGGACATCAGCCGCCATCCTTGCTTCAACGCCGGGGCCAAGGGCTCCTATGGCCGGGTCCATCTGCCGGTGGCCCCCAAGTGCAACCTGGGCTGCAACTACTGCAATCGCAAGTATGACTGCGTGAACGAGAGCCGCCCCGGAGTCACCAGCGCGGTGCTGGCCCCCCACCAGGCCCAGGCCTATTTGGGCGAGGTCCTGGCCCGGGAGGGTCGCATCTCGGTGGCCGGCATCGCCGGTCCGGGCGACCCCATGGCCAACCCCGAGGCCACCCTGGCCACCCTGCACATGGTGCGCGAGCAGTTCCCGGAGATGCTGGTCTGCCTGTCCAGCAACGGCCTGGCCCTGGCCCCCCACCTGGACGAGGTGGCCGACTTGGCCAGCCACGTCACCCTGACCATCAACGCGGTGGACCCGGAGGTGGGCCAGCACATCTACGCCTGGGCCCGCGACGGCAAGGTGATCTATCGCGGCAAGGCCGCGGCCGAGCTGCTGCTGGCCCGCCAGCGCGAGGCCCTGATCGGCCTGAAGCAGCGCGGCCGGGTGGTGAAGATCAACACCATCGTCATCCCCGGGGTCAACGACCAGCACGTGGAGGAGGTGGCCCGGGTGGTGGCCGAGCTGGGGGCGGACATCCAGAACCTGATCCCGGTCTGCCGGGTGGAGGGCACCCCCCTGGGCGACGGTCCCGAGGTCTCCCCGGCGCTTTTGGAGCAGCTGCGCAGCCGCTGCGGGGCCATCATCCCCCAGATGACCCACTGCACCCGCTGCCGGGCCGACGCGGTGGGCCTGTTGGGCCAGGACCAGTCCACCCAGTTGGCCGGCTGCCTCTCGCGCTGCGCCAGTCTGCCCCAGCCCATCGCCGGCAACCGGCCCTACGTGGCGGTGGCCAGCCGGGAGGGCCTGCTGGTGAACCTGCACCTGGGCCAGGCCCCCAGCTTCCAGATCTGGGAGCAGGCCGGCCAGGGCTTCCGCCTGGTGGAGGAGCGCCCGGCCCCGCCGGTGGGCGGCGGCGCGGAGCGCTGGGCCAAGCTGGCCGATCTGCTCAAGGATTGCCGCGCGGTGCTGGCCAGCGCCATCGGCGGCACCCCGCGCGAGGCCCTGGCCCCCACCGGCATCCAGTTGGTGGAGATGGAGGGCTTCATCGAGCTGGGGCTCAAGGCCCTGTACCAGGGCGGCGACCTCTCGGCCTTTGCCCGCCGGGCCGGCGGCGGCTGCTGCCGGGGCTCCCAGGGCGACGGCGAGGGCTGCGGCTAGGCCGGGCCGGGTCGCGGTCAGACCCCGCCCCCAAAATTGTCGGGCCTTCCCCGTCAGCGGGGAAGGCCCGTTTTCGTCACTCGCCAGGCGTCTAAACCCCCAGATAGGCCTCGCGCACGTGGGGGTTGGCCAGCAGCTCCTGGCCGCTGCCGGTCAGCACGATGCGGCCGTTCTCCAGCACGTAGGCCCGGTCGCACATGGCCAGGGTGTGGTGCACGTTCTGCTCCACCAAGAGCACGGTCAGGCCTTCGGCGTTGACCTTCTTGATCAGCTCGAAGATGTGCTCGGTCAATAGCGGCGACAGGCCCAGGGAGGGCTCGTCGAACATCAGCAGCTTGGGCAGGGCCATCAGGCCCCGGCCGATGGCCGCCATCTGCTGCTCGCCGCCGCTCATGGTGCCGGCCGGCTGGCGGCGGCGCTCCCGGAGCCGGGGGAAGAGCTCGTAGACCCAGTCCATGGTCTGCTTGCGCTTGGCCTTGGCGTGGGGGCTCAGGGAGCCCATCAGGAGGTTCTCCTCCACCGTCATCTCGCCAAAGAGCCGGCGGCCCTCGGGCACCTGGGCCACCCCCAGGGCCAGGATCTCGTAGGGCTTCAGGGCCTGGATGGGCTGGCCCTGGAAGACGATGCGCCCGGCGCTGGGGCTCAGCAGGGCGCTGATGGTCTTGAGGGTGGTGGACTTGCCGGCCCCGTTGGCCCCCACCAGGACCAGGATCTCCCCGGCGCGAACCTCGAAGGAGACCTCCCAGAGCACCTGGACGTCGCCATAGGCCACGTCGATGCCCTCCACCCGGAGCACCGCCTCTTGCTTAGTGGTCGGCATATTGCCCTCCCCCGCCGTGGCCCAGGTAGGCCGCGATCACCTCGGGGTGGTTGGCTACCTCCCGGGGGGTGCCCTCGGTGATGGTCTGGCCGTGGTTGATGCAGTGGATGCGATCGCTGATGGCCATGATCACCCGCATGATGTGCTCCACGATCACCACCGTGACCCCGCTCTCGCGGATCTGCTTGATCAGGGCGATGGCCTCGTCCAGTTCGCCGGGGTTCAGGCCGGCGGCGGTCTCGTCCAGGAGCAGCAGGGTGGGCCTGGTGGCCATGGCCCGGGTGATCTCCAGGCGCTTGCGGCTGGCGATGGACAGGCCCCGGGCCAGGTGCTTGGCGTAGGGGGTCAGGCCGCAGAACTCCAGGGTCTCCTCGGCCGCCTTGCGGGCCTCGCCCATGGTCCGGCAGCGCAGGAAGGCGCTGGCGATGACGTTGTCCAGCACCGTCATGCGCTTCAGGGGGCGCACGATCTGGAAGGTGCGGCCGATGCCCAGGGCGCAGACCTGGTGGGTCTTGGTCCGGGTGATGTCCGCGCCGTTGAAGATGATGCTCCCGGAGCTGGCGGGATAGAAGTGGCTGATCATGTTGAAGATGGTGGTCTTGCCCGAGCCGTTGGGCCCGATGAGCCCGAAGATCTCGCCGGGCTGGACCGCGAAATTCACGCTGTCCACCGCCCGCAGGCCGCCAAAGTTCTTGGTCAGGTCCTTGACTTCCAGGATGGCCATGGCCGCCTCCCCTAGCCGCGCCGCAGGGCCCGCTTGATGCGGGACCAGTCGCCCACGATGCCGTTGGGCAGGGTCATGATCACCACCACCACCAGCACCCCGAAGGCCAGCACGTGGGCCTGGGTGATGTACTTGGTCAAGACCGGCAGGAAGCCGCCGCCCACGGCCTGGGTCAGGGCCTTCAGGCCGCCGAAGCCGCCGCTGCGGAAGATCTCCTGCACCGCCACCATCACGAAGGCCCCCACCACCGGCCCCATGATGGTGCCCACCCCGCCCACGATCACCACCAGGATGGCCATGATGGAGATGTCGCTGAGGCTGAAGACCACCTGGGGGTCGATGAAGCCCATGTAGTTCATGTACAAGGCCCCGGCGGTGCCGGTCAGGAAGGCGTGCAGGGACAGGGAGACCATCTTGTACCTGGTGGTGTCGATGCCGATGGAGGCGGCCGCGTCCTGGTCCTCGCGGATGGAGACGAAGTAGTAGCCCAGGCGGGAGCGGGTCACCAGCTCCATCACCAGGATGCTGGCCAGGGCCAGGCCCAGGGCCAGGTAGTAGTAGGGCACCTTGCTGACAAAGGTCTGCATGATCAGGATGCCCACCATGCCCTCGGTCAACGACTCCCAGACCGTGGCCAGCAGGCGCATGATCTCGCCCAGGGCCAGGGAGCCCAGGGCGAAATAGGCCCCGCGCAGGGGAAAGCTGATCCAGCCAAAGGGGAAGCCCACCAGCACCGCCAGGGGTCCGCCCAGCAACAGCCCCCACCAGGCGCTGATCTCCAGGTGGTGGGCCAGGAGCCCGGCGGTGTAGGCCCCCACCCCGAAGAAGGCGGCGGTGCCGAAGGAGACCTGGCCGGTGTAGCCGGCCAGCAGGTTCCATCCGGTGCCGATGGTCACCCAGAGCAGCACCAGGATCATCAGGTGGCGGAAATAAGCGTCCTGCACCGCCAGGGGAAAGACCAGCAGGACCGCCAACAGGGACAGTTCCCAGCCTCGCTCGCGCAACATGACTACACCTTGGTCAGGCGCTTGAAGCCGCCCGGCAGGAAGAGAAGCACCAGGATGAAGATCACCAGGCCCACCAGATCCTCGTATTGCATGCCCAGGAAGGTGGAGCCCAGGGCCTCGGCCAGGCCCAGGGTGACCCCGCCCAGGATGGCGCCGACCGTGGAGCCCAGGCCGCCCAGGATGGTGATGATGAAGGCCTTGGTGGTGAAGGGCTTGCCGATGTCCGGGAAAAGATAATAGACCGGCAAGAGCAGGGTGCCGGCCGCGGCCACCAGGGCCGCGCCCAGGCCCATGGTGATGGTGCGGATGCGCTCGGCGTTGACCCCCATCAACTGGGCCGCCTCGGCGTCCTGGGCCACCGCCCGGATGGAGCGGCCCAGGTCGGTCTTGAGCAGGAACCAGAACATCAGGCTGGTGAACAGGCAGGCCACCAGGAAGGCGATGGTCAGGGGCACCGAGAAGGAAATCTGGCCCAGGAAGAAGGTGGCGTCGGAATAGCCGGTCTTGAGCGACTGGTAGTTGCTGGAGAAGATGAAGCGCATCACCTCGGTGAGCACCATGCCGATGCCCACCGTCATCAGGACCTGGTTCTGGGGCAGGAGCGACTCCACCTTCAGCAGCGGGTTCAGGGCCCAGCGCTGCACCGCCGCGCCCAGCAGGAACAGGGCCGGCATGGTCAGGAGCAGGCTGAAGTAGGGGTCCAGGCCCAGGAAGGTGAAGAGCACGAAGGTCAGGTACATGGCCACCATCATCATCTGGCCGTGGGCCAGGTTGATGATGCCCATCACGCCCATGATCAGCGTCATGCCGATGCCGATCAGGGCGTAGAGACCGCCCTTGAGCAGCCCGGCCACCAGGGTTTGCAGCAGCACATCCATGATTCAGCCCGCCTTTTCACGCTTGCTCGCGCCGGGGATGGCTGGGGGCCCCGCCGAGGGGCGGGGTCCCCGGTTGAGCGGGCCTAGCGCTCGCTCCACTTGGGCACCGGGTAGACCGCCGGCTTGGTGGCCAACTCCTTGGGCCAGACCGTCTCCAGCTCGCCCTTCTGCCACTGCACCAGGTAGGTGGGCAGGCTGTTCTGCTGGGTCTTCTTGTCGTAGGAGATGAACTTCACCGGCCCGAAGGCGGTCATCAGGTCGGTGGCGGCCAGGGCCTCGCGCACCGCGTCGGGCTCCACCGCCTTGGCCCGCTTCAGGGCGTCGGCCACCACGTACATGCCGGCGTAGGCCTCGGCCCCGTGGTACTCGGTCTCCTCCTTGAACTTGTCGGCGTACTTCTTCACGTATTCCCTGGCCCCGGGGAAGGGCACGGTCTCGGTCCAGAGGGTGGCCGAGAAGACGAACTCCGCCGCCGGGCCGGCGTTCTTGACGAACTCCGGCAGGGTGAAGCCCGCGCCGCCGCCCACGAAGAGCTTGGGATTGATGTCCAGCTCCTTGGCCTGGCGCATCAGGAGGCTGGCGTCCATCACGTAGCTGACCATGTAGATCAGGTCGGGGTTGGCGGCCTTGACCTTGGTCAACAGCGGCTTGAAGTCCACCGCGCCGGCCTCGTAGCCCTCCTTCATCAGGATCTTCAGGCCCATGTCCTCGCAATCCTTGACAAAGGCCTTGGAGGACGACTGGCCGAAGTTGGTGTTCTCGTACAGGATCACCACGCTCTGGGGCTTGACCACCTCGGTGAGGAAGCTGCCCAGGGCCTTGGGATACTCGCTGGCCGGGGGATTGATCCGGAAAACGTAGTTCCACTTCTGCTCGGTGATCTTGTCGTCGCTGCCGGTGACCACCACGAAGGGCACCTTGCGCTGCTGGGCCACGGCGGCCATGGCGAAGGTGACCGAGGAGGAGTAGCCGCCGGTGACCACCGAGACCTGGTCCTGGGTGATGAGCTTCTCGATGGCCGAGCGGCCCACGTCGGGCTTGCCGGTGTCGTCCTCCATCACCAGCTCGATCTTCTTGCCGTTGACGCCCCCGGCGGCGTTGATCTCCTCCAGGGCCAACATAAAGGAGTTCTTCTCGATCTCGCCGAACTTGGCCTGGGAGCCGGTGAGCGGCAGCACCACGCCCACCTTGATGCTGTCCGCGGCCAGGGCCGCGCCCGCGCCCGCGCCCAGGAGCAGCAGGCTGCCCAGGATCAGGGCCAATTTCTTGCCAAAGCCGGTCATGCTCACCCTCCGTGCGGTTAGCGGGACAAGAGCCAATTCCCCAGGATATGGGGCGAAGCTTAGGCCCGGCCGGGAGGGGACGTCAATTGGGGCCATTCTGGATTTTCATGTAAGTCAATTACTTACAGCTTGCAAAACGCAAAAACCCTTCTCTGCCCCGGGGTGTTTCGCCCCAGGGGAGAGGAGGGTCGTGGTGGGATCGGGGCCGGGGTCTACTTGATGGCCTCCGCGCCGAAAAAGAGCTTGGGCAGGTACAGCACCAGGTCCGGCACCACGATGCAGATGATCAAGCCCAGCCATTGCAGGCTGATGAAGGGGATCACGCCCTTGTAGATGTGCTGGATGGTCATCTCCGGCGGGGCGATGCCCCGCAGGTAGAAGAGCGAATAGCCAAAGGGCGGAGTCAGGAAGGCCATCTGCAGGTTCACGCAGACCAGGGTGGCGAACCACAGGGGGTGGAAGTCCAGCTCGGTGGCGATGGGCACGAAGATTGGCAGGGTGATCAGGAGGATGCCCAGCCAGTCGATGAACATGCCCAGGAAGAACAGGATGCCCATCATGATGAACAGCACCACGTAGCGGTTCAGCTCCATGCCCAGGAGCACCCCGGTGATGGCGTCGCCGCCGCCCAGGCCCAGGAAGATCGACTGGAAGGCGTTGCCGCCCAAAAACAGCGTCATCACCATGCAGGTGGTCTTCAGGGTGCTGATGGCCGCCTCGCGCACCGCGCTCCAGGTCAGCTTGCGATAGGTCAGGGCCAGGACAAAGGCCCCGGCGCAGCCCAGGCCGGCTGCCTCGGTGGGGGTGGCGATGGCCAGGACGATGGAGCCCAGGACCACGAAGACCAGGGTCATGATGGGAAAGAGCGAGGTGAAGAACAGGCGCACCTTCTCGGGCGTGGTGTGGGTGCGCTCCTCCCGGGGCATGGGCGGGCCGTCGTTGGGGCGCAGGAAGCAGCGCACCATGATGTAGACCACGTAGAGCGCGGCCAGGAGCAGGCCCGGGGCCATGGCCGCCGCGTAGAGCTGGCCCACGCTGAGGCCCACCATGGAGCCGTAGACCACCAGCATGATCGAGGGCGGGATGATGATGCCCAGGGTGCCGCCGGCGCAGATGCAGCCCGCGGTCAGGGGCACGTTGTAGCCCCGTTTGAGCATGGCCGGCACCGCCAGCAGGCCGATGGCCACCTCGGTGGCCCCCACCACCCCGGCGCTGGCCGCGAAGATGGTGCTGACGATGATCACCGCCAGGGCCAGGCCGCCCCGGATCGGACCCAGGATCACGTACATGGCGGTGAAGAGCTTCTCGGCCACCCCGGAGCTGTCCAATATTTGCGCCATGTAGATGAACAGGGGGATGGCCACCAGGACGTATTCGTCCATGACCCCGTAGGTCTTGTTGGCGAACAGGGTGAACAGGGCGTCCAGGGAGCCGCCCCAGCCGATGAGGCCAAAGGCCAGGGCCATGGCTCCCAGGGAGAAGGCCAGGGGGTGGCCCAGGAAAAGGGTGATGAACAGGGTGCCGAACATCACCAGGGCCAGGGTTTCCGGATTCATGACGCCCGCCCTTTCAGCTTCTGGAGGTCCTTGACGAAGTTGGCCAGGCCTTGAGCCAGCAGCAGCAGCAGGGCCACCGGCATCACCGTCTTGTAGGGGTAGAGCGGCGGCTTCCAGGCGCTCCAGGAATGCTCCCACTGGGCCCAGGATTCCCCGGCGTAGAGCAGGGCCGCCCAGGTCAGGGCCCCCACGAAGGGCACGAAGATCAGGAAGAAGGTGATCACCCGCAGCCAGAGCTGGATCCGCTCCGGCAGCATCAGCACGATGATGTCGATGCGCACGTGGCGGTCGTAGAGCAGGGTGTAGGCCATGCCCAGCATGAAGTGGGCCCCATAGAGATAGACCGTGACCTCGAAGGCCCAGGCGGTGGGGGCGTTGAAGACCTTGCGCGCCACCACCTCGTGCAACACCACGTAGATCAACGGCAAGATCAGCAGGGCCACCCAGCGCCCCAAAACCTCGTTGAACGCGTCCACGCCTGATGCGAATTTGCCCATGCAGCTCCCTTGTCCCCCCGCGCGGGGTGGCTGGCGGCCCTGGCGGGATGGGCGCCCGTCGCCCGCCCCGCTAGAGGGCATTTGGTCAGACCTTATGCCGCCCGACCAGCCAGAAGCGTGCCAGGGAAGGCCTCTGAGCTAAGCTCAAAAAAAGGCAAGAAATATGATGGTGATAGCTGTGTTAAAGCTATCTCTCGAACCTTCCGCGCCGCCAGGGGTGACTTGCAGGTTGCAAGCGCCACTTCTCGTGCTTGTCAAAATGCAATGCCATTCCGTTTTTTTCATCGCGCGTCCCGGGCCGTGAAACCCGCCCGGGGAATACTCCCCGGCTCTGGCTCGCCTTCCCAAGGGTGCGAAATTCCTCCTTTGCGCGTACAATATTTTGCAGACGCGACCCCCGTGTCCATCAGACCCGCAGCCGGCCCGCCTCTCCGTCGCCCCCATCCAACCACCAGGGGGTCGCGCGAGGGGGCTGAAAATCAGCGCCGGCCTGTGGCAATCTATTTGCATCTGCCCGTGAGATTGGGTTTAATTCCGGACCAAGGCGGCGCTGACCGAGGAAGACATGTTCGCTATCATCGGCATTGTGGTGGTTCTGGGTGCGGTCATCGGAGGTTACATCCTGGAGGGTGGCAACCTCAGCGTCCTGTTCCAGCCCATCGAGGTGCTCATCATCATGGGCGCGGCCCTGGGAGGCTTCGCCATCTCGGCTCCGCAGAAGGTCATCATCCACACCATCAAGGAGCTGATCGGCGTCTTCACCGCCAAGGACCCCACCAAGGAGCTGTACCTGGAGCTGTTGCTGACCATGAACGAGCTGTTCCGCATGGCTCGGCGCGACGGCTTGATCTCGGTGGAGGGCCACGTCAACAAGCCCCACGAGAGCGCGGTGTTCAAGAAATATCCCGGGGTGTTGGCCAACACCCAGGTCCTGGCCTTCCTCTGCGACAACCTCAAGGTCTACATCACCAGCGGCATGGAGCCCAAGCAGATGGAAGAGGTGATGGACACCGACCTGGAGGCCCAGGAGAAAGAAGGCGCGATCCCGGCCACCGGCATCAACCGGGTGGCCGACTCCCTGCCCGGCCTGGGCATCGTGGCCGCGGTCCTGGGCGTGGTTTTGACCATGGGCAAGATAACCGAGCCGCCGGAGGTCCTGGGGCACTCCATCGGCGCGGCCCTGGTGGGCACCTTCCTGGGCGTGCTGCTGTGCTACGGCTTTGTCGGCCCCCTGGCGGCCAATGTCGAGCACCGCCACCACGAGCGCATGGGCCTGCTGGAGGTGGTGCGGGTGGGCCTGCTCTCCACCGTGGCCGGCGCGGCCCCGGTGGTGGCCCTGGAGTTCGCCCGCCGGGCCATCCCCCTGAGCGAGCGCCCCAGCTTCGAGGAGCTGGAGGCGGTGCTGCGCAAGGGTTAGGACGCGAGCATGGGACGCCGCAAAAAAGGCGGACACGCCGCCCACCACGGCGGCAGCTGGAAGGTGGCCTACGCCGACTTCGTCACCGCCATGATGGCCTTCTTCCTGCTGATGTGGCTGTTGAACGTGGCCAGCCCCCAGCAGAAGGCAGAGCTTTCCAAGTACTTCCAGGAATTCAGCATCTTCAGTTCGGGCAGCGCCCTGGACCTGAACATGCCCATGCCTCCGCCGGCCCCGCAGGCCCCGGCCGCCAAGTCGGCCCTGCAAACCGCCGACGCCGACACCAACGCCCAGAACCCGGTGCCCTCCGGTCCCGAGGCCAAGGCCCAGGCCGCCCGCCAGCAGGAGGTCCTGGACCTGCTGCAAAAGGAGGTCGAGGGCAACCTGATGACCATGCAGGACCAGATCATCATCGACACCTTTGACGGCGGGGTCCGGGTCCAGGTGGTGGACAAGAAGGGCGGCACCCTCTTCCCGGTGGGCGGCACCCAGATCTCTCCCGATGGCAAGGAGATCCTGGCCGTGCTGGCCAAGAACCTGCGCCGCCTGGGCGAGAAGGTCGCCATCGAGGGCCACACCGACGCCCTCAGCTACGCCAGCAGCCGCTTCACCAACTGGGAGCTGTCCACCGAGCGGGCCTCGGCCGCGCGCAAGATCATGGAGGATGCCGGCATCAACCCAGACTGCATCCTGCGGGTGGCGGGCTATGCCGGCACCCAACCCCTGATTCCCAGCCAGCCCAACGACCCGCGCAACCGGCGCATCAGCATCCTGATCTTCAACCGCCAGCCCTGCGGCGGCGCGGTGCAACCCAGCGACCTGCCCCTGATGCCCGCCACCCCGGCGGGCGCGCCCTCGGCCCGGGGCGCGGGCGGAGCCATGCCCCAGCCCTGATCCCAACCCGCCCCGGAAGCCGAATCTGCCCCACAGTGTCTTGTCAAAGAGGACTTGCGTCTTGCCGAACAAGACTCTTCCCCGGCCAGCGTCCGGCCATTCCCAAGCCTGCCCAATAATTTCCACCAGTTAACAACAGACGTGCCCCCGAGCCAACCGTCAGGGATTCGGCACGATGGTTGCTAACTTGAAAAATGCCTTGCCACACCCATGACTAATTATCCTCACGGGCGCAACGCGCCGGAATCAGAAGGCGGATGTCGACTCCCATCGCTAACGCCCTCCTTGTAAAGCCCAGCCGGGAGCGCTCCCCCTGGGCCAACGCCGTGGCGCCCCTCCGGCCCCAGCCGAGGTTGACCTGCCCCACCCCGCTTCTCGCGTTCGGCGGAGGCGACGCCGCC
>CALERA010000354.1 GCA_937908275.1 uncultured Desulfarculaceae bacterium | reverse complement strand
CCTGGCGATCCCCCGGACCAGGCCCTACAAAAACAAAGCCCCCGGTGGTCTCGAACCACCGGGGGCCGGTTGCCCGACGCGGGCGGCGACTACTTCTGGAACTCCAGCAACTCGATCTGGACCCCATCCGGGGCCTTGATGAAGCCCACCTTCTGGGTGGGGGTCTGCTGGAAGGGCTCCACCTCGAACTCCGCGCCCCGGGCCTTGAACTCGGCGGCGGCGGCGGCCATGTCGTCCACCTCGAAGGCGATCTGCCAGACGCCATAGCGGGGGTTGCCGCTCAGGGGCTCCGGGGTCATGCCCTCGCGGGGGGGCGAGAGGGAAAACACCTGGCCGTGGAAATCCATGCGCACGATGGGCATGCCCGGCACCTCGCCCCGGCGCAGGACCTTGCAGCCCAGCACCTTCTCATACCAGCTCACCGCCGCTTCCAGGTCCTGGCAGCGGATGTGGGTGTGCTCGATCTTGATCTGCATGCCCAAACCCTCCCTTGTCGCTTGCGTTGGATTGTCGTTTAGCGTTGGGGGCCTTCGCCCTGGGGATAGGGTAGCACATAGGGTCCCTCGGGGATCACCGCCACCCGCTTGTGGCCGCTGGCGCTGGCGATGATGGCCGCCTCCAGGTCCTCGACCACGTTGACCCCGGTCTGGGCGCGCTCGGCGGCGGTCAGGCCCTCGGTGTAGAGGTGGATCTTGCCGATGCGCATGGGCTTGAGCTGCATCTCGGTCTGCCACTCGTCCACCGCCGCGAACTTCTTCTGGCGGATGTCTTCCAGGAAGCCCACCTGGCCCAGGGCGATGAGCTTCTTCTGGGCCTCGACGTATTCCGGTGAGCCCATGCCCTCGCTGATGCGGCTGACGATGAACAGGTCGCCGCCCGGCTCCAGGATCTCCTGGGCCCCCACCATGCCCTTGACGGTCTGGTAGTAGGTCTTGTCCAGGGGATAGCCGGCGGAGCTGGTGATGACGGTCTTGAAGCGCCCGGGCACGTAGACCTCGGCGTAGGGCCGGATGAACTCCACCGCCTGGTGGTGGCTGGCCTCGATTTCGCCGAAATTGACGTAGGACAGGTGGCGGTGGTCGTCGATCACCGCGTTGACCGCCAGGGCGCCGCCCAGCTTGCGGGTGATCTCCAACTGCTGGTCGTGCAGGGGGTTGCCGATCAGCACGCAGTTGACCGCCCGGCAGTGCTCCATGAAGGTGGCGGTGTGCAGATAGGTGATGGTGGTGCGGTGGGCCACCCCGGGCATGATGATTTTGCGCCCGCCGGAGTAGCCGGCCATGAAATGGGGCTCCACCAGGCCCACCACCAGGCGCAGCTCGGCTTCCACGAAGCGCCGCTCCAGCTTGACCGGGGTGCCCAGGCTGGTGTGGCCCAGGT
Source organism: uncultured Desulfarculaceae bacterium (assembly GCA_937908275.1). GTDB lineage: Bacteria > Desulfobacterota > Desulfarculia > Desulfarculales > Desulfarculaceae > JACRDC01. The sequence continues at coordinate 5,818 of CALERA010000354.1, read as the reverse complement.
CCACGTGGTCGTCGTCGTTGCGGGCGAAGTGGTTGACGATGCGGAAATTGTCCATCACCCAGTCGTCGCCCACCACCTCGCGCAACTCCTGGCCCTCGTTGGGCCGGTGCAGGCCGGTGGCCACCATGATGGTGATGCCGTCCTGGGGCACCCCGGCCTCCAACAGCTGGCGCATGATGGGCGGCAGGATGATGCCGTTGGGCACCGGCCGGGTGATGTCGCAGATCAGGACGCAGGCGGTCTGCTTGCCGGCGGCCTCCTCCACCAGGCTGCGGCAGCCGATGGGGTGGGCGAAGGCCTCCTCCACCGCCCGGGCCGGGTCCGGGGCCAGGGGCATGGGCGGCTTCTTGATCACGGTCACGTCCCAGTCGTCGGGCAGGTTCAGGGTCAGGCCTTCCTGGCCATAGTTCATCACCACCTGCATGTCTTCCCCCTTGCTGATCGTGGCGCGATTGACGGTCCCAGGGGCCGGAGCGCGCCGGGGCGGCGGCCGGCCTCGTCAGGCGGAACCGTTATCCGTTTTTCTGTGCCATTTTCCATATAATGGAAGATACCCATCCGCGCTATCCGTGCGTCAGGAAATGAATCGTCGTCATTATTGGGCCAGAGGAAGGTATGCAGAAGAGTGTACACGCCTCAACTGGCAGATGACAAGGCGAAAATCCCCGAAAACCCGCGACGGGAAATGATTCACAACCGTACATAAGGTGCTTGACAGCGCCCCCTGGGATATATTAGTGTCATCCGTATAGCGATGATGCATTCCGAATGTTGGAAAGAACAGCGCCGAGGGAGCTTCCATCGCCCAGCCCAACCACCGGCCCCAACCTGGGACCGCCGCGTGGGCGAGGCTCGTCCTTGCAGTGAGTATGCGCCCGAACCCGTCTAGTCATTGGAGGTAAGTGAAGATGGCCAAGATGAGCGCCATGGACGCAGCGGTGTCCATTCTGTTCGACGAAGGCGTGCGCCAGATCTTCGGCATCCCCGGCGCCGGCATTCTGCCCTTCTACAAGTCGATGAAGAACTTCGGCAAGATCAAGCACATCGTCACCCGGCACGAGGAAGGCGCCATCCACATGGCCGACGGCTACGCCCGGGCCATCGGCGCGGTGGGCGTCTGCGCCGCCACCAGCGGCCCCGGGGCCAGCAACTTCGTCACCGGGCTCTACACCGCCCAGGTGGACTCGATCCCGATCCTGGCCCTGACCGGCCAGAACGTGCGCGCCCAGCTGGGCCGCGAGGCTTTCCAGGCGGTTGACATCGCCGAGATCGTCAAGCCCGTGGTCAAGAAAAGCTACTGTATCAAGGAATCGGCCATGGTGCCCTTCGTCTTCCGGGAGGCCTTCCGGATCATGCGCGAGGGTCGCCCCGGGCCGGTCCTGATCGACCTGCCCCTGGACGTGCAGAACGGCCAGATCGAGTACGATCCCGAGACCGACCGCTCCCTGCCCCTGGGCCAGGTGGGCCCCACCCCGGCCCAGATCGCCAAGGCCCTGGATCTCATCCAGGCGGCCCAGCGCCCGGTCTTCCTGCTGGGCGGCGGCGTGATCGTGGCCGAGGCCTGGGAGGAGTTCAAGGCCCTGGTGGAATACCTCCAGGTGCCGGTGGTCAGCTCCTACATGGGCAAGGGCGGCCTGCCCTTCGACCATCCCCTGATGGCCGGCCAGGTGGGCATCCAGTGCAACACCCGCTCCGGCAACCAGACCTTCCTGGAGTCGGACCTGGTGGTGGCCATCGGCGCGCGCTTCAACGACCGCCACACCGGCGACATCAAGACCTACGTGGGCGAGCGCCAGTTCGTCCACATCGACATCGACCCCGGCCAGATCGGCAAGAACCTGATGCCGGCGCTGGGCATCGTCAGCGACGCCAAGCTGGCCTGCCAGGCCCTCTTGGACGCGGCCAAGAAGCGCGGCCCGGCCGCCAGCGCCGGGGCCTGGGCGGCCAAGGTGCCCCAGGTGCGCAGCGAACTCACCCGCAAGGTGGACTACGACCAGGTGCCGATCAAGCCCCAGCGCGCCTTCAAGGAGATCAACGAGTTCTTCGACGACGAGACGGTCTTCGTCACCTGCATCGGCCTCAACCAGATCTGGTCGGGACAGTTGCAGCAGATCCGCAAGCCGAGGCATTATCTGGATTGCGGCGGCGCCGGCCCCCTGGGCTGGGACATGCCGGCGGCCATCGGGGCCAAGGTGGCCCGGCCGGACAAGCAGGTGGTGCAGGTCACCGGCGACTACGGCTTCCAGTTCTGCATGGAAGAGCTGCCGGTGGCGGTGATGTACGGGGTGCCGATCCTGATCGTGGTGCTGAACAACGGCTATCTGGGCCTGATCCGCCAGGCCGAGAAGTACAACTACGACATGAACTTCGAGGTCCAGATCTGGTACGACAGCGTCAACGGCGGCCTGGGCTTCAACTTCGTTAAGTTCGCCGAGGCCTGCGGGGCCAAGGGTGAGCAGGTCACCGACCCCAACCAGCTCAAGGCCGCCTTCGAGCGCGGCCTCAAGAGCGGCGGCCCCTACGTCATCGACGTGATCTGCGAGCGCGAGACCGACTGCTCCATGGGCGCCTCCATCGCGGCGGTGCGCGAGTTCGAGTAGCCAAACCCCGGCCGGGGCGGACCCCATCCGCCCCGGCCGCCCGAACCTTTGCCAAGGAGGATGGATCATGGCCGACGCCATCGAGAGGGCCAAAGCCATTCTGAACGAGTTCAAGGGCGACTCTTACGCCTATGGCCTGGAGGTGCTGGACCAGGTGGGTCCCTTCACCGCCGGCCTGGGCAAGCGGGCCATGTTCGTGGGACCGGTGCAGTTCGAGTGGTTCACGCCGCTCAAAGACCGGGTCCTGGGCTACCTCAAGGACGCCGGGGTGGAGGTGGTGGACATCGCCACCAGCGCCGGCCCCAACGCCCCGGTGGTGGACGTCTACCGCCTGCACAGCCACATCATGCACAAGAAGCCCGACGTCTGCGTGGTGATGGACGGCGGCTCGGGCATCGACGCGGTCAAATGCGCCGCCGCCCTGGCCAGCCTGGGAGACCTGACCCCGGAGATCGAGCCCTTCTTCGGGGTGGGCAAGGTCACCGAGATCTGCCAGAACGCCGGCGGGCGCAAGATCATGCCGGTGGTGGCCATCATGACCGCCGCCAGCAGCGGCGCGCACCTCACCAAGTACAGCAACATCACCGATCCCCAGGCGGGGCAGAAGAAGCTGATCGTCGACGAGGCCATCACCCCGCCCAAGTGCATCTTCGACTACGCCGTCACCGCCAGCCAGCCCCTCAGCCTGACCCAGGACGGCGGCCTGGACGGCATCGCCCACGGCCTGGAGGTCTACTACGGGGCCACCGGCGCGGCCGAGCCCCGGGCGCGCGAGGTCTGCGAGGTGATCCTGGACCTGGTCATCCCGGCCCTGACCGAGGTGATGGCCAATCCCCGCGATCCCCAGGCGCGGCTGAAGCTGGGCCTGGGCACCGACCTGGGCGGCTACGCCATCATGATCGGCGGCACCAGCGGCGCGCACCTCAACAGCTTCTCGCTGGTGGACGTGCTCTCCCACGGCCGGGCCTGCGCGGTGATGAACCCCTACTACACCGTCTTCTTCGCCCCGGCCATCGAGGACAAGCTGCGGGTGGTGGGCGCGATCTACAAGAAGCACGGCTACATCGCCGAGGACCTGGACGCGCTCTCCGGCCGGGCCCTGGGGGTGGCGGTGGCCCAGGGCATGATCAACCTGAGCCAGGCCATCAAGTTCCCCACCTGCCTGTCGGCGGTGCCGGGCATCAGCGAGGGTCACCTGGAGCGCTGTTTGCTGGCGGCCAAGAACCCGCAGCTGGACATGAAACTGCGCAACATGCCGGTGCCCTTGCACGCCGGCCTGGTGGACGAGTACATGGGGCCGATCCTCAAGGCGGCCTGGAGCGAGGAGTTCGAGCTGATCAAGAGCCTGGTCTAACCGGGAGGCGCCCCCCTCATGCCCATCGTCCGTCCCGCCCTGGTCGGTCGCGCCCTGGAGCTTCGGCTCCTTCTGGCGGCCCTGGACTGTGGCCGGGCGGTGCTGATCGAGGGGCCGGTGGGGGTGGGCAAGACCCGGTTGGCCGAGGAAGCCTGCGCGCGGCTGGGGCGGCGGGTGGTGCGGGTGGACGGCGATGAGCGTTACGGCGAGGAGAAACTCACGGGCTGGTACGATCCGCCGGCGGTCATCAAAGACGGCTATTCCGCATCCTCCTTCCGCCCTGGCCCGCTTTTCCGGGCCATGCGGGAGGGGGCGGCCCTGCTCATCAACGAGCTGAACCGCCTGCCCGAGGGCGTGCAGAACGTCCTCCTGCCGGCCCTGGACGAGGGCCGCCTGGAGCTGCCCAAGGCCGAGCCCCTAATGGCGGCCGAGGGCTTCGCGGTGGTGGCCACCCAGAACCCGCGCGAATTCGTGGGCACCGCCCTGTTGGGCGAGGCCCTGCGCGACCGTTTCGAGCTCCTGGAGCTGGGCTATCAGGACTTCTCCGAGGAGGAGGAGATCGTGCGCCGGCTCACCGGGCTCACCGACGACCTTCTCATCCAACAAGCCGTGTTCATCGCCCGCAGCACCCGGACCCATCCCCGGGTGCGGCGCGGGGCCAGCGTGCGCGCCGCCGCCAGCCTGGCGGCCCTGGCCGCGCGCCTGGGCGGCGGGCAGGAGGCCCTGGAGCAGGCCGCCCGCCTGGCCCTGCCCACCCGGGTGGAGCTCAACGACGAACTGGACGACAACGGGGGTGGAGGCGGGTTCGCCCGCTTCCTGGAAGACGTGCTTAAAAAAAAAGCCCCGGCCTGAGCCCCGGGGCGCGGCCGGCGGCGATAACCTTCGCCCCGCCCAGCGCCCCCGCGGCCCCGGAAGCCGAGGACGAGGAGCCGCCGACCTTCTTCCTGTCGCCGGACTGGCGCTGGGAGAAGCGCCGCCAGGAGAGCGGCCCGGCCTTGGCCGCCCTGCGCCGCCTGGCTCTGCCCAAGGTGCGGCGGGGGGCCTGGCGGGCGGCGGCCGGCGCGGGACGGTCCCGGGAGCGGGTGGTCGCCTATCGCGGCGGGCGGGAGCCCCTGGCCCTGGAGCCGGCCCTGGAGCGGCTCTGGCCGGGCCACCCCGAAGCCTGGGGCGAGCTGCCGGTGATCGCCCGCCAGGAGCGGGGCCTGAGCCTGGTGGTGATGCTGGACACCAGCCTGTCCATGGCCGGCCCGGCCCGGGTGGCGGCGGCGGTGGCGGCGGCGGCCCTGGCCCGGCTGGCGGGTCCGGGGCGCTTGGGCCTGGTGGGTTTTGGCGAAACGGCCCGGGTGGTGATCGCCCCCGGGCGGCGGGTGCGCCCCCTGGAGGCGGCCTATCGGGTCCTGGGGCTGCCCATGGGCGGGATCACCGACCTGGAGGCCGGCCTGCGCCTGGGATTGAAACTGGCGCGCGGGGTCGGGGGACGAACCCAGGCGGTGTTGGTCAGCGACGCCGAGCGCACCGCCGGGGCGGACCCGCGTTTCTTGGCCGGGGCCTTTGGCCGCTTGCATGTGGTGCTCCTGGGCCAGCGCAACCTGGCCCTGGCCCGGGACCTGGCCCGGCGGGGTCGGGGCCGGCTGCGGGTGGTGGAGGGTCTGCCCGGCTTGGCCGGGGCCTTGGCCCGGCTGGTGGCGGACCTGGAGCGTGAGGCGTGATTCACGGCGCAAGGCCGATGGGGATGGGTTTCAAGGAGGCTATAGGATGGATCATTCAGTGATCGAGCGGTTCGCCGGGATCGTGGGGTCTGGGAATGTACTGACCTCGGCGGTGGACCTGGCGTTGTACGGTCAGGACGCGTATCTGATCAAGG
>CALERA010000353.1 GCA_937908275.1 uncultured Desulfarculaceae bacterium | reverse complement strand
CCGGCATCCTGCCGGCCTTCAGCGACCCCGAGGTCACCCTGGCCCTGGAAACCCTGCTGAACATGTCCAAGCAGCAGGCCCAGTGGGCCAAGGTCTGCGCTGAGTTCGCCCAGGAGCTGAGGCTGGCCGGCTTCCCCTCCATCAAGGAGCAGACCGTCCTGGCCCCCTATGACCTGGTGGCCGACAACCTGCGCGGCACCAGCGGCGCGGCCCAGGACCTGCTGCTGCAACCGGACAAGCTGATGCGCGCGGTGGACGAGCTGGCCCCCCTGATGTCCAGGCTCGGGATCAATGGGGCCAAGGCCAAGGGCAACTCCCGGGTCTTCATCCCTCTGCACAAGGGCACCGACAACTTCATGTCCCTGCGCCACTTCAAGCAGTACTACTGGCCCTCGCTCCAGCGCCTGATCCTGGACCTGATCGAGGCCGACTGCACGCCCTACCTGCTGGTGGAGGGCCTGTACAACACCCGCCTGGAGGTGATCAAGGACGTGCCCCCGGGCAAGTGCATCTATCACTTCGAGAGCACCGACATCATCGCGGCCAAGCAGAAGCTGGGCGACACGGTCTGCATCATGGGCAACCTGCCCAACTCCCTGCTCACCACCGGCAGCGTGGAGCAGGTGAAGGAAGAGACCAAGCGCCTGATCGACGTCTGCGGCGACGGCGGCGGCTACATCATGAGCGCCTCGGCCCTGATCGACCACGCCAAGACCGCCAACGTCGAGGCCTGGATGGAGACCACCCGGGAATACGGCCGCTACGCCTGATCCGGCCCTCGCGCCGGCGCACCAGCCTCCCCCCCCGCGGCGAGGGAACCCCTCCCCTCTCCCGCCCGACCGCGCCGCGCTGGAAGCCTCCCAACCTCCAGCGCGGCGCGGCCCTCCCTTGTCCGGTGTCAATCGGCGTTGAAAATAGACCCATGATCGGCGTTGAAAATTTACCCACCCCCAGGCGTGTGTGTTGGTCCCGGCATAGGCCAGGGTGGTTGATCCTGAAGCTCTGCTTTCAGGATCTGGTTTTGAGCCTCCAGCTTTCGTTTCCGGTTTCGATGATATCGCAGTGATGGGTGAGGCGGTCCAGGAGAGCGGTGGTCATCTTGGCGCTCTGGAAGACCTGGGTCCACTCGGCGAAGGCCAGGTTGGTGGTGATGATGACCGAGGTCTGCTCGTAGAGATTGGAGGCCAGGTGGAAGATCAGCTGGCCTCCGTTTTTGGAAAAGGGCAGGTACCCCAGCTCGTCCATGATGACCAAGTCCATTCGAGCCAGGCTGGCGGCCAGCCTTCCGCCCTTGCCTTGCATCAGTTCGCGTTCCAGGTCGTTGGCCAGGTCCACCAGGTTGTAGAAGCGCGCCCTGTAGCCGGTCTTTACCGCCTGCATGGCTATGGCGATGGCCAGGTGGGTCTTGCCCGTGCCGGTGCCGCCCACCATGATGAGGTTGCGCCGCTGCCTGATGAAATCTCCCTGGTAGAGATGCCTGATCATCTACTCGTTGACGGGACAGCCTTCAAACTCGAAGCTGTCCAGGTCCTTTCCCATGGGGAATCTGGCTTGGGACAGGCGGTAGCGGATGGGGCGCAGGTTTCTATCCGCCTCCTCGGCTTTCAGGAGTTCCAGGATAATTCTTTCCGGCCCCCAGCGGTTTTTCAGACCCACGTCTTGGGATTGTCGTAGATGCCCTGCTGGCAGGAACCTCCGAAAAACTCGAAACCTCGGATGTGGGCATCGAAAAGCATCGGCTGCGGCTGCCGAGGGTAGGCCTGCACCATGAAAAAACGGCTGTGGCAAAGCCGCAGGTGGGAGACGTTGACCTTGACCGTAACTCCCGACAGCTCGGCAAAATCCTCGCTCCAGTCAAACTGGAACGCCTGGCCCGGAGCGAAAGACAGCGGGATGAATACCGGCAAGGCCAGCTGCCGATGATCAGCCCGCCACTTCTTGGCGTAACGGCGCACGCTGTCGTAGCCGCCCTCGTAACCAGCGGCCTGAAGCTCCTCGAACAACACCAGGCAGCTGCGACGGCGCTTGCGGGAAAACCCTCGTCTGCCGCAAGCTTGGCTTCACGCTCGCTGATGAAGCGCCCAAGCCTGGGATGAGGCTGGTGTCTGCGATGATAGGAAAACTCCGTCTGGCCGCCGCCAAGGGCCTTGCGCACCGTATTGCGCGACAGACGAAGCTCCTTGGATATGCCCCGGAGCGACTCCCCGCGCTGGCGCCTCAGCCTGATCTTCCTGATGGTCTCCACCGTCAGCATCTCCTCGGCCCTCCCTTCGCCGAATTAACGAAGGGTGCCTCCTGGCTGAGGGCGGGTCAATTTTCGACGCCGATTACCTCCAAATATGGGGCATTTTTGCACGCCGATTCACAAACAGGGCTCACTCTCCAATTTTTGGTGTCTGCCTCAAAATATTTAGTTGAGCCTATATAGTTAGGACAGGTAATGTGCCAGTCAATTGTGTTATTTGGACGATTGCCATCGCGGCTGTCTTGGCATCTGGAGGTTAACACCCCTAATAAACACTAGTTTTCATTCAGGTGGCTGGGGGAAAGCATGAAGACGAGGATCCTGGTGGTTCTTTTAATTGTTTTTTCGCTGTCCGGCGGCCAAATATTTGCTTCCAACGCCCCAGTCAAGGAAACAACCCCGCCCAAACCCGTCTATCCAGATATCGACGCCCATTTGCAACCTTTCAAGGACATGGCGGAACGCTACCAAGCGCTGCAAACCCGCGAACATCAGCTTATCCAGGAAATAGAACAAGGCCAGCGGGCACCCCAGCAGGCCGTGGAAGAATACCGTCGCGAGCTCAGCAAATTGCGGGCGCAACAAGCCCAGGCTGCCTCTGATTTGGCCTCTGCCAGCAATGAAGGCTTTCTCTCCTCCTCCCTGCTGTACCTGGTGATGTCCTTCCTCGGTTTGCCTCCCTGGGTTGTCGGCCTGGTGCTGATCCTGTTTTCCTTGACCGGTCTATACCTTTGGCGCAAGAAAAGAGACATTGTTTTCACCGCACCCTTTACAGCCATGCGCGCCGCCCTGGCCCAAACCATCTCCACCAGCGGGGCCGAGCCCGTGGTCGAGGATGGTAAATCGCGCTTGGGCGCGATTTTACGGATCCTGGCCATTGCGACCGCCGTACTCATGATTTTGGCATTCCTGACCAGGCCAGCTTGGTCGGCCCAGGAGCAGGCCCAGTCCGGTGTGGTGTTCTGGGATGTGAAGAAACAAAACTTCGACCAGAACGTGCATGATTTTACGTCCCTGAAAAAGCTTGAGGGCTACGCGCGCCTTGCCTTCATGCTGCAGAACCCGGTAGTCGCGGTCTTGGATTTGAGGGAGGCAACACCTTTGTGGCAGGAAGGCCTAGCCTTCAAGCGCCAGCCCGCCATCACCTTCACCACTAGGACAGTATCGGTCAATTCCTTTGAATACCTGTATCTGTTAGGTCGCTGCTTCTACGAGGAGGGCAAGGACGATTCGGCCTTCGCGTATTTTGCCATGCTGCGAGACCTCAGGTCGCATGCCTTTCAGAATCGCAACCAGGCGGAGCGGTATCTGCTCAACCTGCTTAAAATAGCGATCCGGGACAACAAGATAGCGCAATTCGAGGAACTGGAGCGCCTCTTCCTCGAAAACGCCCGTGATGACCTTCAGTTGGAGATGGCTGATTTCCTGGTCTTCGACGTCGACAAGAAAAAGGGCTTGGACCTATTCAAGCGCATACTTCTCAAGAACATCCGACCTTCGCTGCTCCTGCTGGCCAGGATCATCAATCAACTACCACCGGCAGAAGCCTATGACTTCTGCCAAGCTGCCATGGATGAGCTTGTACGTGACAAGCGTTCCACCGAACTCCTGGTCGAACTGCTGATGAACTCCTGGGACAAGCTGACCGCGCCAGACCCGAAAAATGCGGTGGGTAAAGATTACGTGGACCTACTCAAGACCGGGGTCAGCAAGCTGGTGGATCTGCAGCTCAGGATGCGCGCCTTGGCCCTGCTCTTAGAGCATAAGCAGTTCGATTTTGTCCGCACCGAACTGGCCCAGATAGGCCAGCAGGCCTCATCTCTGCGCCTTTCAGTGAATGATTATCTGTCTATCATCCAGCTTTACCGACAATTGGGCGACAATCATACCGCCAACAGCATTCTTGACTCCACATATTCGCAGGTCTTTCCCCGCGACCCGCACGCGCTCAAAAAGCTATTGATATACGTTCTTGACAACAATGATTTCGAGAGAGGAAAGCAGATACTGAAGATTATTTTCACCAATTTCAGGGAGGCGCAGGGGGCACAAACCGACGCAGTGCTGATCCAATCCCTGGGCCTCAAACTTCCCCTGCCTTGGGAAGGACTCCCCTTGCAAAGCTTTTATGGGCTGCTTCAAGACCGCGTGCATAACCGGAGCGAAGCCCGGGTCGAGCTGGAATCATCGTTAAAGCCCAGCTTGGAGGAGGCGCTGAAAAAATACGATCCCCAGATGAATTTGAACATCAATGTGCTCTACTTTCTGCTGAAAATCTATCACAAGCAGGACGACGCCACTAAGTTCCATGCCTTGCTTCCGCTTTATGATGGCGCCGTTGACAACTATTGGAAGATGAATAAAAACACCTGGAACAACCAGATAAGCAGGCTGGAAAACCGGGTGAATGAACTCGAGAAACGTCGCCACGAACTGCTGCCCACGGCCGAGGAGATGAAGGCGAACTTACAGCGGGTTCAGGATGAGATAGACAAGCTCAGACGAGAGGAGTCACTCACCCGCCTGAAGACCAATCTCAACTTAGCCGCCACAGGTTTGATATACATCCTGCTGGCTGTCACCTTCCTGGGCTCCCAGGTGTTTATCATCTGCCGAGCCGGCTACCATGCCAAACAGGCCGCTCATTGGCGTATGGGCGTCTTTCTGGTGCGTTTCTGGGAGGGGAACGGCTTCGCGCTGATGATGACCATTGTGTTTTTCCCCCTCGGGGCTCCAATGGTCCTCATCTCGCAGCTGCTGCTGCGCCTGCTTAAAGACAATCTTGATCCGCCGGCCGTGGCGGTCCAGTCCGTTGGCATTGAACCAACGGAGGTAAATGAGGACCGTCCACCGGCGGAGTCAGACTAGTTGCGAGGTCAGGCATGCGAGCAAGATGTGATTGCAGATGGTTTCAGACCCTGGTCGCCCAGGTTGCGGTTTTGCTGGGGTTCGCCTTTGGGGTGTGTCTCCAGCCTGTTTGGTCCTGGGCGGAAACCTTCGTGCCGGGGCAGATTGTCAGGTTGGAGTGCAAACCCAATCCGTTCGATCCCTCCAAAATCACCCCGGTGCGGGTTTATGCCGACGCCTCCGCCTACTCAGCGCTGGTGTACGAGGGCTGCAACCTCAAAATGAGGGTCGCCGGTATCAAGGGCGGCTGGGTACAGGTTCAGGACCAGGAAGGAAAAACTAGCGGCTTTGTTTCGCAAGGCTCCCTGGTGCTCATTCAGGACGTGGCGGCGACCCCGGTGGCCGGGGCCAAAGCCAGCGAGCAACACCCCAAGCCGGATAACCCTCCCTCGGCAGGTCCTGCGAGCCTCAAAGAGGAGACCACGACCCGGCAGGTGCCTCAAGGTTGGTTTTCCAGGCCAGAGACAGCCGGCGGTTCGCAGGCGCCCCCCGCCGTCCAGGGCCAGGCCAGCGGCGCGCCCGCAGGTGCCGTTCAGGGGTGGCCGGGCGCTGGCCAGCAGGCGGAGGAAAAGTCCACGCCCAATACCCGGCAATCCTCCGGAGCGCCCGCCACACCAGCCGCGAACTGGCCGGGCGCGTCCGGTCCGAGCAGCGCCACCAGGCCTCCCGAGAACGCACCGCACCAGCCTTTGGGTTTCGGCCCACCGGGCCAGGCGGCGCGGCCAGACCTTCAGGGAACGCCTTCCATGACTCCAGCCAACGAGGTAGAGCCCAAATCCGAAAAAGGAAAGTCCGCCAAGGTCCATGAGGAAGGCAAGAAAGGCAAGCCGCCGACGCGCTGCTCCTCGCTATATATCAAGATGTCCATGGGCAAGGTGCTGAACCGGGAGGAAGAGGAGTTCCTGCGTAGGCATTGCAATTAAGCTGCTTACACATTATTTTGGAGATCAGTTCAATGTTATTCAGCCAATCAAAATTACTGCCATCTCTGCTTGCCGCTCTTTTGGTTACAGCCCTGGCCGCTTGCGCCCCCCTCCCGCCCCCAGCGCAAGAGTTCCGCTCCAACCAACAGCTTAGCTTGGAGGAAGCTGTCTCACTGTTGGGACAAAAGCTGAAAGCTCAGTTGGAGACACCTCGCCCGGCAGCCGATCCCCTGACCCAAATGGTGATGCAGGCCACGGCCAAGCAAGACAGCAGCCCGCAAATGGTGGTTCTGGATCCGTTCATCGCCTATAAAAGCGGCCAACAGCTCAAGATTAATACCAAGATCGTATCCATCCTGGCCCGTGAGTTGGGCTCGCGCTATGACATCGTGGACCTGGATCAATACACCCAGAGCAGGGCCAACTATATCCTGGCCGGGGCCATATCCCAGCGGCCGGGCTCCGGCCGCAAGACCGCCCCGCCTGGATATGATCTGGTAGTTAATATAATCGAGTGGCCCAGCGGAACGATCAGGGCCAAGGGCCTGGTCTGGGTGCGGGATATGCCATTTGAGCCTTTGGCCATTTATGAGGACAGTCCGATCTATCTACAGGACAAGAGCGCTCGCATGGCCGCGCACCTGTTTTCCGTGTCCTTGGGCAATCCGGTTGGCCAAGAATACCTGCAATTTCTACCGGTGAAAGGAATGCTACAGCAAGGGATTTATCTCTATGATCAGGGACGTTATGAGGATGCGGCCAAACATTTCAAGCAGGCGATAGCCACTCCCAGTGGCAACACCCTCACCGCCAATGCCGGCCTGTATTTGGCTTCGCAAAAACTGGGCAAGGAAAAGGACACTGACCTGGCCTTCGCTAATATGCTGACCATCGCCATCGAGGAGAACCGCAAGCTTGACATCCGGCTTCTTTTCGGGGTCAATTCACCGGCATTCATCCCCAATGCTGAGTTGGTGCAGCGTTACGCCTGGTGGCTGAAACAAATCGCCACACACATGGAGAAAAGCGCCTACTGTCTGGAGATCAGTGGACATTGCAGCCATACTGGTGACGAGACATACAATGCCCGACTTTCTTTGGCCAGGGCCAGAACTGTGCAAGGCGTCATGTCGGTCACCTATCCCGGCATAAGAAAGAAGAGCAAGGTCACCGGTAAGGGCTTTCATGAAAACATCGTCGGCACGGGGACCGATGACGCCAGCGACGCCTTGGACCGGCGGGTGGAGTTCAAGATACTGGCTTGTCGGGAACTGCAATAAGCTTTAGCCGAGATGGACGGACCACGCCGCACCAGACGTCATGGTGCGGCCGCTGCCCGGCAAGGGCGCATTATCTTGTGCCACTGCCAAGCTGGCGTTTCCAACCGGAAGCTCTCCGATGGAAAGTAACAATGGGGCCTGTAAAGTGCGCTTATCGGCGATGGGCAAGTCCGGCCACTCGGCGAGGGCTCTTAAGCTGTTACGCCTGGTGGGGTCATCGTCCTGTCTGCTGGCCAGTCTGCTGTCCGCAGCTGGGTGTGACCGCGGCGGCAATGAAGCACCGGCCACCATGGTAACGACCGCCAACCTACCGACTACGACAACCACGCAAAGACAGTTACAGTCTTATTCAGAACAACGCGCATACATCGCCGCCCTGATAGCCAAGAACCAAGCCGCCGGCAATGTCGAAACCCTAATCGAGCAGAACACTTTTCCCCTGGAGGGGACAATCAGCCAAGTGTCGACGCGGGAAGGTTCAGCAGGTTTTTGGTCCTTCCGGCTGGACACCAAGACCGATAAATATGTGTTTCTGTGCAGCAGCAGCACAGAGCTTTACCTACGCATCGGCAAGAAGGATGTCGGCTGGGAGGATTGGGGGACCTTAACGCGGCAATCCTCGCCAGAAGCGGTGGTGTATATACGCACTGAGGATTATGACTTCATACAGCGTTGTGTCCGTGGCGACAAATGCGACGGTAGCATTTGCCCGCGGGCCATAGTGATAAAAATGCCCTGGTAGACACTCAGGGGCCTTTGGCCCACTTCTGAAGCCTGGCTATGCAGGCTGTCCGCTCGAAACGGAGGCTACTCCGCTCCCGCACTCCCCCGACAGAGGCATGAAAACGAGTTCAACGGGGCGTCGGTTTTCGCGTGGGTCACCCAAGGCTGCTGGCCGTCCCAAGCTGAAGCATTTGGTCTAAAACTTGGGTTGAGTCAAGGCAACAGCGCCAGGCTGCGGCGTCGTCACCAAGCATCCTGGCCAGTTCCTCCGGCGAGCGCAGGCTGAGCACGGGCAACCCCGTGGCGGCGGCCTGGCGCAGCAGGTTCAGGTTGCCCCTGTTCTCGTCGCCCAGGGGGAACCCGCTGTCCACCACGGCCAGGCAGCCGGCCATGGCCCGGCAGGCCAGGCGGAAGGCCTCCTCGGCCAGGGGTTGGAACGGGGCTTGCGTAACCATCTGCGCCCCCAGGGACTGGGCCACCAGGCAGTCCAGGTCGTGTTCGTGCAGCACCCCGGTCTTGAGGGCAAAGCCCTGCTTGGCCAGGGCCCGCAGCAGGCCGGCCCCGGAGCCGCCCCCGCAGACCACGAAGACTGGCTCCCGTCCGGGTTCGGCGGTCAGCTCCATCACCCCCAGGTGTGGCGAGAAGCGGGCCTGTTCCAGGCCGTAGAGCGCGGCCAGGCTGGCGGCCGTGAGCTCTTTTTCAGGCGCTCCCCAGGCGCTGATCCCACCCCGGCCCACCAGGCCCACCACGTCGGCCAGGCGCAGGGCCAAGTCAACGTCATGCAGAGAGGCCACCACCGCGATCCCCTGCTGGCGGCAGAGCCGGCGCAAAATGGTCATCACCTCCAGGCGGTGTTTAACGTCGAGGTGCAGGGTGGGCTCGTCCAGGAGGATCACCCGGGGCTCCTGGGCCAAGGCGCGAGCCAACATGACCTTCTGGCGCTCGCCGTCGCTCAGTTGGTCCATGGGCCGCCGGGCCAAGTCGCCGGCCCCCACCAACTCCAAGGCCCAGGCGGCCCGTTCCCGGTCCTGGGGGCCGATCCGGCCCAGGAACCCGGTGTGGGGGGTGCGGCCCAGGTAGACCAGATCCAGGGCCGAGAGCATGGCCGGCGCGTGGCGTTCGGTGAGCACCACCGCCAAGGTCCTGGCGATCTCGGCCGGGGTCAGGCCGGCCAGCGCCCGCCCGCCCAGGCTGACCTCGCCGGCCAAGGGCGGCAACAGGCCGGCCAGGGTGCGCAGCAGGGTGGTCTTGCCCGCGCCGTTGGGACCCAGCAGGGCCACGAATTGCCCCGCCGCCACCGTCTGGGTGAGGCCCGAGAGCACCGCCCGGGAGTCATAGCCCACCGCCAGTTGGTGGAAGGCGAGCAGGTTGGCCTGGCTGGCGTCAGGGTTCATCATAGGGCCGCCTTGCGTTTCAGCATCAGCAGGATGACCACCGGCGCGCCCAGGAACGAGGTCACCGCCGACAGAGGGGTTTCCACCGGGGCGAACAGGCTGCGCGCCACCAGATCGCACAACACCGTGATCACGCCGCCCGTCAGGGCGGCGGCCGGCAACAACAGGCGGTTGTCGGCGGTGCCCAGGGACAGGCGGGCCATGTGCGGCACCGCCAGGCCGATGAAGGCCACCGGTCCGGCGGTGGCGGTGACCAGGGCGGCCAGGGCGCAGGAAAAAAAGATGATCAGCACCCGGAAGGTCCGCACGTTGACGCCCATGCTCTGGGCGTAATCCTCGCCCAACAGGAAGGCGTTCAAAGGTTTGGACAGGCCGTACACCCCCACCAGCAGGGAGCCGCCCAGCAGCATGACCATCTGCAACTCTTGCCAGCGGTAGCCGGAAAAAGACCCCAGGGACCAAAGCGTGAAGCCCTTCAGGCGTTCGGCCTCGGCGAAGGCCACCAGGAGGCTGGTGACGGCGCTGGTCAGGTAGCCGATCATCAGGCCGATGATCAGCAGCACCACCCCTTGGCGCATGCGGCGGGCGATGCCCACCACCAGCAGCAGGGCGCCCACCGAGCCGGCGAAGGCGGCCAGGGTGACCAGGTAGGGACTCAGGGCGGCCAAGCCCAGGGAGAGGGTGGTGAGCATCACCAGGGCCACCATCAGGCTGGCCCCGGAGGAGATGCCCAGGATGAAGGGGCCCACGATGGGGTTGCGGAAATAGACCTGCAACAGCAGGCCGGAGACCGCCAGGCAGGCCCCGCCCCAGAGGGCGGCCAGGGCGCGGGGCAGGCGGATGTTCCAGACCACCAGGGAGCGGGGGTCGTCATTCGGGCCGTCCAAGAGCAGCCGGACCAGTTCGGACCAACCGATGTCCAACGAGCCGTGTCCCAGGTTCAAGACCAGGGCGACCAGCACCAGCACCACCAGAACGGTGTAGAGCCACCCCGCCCGCCGAGATGACTGGGCGAAATACGCGCCAGGCAGGATCATGGCCTCGGACATGGCTTATTTCTCCGGCAAGGCGTGAAACAGGGTTATCTTGCGTTCGGGAAAGAGCTGCGGCTGGAGGATGGCGGCGATCTCCTCGATCACCTCGTCCATGCGGTGGCCCGACTGGTTGTATTCCGGCAGCGGGAAAAAGACCCGGCCGCTGGCCAGGGGCTTGGTGTCTCCCAGGGCGGGGTTGGTGCGCGCCAGCTCCACCTTGGAGGCCATGCCGCTTTCCGGCGAGCGGTAGGTGAACATGACGTCGGCCTGCTTGGCGGTGCTGTAGAATCGCTCCAGGGATATCTCCAGGCAGGACGAGCCCCGCACGTCCTTGAACAGGTAATCTCCGCCAGCCAGGTCCACCAACTGAGCGGCCCAGGACTGGCCGGGCTCCACCATCACCCGCTTCTCCCACACGTCTCCCCAAATCACCTTGGGCCGGCTGGGCGCGTTCTTGGCGCGCTGGGCCACCCTGTCCAAAGCGGCCTTGACCCGGGCCACGTAGGCCTCGGCCATTTGCTCCTTGCCCACGAAGGGGGCCAGGAAGCGCACGAAGTTGATCTGGGTGTCCAGGGTGCGGGCTTCAGTGCCGTAGTTGATCACCACCGGGACGCCCAGGTCGGCCAGGAAGGGAATCTGGGCCTCGTCCCAGGTGAAGAGCACGTCGGGCTTCAGGGCGGCCAGCAGCTCGTAGTCCAGGCTGTGGCTGCGGCCGACGTTGACGATGCGCCCGTCCTTGAGGCCGTCGCGCACCTGGCCGATCTTCCAGTCGGCGGTCTTGCCGTCCACCCCCACCAGCACCGCGATGGAGTCCAGGGCCAGCAACATGGAGACGTCGCGCCCGCCGGTCATCACCACCCGCTTCACCGGGATGGGGATGATCTCATGCCGGGGCACCCCCGGGGGCGGCTCCATGCCCCGGGGCACCAGGTGCAGCACCCGGCCCAGGCCGTCGGTGATTTCGTATCGCCCGCCTTCCAGGCCGCGCAGGCTGAACTCGCCGATGGCCTGGAAACCAGGGGCCGCGGCCAGGGCGGGGCCGGAAGCCAAGGCGACCAGGGCCAAGCACAGGGCCAACCCGACGCCAGCCAGGCGTATGCTTTGCTTCATGCTGTCATCTCCCGGTGATCCTTGCGGGTTCCATTGCGCAGGACCTGGACCAGGTAGACCAGCAGGCCCACCACGAACAAGGCGGTGCCTGCCGCGAAAAGCCGGATGCCAGGGTCCTTGCGGATGATCAGATTGACGAAGGGGGTGCGCTTCATGCCGCCCTGGTGGTCCGGGGCGTAGCTTTTCAGATGGATGCTGAAACCTTCCTGCCAGATGGGGCTGTTGATGCCCACCGCCTTGACCGTCCGCTGGCCGTCCGCCTGACTGAAAGTCAGCCACACCCGTTGGCTCAGGGGGCGGTTTTGATAGAACTTCAGGCGCTCGCCGGCGTAGAAGTCATTCTCGACTCGTTCCAGGCGCAGTTGGGTGGCGGAGCCGGGCAGGCGCAGGCTGTCGCCCTGGCGCAGGATGTTGTTCTGGTCGTTGACTCCCACCACGTAGTTCACCAGGTGAGAGACCAGGATGATGATGAAGGCGATGTGCATCAGGTGCGGGGCCAGGGCCAGCCAATGCCCCAGGCGGTCGGCCGGGGGCCTGCCCGGCCGGACCCAGGCCGCCAAGCGATTGATGGTGCAGGCCAGGGTGTTGAGCACCAGACCGGCCAGCAAGAGCAGAAAGAGGAAAAACCACCAGGTGGTGTCCAGGTTGTGGATGCCGTAGGTGACGATCCAGTCCAGCAGGCTCAGGCGGTTGAGGGGGCCGAAAAGCTGGAGATGGGCGCGAAAAATGAAGTAACCGGCCAGCAGGTCCGCCACCAGGCCCAGGAGCAGGTGAAAGGTCAGGCTGGGACGGGCCAGCCAGTTCCAGGCCGAGACCACCGGTTTCATGACATCCATCCAGGCCAACTGAACTGGCCGGTTTCGGGCAGATAATTGAAATAGAACAACAGCGGCAGGCCGGCCAGGGCGAACCAGGCCCGCCGGCGGGCGTCCCAACCCCGCAACAGGTACAGGTGCAGGAAACAGCCGTAGAAAAACCAGGTGGCCATGGTGGTGGTCATGGTGGGCTCTTCCCAGATCACCGGGCTGGACCAACCCAGATAGGACCAGGCCTCGGCCGTGAACAGGCTCAGGCTGTAGAGCACGAAGCCCCAGATGTGCAGGTCGGTGAAGCGCGTGCGCGCGGCCTTTTCGTCCTCGCGCGCACCGCCCAAAAGGAACAGGCCCGCGGCCAGGCCGCCGGCCCAAAGGGTGGCCCGCCCCCCGGCGCTGAAGACCAGGTAGACGTGAGCCAGGATGGTGTTGGAGCGGGGAAAGGGCAGGTAGTAGTCCTTGGGGAAAAACACCGCCACCGCCGCCAGCAGGGCCGTGGCCCCCAGCAGGGCGCGGCCCAGGGCTGGCCAGCGCCGGGGCCAGTAGGCCAGGGCCAGGCCGGCCAGGCAGGCCACCAGCCAGAACGGCTCCTGGTGGGGGGCCTGCATGGGCCAGGAGATGTAGAGCTTCAGGCCCAGCGAGGCCAGGTTGGCCGTCAGGCCCAGGAACAGGACCAGGCCGGCCGGCCAACGCGCCGTGGTCCAGGTGAGACCCAGGGACGCCAGATAGGCCAGGGCCGCCAGGCCAAAGGCGTGGTGACTCCAGAGCTGAAAGACTTCCATGGTGCATCGCTCGCTTGCCGGGCTATGCCCTCGGCTTGGTCCGCCTTAGGAGTCCCGGTCTCCGGCCAGAGATGGGAAGGGAGGAAGGCCAGGCCGGAGACCGGGACTTTCGGCGGCTAGAACTCGTAGGTCAATCCCAGGTGATAGGACCGCTCGGGCATGGGGTAGCCCCTGACCCACTCATAGCGCCGATCGGCGAGGTTGTAGACGTTCAGGGTCACGCGCCAGTTCTTCAGGAACGAGTAGGAGGCCTGGTAATCCCAGAAATCGAAGGCCTCCTTGGTTTCGGTCCTGGCCGGGCTGTAGTCGTAGTTCAAAATGCTCTCCGGGCCGATCAGCACGTAGAACAGGCTGGTGGAGAAGCCCTTGTGGCTGAAGTTGATCCAGGACTTGGCCTCGTAGTCCGATACGTTGACCAGGTCGGACCCGGTCTCCTTGTCCTCGAACTTGGTGTAGAAGGTCACCCGGGTGTGGAGGCTCAGGTTGGGCTTCCACTTCATGATCTCCGACAGGCGCAGGTTGGCGTTGAAATCCACGCCGGCGATCTCGGCCTCGCCGTGATTCTCCCAGGTGTACCAATCCTGGTTGTCGTAGCGAACCATCTTGGAGGCGCTGATGATCTTGTCCTTGTAATCGGAGTGCCAGTAGGTCAGCTCCAGGTCGGCGATGCGGTGGAACAGGTCCCAGCCCAGGTCCCAGGTCAGGCTGGTCTCGGGCTTCAGATCGGGGTTGCCCAGGTAGCCAACGCCGTTGTGGCCGCGGTACTGGGCCGAGAGCTGGTCCGGACTGGGGCTCTTGAAGCCCATGCCCAGGTTGGCCCGCACCCGCATCAGCTTGTCCAGGAAGTTGTAGGCCACGCCGGCTTTGGGCGAGAACTCGTCGAAGGTCTCGCTCTTTTCCTTGAACAGGGGGAAATCGCCGCTGTCGGGCTTCTTGGTTTTCAGATCGAAACGGTCATAGCGGCCGGCCAGGACCAGGTTCACCCGATCGTCGAAGAGGCTGATGGTGTCCTGGGCGAACAGGCCCAGGGTGTTGTACTCCATGCCCGGCGTGTAGGGCGCCGAAGCGCTGCCGCCGCTGATGGCCTCTGACTTTTTCTCCAACTGCTCCAGGGTGAAGCCGGCCACCAGATTGCTCCACTTGCCGAAG
Source organism: uncultured Desulfarculaceae bacterium (assembly GCA_937908275.1). Classification (GTDB taxonomy): domain Bacteria; phylum Desulfobacterota; class Desulfarculia; order Desulfarculales; family Desulfarculaceae; genus JACRDC01. The sequence goes on along the minus strand of CALERA010000353.1, from coordinate 12,043 downwards.
TTGAAGTTGAACTGCTGGTCCCAGCCGATGGTGGTGTCGGTGTACTTGGTGCCGGTCAGGTCGGGATCGGGCGTGCCGTATTTCCACTGGTTGCGGTCCCAGAGGTAGTAGAACAGGCTGCGCACGTTGAGGAAGCCATCCAGGAAGCGTCCGTTGTACTCCAGGTCGCTATAGCGGTTGCTCTTGTCGAAGTTCTGGCTGGTGTCGGCGTAGGAGGAGTAAGTGCCATTGCTCCAGGAGTCGTAGGCGCCGCCGATCTCCGCCATGTTTCCGCCCCAGCGCAGGTCGTGGCTGGGACTGAACTGATAGGTGGCGTTCCAGCCCAGGTTCTTGATGTGATAGGCGGTGTTCTTTTGCTGGCCGAAGTCGGGCGTGTCCACGTCGCCCTGGCTTTTGTAGCTGGTGTTGATGTAGAAACGGAACTTGTCGTCCACCCGGCCGCCGCCGGACAGGCCGGTGTTGAGGTAGTCGAAGCTGCCGTAGGTGGCGTTCACCTGGGCTCCCAGGGGATGGTCGCCCTTTTTGGTGATGAGGTTGACCACGCCGCCCATGGCCGCCGAGCCATAGAGGGACGAGTAGGGTCCCTTGAGGATCTCCACCCGCTCGATGCGCTCCACGTCGATCTTGACCGCGTTGCCGGTGCCGGTGCGGTGGCCATCCACCAGGATCAGAACGTAACCCTTGACGTCGTCGCCATGGGCCTCGGTGCGGAAGCCGCGGATGCCCACCGAGGTGAGCACCCCGGTGTATTTGGTCAGGTGGCCGGTCATGTACTTGCCCAGGAGATCGCCCAGGTTGTCCACCCCGGCGGCCCTGATCTCCTCGGCGCTGATGATCTGCACCGGCACCGTGACATCCAGGACGCTCTGCTCGATGCGTCCGGCGGTGACGGTGATGGCCTCGGCCTTGGTCACCGTCTTGCCCTCTTCCTGTTTGTCCGCCTCCGCGGCCCACACCGGGGGCGCCACCAGACAACCCGCCAGCAACCACACTCCAAACCAGCTTCTCATGATGTTTCCTCCTGCATTGGCCAGTAATAGCGCCCCGCGGACCCCGACAAAAAAAGCAGTCCCCCCAAGGCGATCAATGCCTTGGGGGGACTGCACCCAGTTCGCTTGGTCCCCGGAGCGCGCCACGGGCCGGCGCGGCTCCAAACCTGGGCCGGTGACTCGCCGGCCATTACGGTTTCCCTGGGTGGGGCAGGTCTTCTGACTTCCGGATCAACCTACCGGCCGCGCCTTCCCATGCCCGTGATCGCGCACAGTGGCTTTGCGCCCCTCACGAGGCGCCGGCGGCTTTCGTCCCCGGTAACAGCGGCGGGACCGCGACGGATTCGCACCGTCTTCCCTTTTAAGCCCCGAAGGGCGCCGACCCAGTATTTATCGACCTTATAGGTGGTTTAATCGGGCCTGTCAAGCGCCGAAGGCGCCATCCTGACCAACTTGTCGCCCGGCAACTCGGGAAACGACCTCCATGCCATTAATTATTCATTGCCCCGCAACAACTCCGGGAAGGCTTCCCGCCGGGCCATCCGGCGGTTGGGCAGGTTCTCGTAGAGGCACCTCGCCTCCCAGGCGCTGACTTGGTCGTTGCGCCCGTCCTCCTCCTGAGGCCAAAGGCTGCGTTGGTGCAGGATGTAGCGCCCGTCGGCGGTGCGCAACAGGAAGCGGTTGCGGCCCTGGCGCGCCCAACTGCGGCCGTCCCAATAATCGTCGCCGGCTAAGAGATTGGCCGGTTGCAGGTGCTGACGAGCCCGTGGATTGTCTGGCAAGGGCAACAACGGCAACATGCTTACTCCCCTTTGGCGGTCCGGCCTTTCACGGCGCAGGGCGGCCCTCACAGGTTAACGTCCTCGATGTCGCCCTCGATGTCCAGGAACAGCTGCTCCAGGCGCTCCCTGGTCTCGGGCGAGGCGTTCCACATCCCCCGGCTGATGGCTTCCAGCAGGCGCTCGGTGATGTTCTGCAGGGCATAGGGGTTCACCTGCTTGAGCCATTGCCGCATAGTCTCGTCAAAGGCGTACTTCTCGGCCAGGCCGTCGTACATCCAGTCCTCGATCACCCCGCTGGTGGCGTCCCAATGGAAGGAGTTGTCCACCGTGCGCGAGAGATCGCCGGCCCCCTTGTAACCGTGGCGCATCAGGCCCTGGATCCATTTGGGGTTCAGGATGCGCGAACGGAAGATATGCTTGGCCTCCTCCTGGATGGAGCGGTTCCTCACCCGGTCGGGATCCGAGGCATCGCCGGAATAGGCCCGGGGCTGGACGCCCGAGGCCATCTTCACCGCCGCCACGAAGCCGCCGAAGTAGGCGTTGAAGTCGTCGCTGGAGAGCAGGTCGTACTCGCGGGAGTCCTCGTTCTTGACCACCAGGGAGATGTCCCTGAGCCGGCGGCGGAAGTTCTCCCGCCGGTCCAGGCCGTAGGCCTTTTTCCCATAGGCGTAGCCACCCCAGGTGACGTAGACCTCGCCCAGGTCGTCGCTGGTCTGCCAGGCCTTGGCGTCGATGGCCGCCGCCACCCCCGCCCCGTAGGCCCCGGGGGGATCGGAATAGACCCGGAAGCTGGCCTCGCGCCAGGCCTCCTCTGGGGTCAGGCCGCGCTTTTCCAGCTCCTCGGCCTCGCGCAGCACGTTGCGGCGCAGGAAGTTGCTCTCCGGAGGCTCCCTGAGGCTGCCCACCATGTTCACCGCGCCGTCCAGGAGCTCCATCAGGTTGGGGAAGGCGTCCCGGAAAAAGCCCGAGGTGCGGAAGGTGACATCCACCCGGGGGAACTTCAACTCGTCCAGGGGGGTGACCGCCAGGCCTTCCACCCGGCCGTTCTTGGCGTTCCAGACCGGCTTGAGCCCCATGAGGTAAAGGGCCTCGGCAATGCACTCACCCTGGGTGCGCATGTTGGGGCTGCCCCAGATGACCATGCCGATGTTGTCCGGCGGCCGTCCGGCTTCCTTGCGGTGGCGCTCCACCAGGTCGTCGCCCAGGCTCACGCCCACCCGCCAGGCCACTGGCGAGGGCAGCTTGTAGGGGTCCACCGAGCAGAAGTTGCGTCCGGTGGGCAGCACGTCCACCCGGCCCCGGGTGGGGCAGCCGCTGGCCCCGGGGGGCACGTAGCCGCCGGACAGGGCGTGCAGCACCGCCTCCATCTCCTCGCCGGTTTTGGCCAGGCGGGGTAGAGCCACCTGGCCCAGGAAGCCCAGGGCCTGGGCGGCGGGGCTGTCGGGCTCCACCCCGATCAGGAGCTCCTCGCCGGCAACCGCCGCGGCGGCCAGCTCGCGGCAGCGGTCGTGCAGGGCCTTCAGAGCCACGGCGTAGGTGGGATGGCGTCCGCTGGGGTCGGCCTGGCCGCGCCGGGCCAGCATCTGGTCATAGTCATAGCCCCAGGCCTGGGCCAGGGACTCGCGCAGGCTGGGCACCTCGCCGTTCTTGATCCGCACCAACTGGGTGGCCAGCTCCACCAGGCCGTCTCCCTGGGGCGGGCGTCCCAGAATGTGCAATCCGTCGGCGATGGCGGTGTCGGCCACCTCGCTCAGGTAGGCGTGCAGTTTTTCCAAAAAGGCGTCGAAGTCGGCCATGGCCTCGGCGCGGTCCATCTCCAGGTCGCGGTGCAGGTTGGCCTTCTCAACCATTTCCCAGAGCTCGGCTTGGGCGGCGGGCAATCGGGTGGGGTTCATGCCCTTGGTCTGCTGGTAGGCCAGGACCCGCTCGTCCACCTGGGCCATCTCCTCGTAGGTGTCGGCGTTGGTCATCACCGGGACCAGATGGTCCACCAGACAGCAGTAGGAGCGGCGCTTGGCCTGGGTGCCCTCGCCGGGGTCGTTGACGATGTAGGGATAGATGTTGGGCAGATCCATGATGGCCAGGTCGGGGTAGCATTCCCGGCTCAGGCCCACGCTCTTGCCCGGCAGCCACTCCAGGGAGCCGTGCTTGCCCACGTGGATCACCGCGTCGGCTCCGAAAACGTCGCGGACCCAGCGATAATAGAACAGATAGTGGTGGCTGGGGGCCAGGTGCGGGTCATGGATCTTTTCCGGCTGCTCGATGAACCCCCGCGGCGGCTGCACCCCCAGGTAGACGTTGCCGTTGATGAACCCGTTGATCAGCACTTTGCCATCGTGCACGAACAGCTCGCCCGGACTGGGTCCCCAGTCGGCGGCCAGGTGGGCCTGGCTCCTGGCCGGCAACTCGGCGGTCCAGGGGCCGGTGCGCTCCGGGCCGGCCTGGTCTGCGGCGCGGTGGGCCAGCTTGTCCATGGTCAGCCAGCGCTGGTCGCTGGTCAGTCCGCCGATCATGCTGTTGGCCAGGTCCTGGGGATCGGGATAGACATCGTCCACCCGGTAACCCTCGTCCCGCAGGCGGGCCAGCAAGTCGCTGATGCTGGCGAAGCTGTCCAGGCCGGCGGCGCAGCCGATGCGGTCGTTGCGGGGCGGGTAATTGTGGAAAACGATGGCGATCCTTTTGTCGGCGTTGGTCTTCAGGGCCAGGCGCCCCCAGTTGCGGGCCAGACAGGCGATCTTGTCCACCCGCCCGGGGATGGCCTCCATGTGGGTGAGCATGGCCCCGGTCAGGGGGTCGCGCCGGGTCTGCTCGCGGGTGGCCATGGCCACGCTGATCAGGTTGCCGTCGAACTCCGGGGCGGCCACCGCGAAGCCCACGTCCATGGGCGTCACCGCCTGGACGGTCTCCTCCCACTGCTGGCGGTTGTTGCTGGTGTTGATGGCCTGCAAGACCGGCACGTCCAGTTCCGCCAGCACCCCGGCCTCCTCCGGCAGGTTCAGATTGAGGGAGAACACCATCGGGCTGATCAGGGCCTGAATCAGTTTGCGCCCCTGGTGGCGGAAGTAATTATCAAAGACCCAGCGGGTGTCCTTCACCTCCAGCAGGGAGTCGGGATAGCGGCGGTAGAAGCAGCAGATGGGCAGGCAGCCCGCGTCCTCCATGGCCCGCACCATGGCGTCGATGTGGGCCAGGTTGCCGTCCAGGTAAAGGTACTGCCCGAACCAGAGGCCCAGCACCGGTTCACCGGGGTTGAGCACGGCATCCAGGTTCACGCCCAGGCCGGCCAGGTATTCCTCCAAAGTCTCCACCGCGCCCAGGCGGGGATGGTAGAGAGCCTGGCAGGGCTGGGGCCGGGGCGGCTCGCATTCCAGACCGGCCTCGCGGCGCAAGAGGTGCAGCCAGTTGTGCTCGCCGCCATGCTTCAGGTACAGCGCGGTCTGGTTGAAACGCTCCTGGCCGAAGTCAGGGCAATACTCCTGGGCCAGCTCGATCTCGTCCTCGCCCGAGGGGTGGATGAAGAACTCGTGCTCCCTGACCGCCTCCATCAGTTCGTCGAAGAAGGGGCAGGAGGTCTTGCCGCCGTGCAGCAGGATCATCACGTTATCCGCCTGGCGGGCCAGCTCCAGAAAACGCTCTATCTGTTTGCGATCGAACAGGTCGTCGCCGCCCCGGGCCTGGACCTGCAAACCTCCCGGAGCCTGTTCCTGGAGTTGACGGCAGGCCCGGCCCAGGCTGGCCAGGCCGGTGCTGGCGGCGGTGTAGATCACCAGGCTGCGTGGCTTCATGGCTGCATCCTCCGGAAAAGCTCCTGTCGCAACAGACATTCCAGGTCATAGGGGCGCCGGGGGTCGCCCTGGGTGGCGATGCGGCGGCTGGGACAGCCTCCCCGGCAGATGAACCGCACCTCGCAACCGGCGCAGGCCGGGGGCAGGCCCCAGTCGGCCACCCGGCGCTCCAGCTCCGGCGGGCGTGGATCTTCGAGCCGCCCGGCCAGATGATCCATCCGGCCGGCCAGGCCGGCGCAGGGATAAATCTCGCCCTCGGGCGTCACCGCGGCCGCGGAGCCAGCCGCGGCCAGGCAATAGGGCCTCATTTCGCCCTGGCCCGTCCGCCGCCGCACCTGGTCCACCTCGCGCACTTTCAGGGGCGGCCAGCGCCGGGTGGAAACGAACTCCAGGTTGGCCAGCAAGCGGGGAACCATCTCCCGCACCTGCTCCGGGGCCGGGGCCAGATCGGAGTCCAGGGCCCGGCCCAGGGGACGCACCAGGTCCAGGTTGATCACCCGCACCGAGCGGAACCCGGCCGCCAGAAGCAGCAGCTCCGGCAGGCGAGCGATGTTGTGGCGGGTGAGGACCACGGTCAGGTTAACCCCCGCCCCGGCGGCGTCCAACAGACGCAGAGCCTTGACCACCGCCGCGCCCTGGCCCCGGGTCAGGTCGTTGGTGGCCGGGTCGCCGTCCAGGCTCAGACCCAGCCCCACGCCATGCTCCAGCAGGAAGTTGAGTTTGGCCCGGTCCAGGAGCACGGCGTTGGTTTGCAGGGCGAAGCGAGGGGGTCTGGGCCGTCCCACGTGGGCCAGCACCAACTCCTGGACCAGGCTGAAATTCAGCAGGGGCTCGCCCCCGGTCAGCTCCACGGTCAGGCGACCATCGCCCCGCCCCAGCCGGTCGATGGCGCGGCGGGCCGACTCCGGGCTCATGTCCGCGCCTGCGCTCCCGGCCCGGGCGTAGCAATAGGCGCAGGCGAGGTTGCAGCGCCGCGTGAGCATCAGAACCAGGAAGCTCACCCCGGCCCCACCGGCCTCAGGTCGCATTGGCGGCCCTGAATCTGGCCTGCTCGTGGGACACCTCCTCGAAAGGCTTGCGCCGCACCCGATGGGGCAGCACCAGTTCCAGGGCGCGGGACACCTGGGCCGGGTCCACCTGGTCCCGGCCCTGCCAAGCGGCCAAGGTCTTGGCCGTCTTCAAGCTGATGATGTCGCCGCGATGACCGTCGGTGCCAACCTCCAGGCACTGGCGGGCGATGGCCAGCATCATCTCGCGGCTGGCCATGACCCGGGGCAGCAGCTCCTTGGCCTGAATGATGCGTTGCGCGATTTCCCGCGAGGCCTGCTCCCATTGCCTGGCGAAACCCTCGGGGTCGGTCTCGTGGGCGAGGCGGCGCTCCATCACCTCCACCCGAGCCCCGGACTCGCGGATGCCGGCCACCAGCACGCAGAGGCCAAAGCGGTCGAGAAGTTGGGGGCGCAGTTCGCCCTCCTCGGGATTCATGGTGCCCACCAGGGTGAAGCGGGCCGGATGGCTGAAGGAGACGCCCTCGCGCTCCACGGTGTTGACCCCCATGGCGGCGCTGTCCAAGAGCACGTCCACCACGTGGTCCTCCAGCAGGTTGACCTCGTCCACGTAGAGGATGGCCCGGTGGGCCGCCGCCAGGATGCCGGGTTCGAAGTGTTTCTCGCCCTCCTTCAGGGCGCGTTCCAGGTCGATGGAGCCCACCACCCGGTCTTCGGTGGCTCCCACCGGCAATTCCACCACTCGCACCGGCCGCCGTTCCAGGACCGGTCCGTTCGGTCCGGGGGACTTGAAGCCACAACCGGCGATGGTGCACTGCCCGCAAAGGTCGCCGCCGGATTCGGTCGGGTCCAGGTTGAAGGGGCAACCGCTGACCACCGGGATCAGGGGCAGAATCTCGGCCAAGGCGCGGGCGGCGGTGGATTTGCCGGTGCCCTTTTCGCCCCGGACCAGGACCCCGGACAGGCCAGGGTTGATGACGTTGAGGATCAGGGCTTCCTTCATGTCTTCCTGACCCACCATGGCGGCGAAGGGATAGACGTTGGGCTTGCTCAAAGGTTGTCCTTCCTGGCGATGTCCACCAAATCCTGGGCCTTGAGATCGTCGATGCGGAAATAGTCAGCCCCCATGGCCGCGGCCAGGCGGCGGGCCAGGTCCAGACGGACCACGCCCGAGGCCTCGGTGTCCACCACCACGAAGCGCACCCGCTGGTCATCGCCCAGCTTGGCGGCCAGGGTCAGGGCCTCCTGATGGGGGGGAGTCTCGCCGTGCAGGCCGGCGTTGGCGCGGCCGTCGCTGAGCAGCAGCACGATGGGCCGGCTCTCGGGCGCCTTGCGCAAGTGGATGCGCAACTGTTCATGGGCCTGGGCCAAGCCGGCCGACAAAGGGGTGCGCCCCCCCACTGGCAGCTCCTGCAACAGCTTGGCCGCCAACTCGATGGAGCTGGTGGGCGGCAGGGCCAGGCTCGCCTCCCGGCCCCGGAAGCAGACCATGGCCACCTTGTCCCGTTTCTGGTAGGCGTCCAGAAGCAGGGAGAGGATGGCCCCCTTGGTGGCGGCCATCCGGGCCTGGGCCCCCATGGAGCCGCTGGCGTCCACCACGAAGAGCAGGAAGTTGCCCACCCGCTTCTCGCGCACCTTCAGGCGGAGGTCCTGGGTCTGGACCGCCACCGCCAAGCGGTTGGAGCCCCGTCGCCGGCGCTGATGGGGGGCGGCGGCCCGCAAAGTGGCGTCCAGGGCCAGGTCGCTGGGGTCACCGTACAGGCTGCTCTTGACGTAACGCCCCAGCTTCTGGGCGGTGCGGGTGGCCGAACGGCGTCCGGAGCCCCGGCGCAGCTTGCGGTCCTTGGCCTGGCTGAAGCCCCGGACCTTGAAGGTGGGGCCGGCGGCGAAAACCTGCTCCAGCGCCTGCCCCTGATCCCCAGCTTCAGACTCCGGCTCGGGCGGCTCGGGCAGGGGCAACTCAAAGCCCTCCTCTGGGTCTTGCTCGTCCCGCGCGTTTTGGCCGTCCTGGTCCTGTTCCGGATCCGGCGGCTGCTCCGGCTCCCGGGGTGGCTCGGGCTCCTCTGACGGTTCGGACTCCCGCGGTGGCTCGGGCTCCTCTGGCGGCGGCGGCGGTGGCACCGGATCGCGCCGCCGGTGACGCAGGGCCATGGCCGCCACCCGCGAAATGTCCTCGCTGGCCACCTCCGGACGTCCCTCGTAGGCGGCCAGGGCCCGAGCCGCCCGCTCGATGACCAGGTCCGCCCGGTGTCCAGCCACGTTGTTCTCCAAACAAAGGGCGCTGATGAAGCCGCGATGGTGCGGGGCCAACCGAACCTGGCCCAAGCGCTGGCGAGCCAGGGCCAGGCGGAGGGCCAAACCCTGGGCCTCCTCCCGGCGTTGAGCCTGGAAGCTGTCAGGGTCCTGATCAAAGGCCTCGCGCAACTCCATCAGCCGCAACCGCATCTCTGGGTCGGCCAGGCCGGAGACCTCCACGCACAGGCCGAAACGGTCCAGGAGTTGGGGGCGCAACTCGCCCTCCTCGGGGTTCATGGTCCCCACCAACACGAAGCGGGCGGGGTGGGAGAAAGAGACGCCCTCACGCTCCAGACGGTTGCGGCCGCTGGCGGCGGCGTCCAGGATCACGTCCACCAGATGGTCGTCCAGCAGGTTCACCTCGTCCACATAAAGGAACCCCCGATGGGCCCGGGCCAGAAGACCAGGCATGAAGCCGCGTTGACCGGTCTTCACCGCCCGGTCGAAGTCCAGCCCGCCCAACACCATGTCCTCGGTGGCGTTGAGGGGCAGCTCCACCACCGGCGCCTGGCGGGACTGGACAGCCAGGACCCTGTCTCGCGCCAACCGGGAGCGGCACTGGGCGCAAAGCTGGGCCGGGTCGTCCGGGTCGCAGGCCAGTTGGCAGCCATGCACGGTCCTGACCTCCGGCAACAAGGCGGCCAAGGCCCGCACCGTGGTGGACTTGGCGGTGCCCTTCTCCCCCCGCACCAAGACGCCCCCCACGCCCGGGTCAATGGCGTTGAGCAGCAGGGCCAGCTTCATCTCCTCCTGTCCCAGGATGGCCGCGAAGGGGAAGACTCCGGAGCGCGCGGCGCGAGGCGGCGATGAAACGAGCGCGGGAGTGGCCTGATTGGCGCGTTGCACGATCACGCCCCCAACTCTCCGCTGGAAGACGCCAGCAGGGTCGGGAGGTCCAGCAGCTCTTCGTAGACTTTGCTCCGGGTCTGGGCGGTGTCCAGGCTGAATGAGCAGGCTTGCCCCGCTGCGGCCCGCTCCAGGGTCACCGGGTCATGCCCCCGGGGCGGGACCGCGACCAGGGCCGCGCCGACACTGGCCAGGGCCACCACCACCCGCTCCAGGCTGCGCAGGGCCAGCAGCTCCAAATGGTCTGCTTCCAGCCGCCCGGCGCTGACCGCCACCAGGTCGCAGCCGCGTTTGGCCAGGGCCAGGGCCAACTCCGGGTGCAGGAGGTCCCTGGCCGAGGCCAGGCCCACCCGGGCCGGACCCAGGTCCAGGAAAGGAGGCTCCTGGTCCTGGCGACCCAGGAGGGAGGGGGCCGAGGCATCCGGGGCGAAGTGGTGCGGCAGCGACTCTTGCCCAAGTCCGGCCAGGGAGGCCAGGAAGTCCATCCCGGTGGCGCGGGCCAGGCGCAGCAGACCTTCCTGGGCGTCCCTTCCCCAACCGGCCCCGGGCAGCACCGCCAGGTGGCGCGCCTGGTCCGCCACCTTGGGCAGCAGGCGCTCCAGGGCCTCCAGTTCCAGGACGGGTTGCTCGCCGCCGGCCAGGCAATGCAACTCCAGCCGGCCGGTTGGGGGCAGCTCCAGGAAGGTGGTCAGGTCCTGGACGCGGTTGAGCTGGGAGGCTAGGTAGTGGTATTCGCCCGGGCGGCGGCTGGCCAGGATCCGCCGGCGTCGCTCCCGGGGCAAACGGCCGTTTTTCAGGGGCAGCCTGGCCAGATAGACGCCGGGCTCCACCGGCCGATCCGGCAGGAGGTCACGGCCGTCGGGGGCGAAGAGGTGGGATCGGGCTTGGCCGCAATCCATGCGCTTGTCCAGGCCGGAGCGGTTGCAGGCCGCCAGGTGGAAGCCGTTCTCCAGGGCGCGTCCGCGCCAGACCTGGCCGGGGTCCAACCCGGTCGGCGGCCAGTTGGCCGGGGTCAGCAGCAGGTCCACCCCCTTGAGGGCCATGACTCGGGGCAACAGACTGAAATAGGTCTCGGAGCAGATCAACAACCCCAGGCGGCCGAAAGGGGTGTCGCAGCAATCGCTCTGGATCGCCGCCCCGGGGCAGGCCCACTTGGCCTCGGCGGTGACCTTGCGCCGGCGGGCCTGGATGCGCCCATCCGGCCCCAAGAGCACGGCGGAATTATGGTAGGCCCCATTGCCGGGGTCGCGCTCAGCCAGGCCCAGGGCCAGGTGGAGTTCGAACTCCCGGGCCAACTCGGCAAGCGCCGTCACGGAGGAGCCGTCCCCGGTTTCCACCAGGGGGGCGATCTCGCTCCGGGAGTCAAAGGCGTAGCCGGTCAGGCCCATCTCGGTGTTGACGATCACCTGGGCCCCCAGTTCGGCCGCGCGGCGGTTGAGGCGCAGAAGCTCGCGGCGGTTGTCCTCGACCCGGCCATGGACCACCGGCCAATGCAGCAAGGCCACCACCAGTTCGCTGTCCGGTTGGTCTTTCCCCACGCTGCTCGTCTCCCCAAAAAAGAAAACGCGGACTCCTCGCATTGGAAGAGTCCGCGGAAAGCCCGCAACACGCGACGAACTCGGTCGCAGGCCGACCTGGATCCGAGGTCGCCAGCGGTTGTGGTGTTGGCAGGTCTTCTGGCTTCCGGTTCAGCCTACCGGCCGCGTCTTCCCGCGCCCTGGGGCGCAGTGACTTCAATGCGGCTTTCGTTCCCGGTTACAGCGGCGGGCCCGCTCCCGATTCACACGGGATTCCCTTTTCAGCTCTTGACGAGCGCCAACTGGACGCACATTACCAACGCCGGCTTCATGCTGTCAACCAACACTTGCGGCCGGTGGCGTGAAAGTGGTTGACAGGCCGCCGGGCATGAGTTTTCATACCGTTCATCCGGCGCCCGAGAGGGCTCAATTGGGAAGACGGTGCGAATCCGTCACGGTCCCGCCGCTGTAACCGGGTACCCGGTCCGCCCCTCCGCCCAGACCGGCGGAGGCCAAGCCACTGCGCCACCAGGCGTGGGAAGGCGCGGACCGGGGTCGATCCGGGAGTCAGAAGACCTGCCGGAGGATGGACATAACCGCCTGACAACCGGCGCGGACCGGTGGGTGGTGGCGGCCCTGGCGGCCGCTTTCCGGGCGATCAAGTAAGCAGGGTGCAGTCCCCCGGTCCAGCAGTGGACCGGGGGTTTTTTTATTGCGGAGGCCCAGCGACATGACATTCACCATCACTCCGCCCCGACTGGCCTTGCTGGGATTGAGATCGGAAGAGCACACGTCTGAACTCCAGTCACGGCTACATCTCGT
>CALERA010000352.1 GCA_937908275.1 uncultured Desulfarculaceae bacterium | reverse complement strand
GAGTTCAGACGTGTGCTCTTCCGATCTCCCGGCCTCGTCGCGCAGCTTGGCCAGCAGGTCGCGGGCGGCGCCGGTGATCTGGTCCACCTGCTCCAGGATGCGGTCCATGCCCCGCTGGAGCGAGGCCGGCCAGGCGGCCAGGTTGAGCTGGGGCGGCGGGGCCTGGCTCAGGAGGGGGCGCAGATGGCGCTCCAAGAGCTCGGCCGTGGAGCGGATGGTGCTCAGGGGGCCGGCCAGGTTGTGCAGCAGGCCAGCGGCCAGGGAGCCCAACTGGCTCAGGGATTGGTTGGCCTGCAGCACCCAGACCTCGAAGCCGTCCCCCAACCCGCAGGCCAGGCCATGCAGCAGGGGCCCCGGCTGCTGACCGGTGATGTCGCGGGCGGTGAAGGCGATGCGTTCGCCCGCCGCCGGCAGGGGCGGCGTGGGGGCCAGGAGGGCGGCGCGGTGACGACCCAGCAGGGCTTTCTCGGCGTGGGGGAGGAAGGCCTGGGCCGCGGGATTGCAGAGGTGGACCTGGTCCTGCTCCAGGATGATGACACCCTCCGCCAGGTGGCGGGTGATGGGGCCAAACCATTCGCGGGGTGACGCCTGAAACACGATGGGGGGTTCTCCACGTGGTTGTGGCAGGTCCGAAACCATGCTCTTTTACTATATTTCATAAGCCATGCCAAGGGAATAGGCTTGCTTTGCGGAGAGGGCGGGGCGGGGCGGAAAGCTGTCAGCGAAAGTTGGCACCCGGCTTGCAACATATTTTGGTCAGGTTGCGCCCTACGGTAGGCAACTCTCCCAACAGGGGCAGGCAGGGAGGGTGAATTCGTAGAGGCGCAACCGGTTTTTTTGCCCTTCCCAAACCCGCTTTTTTGAGTATTGCTTAATTTTTCTTAGCTTATACGGATATGGGCAACTAGCCAGAGTCGGTGAGGCCGGCCCTGGTTCAGTCCTGACAGCTAGGTTTATGGCCTTGGCCCGTAAGACGGAATGAAAAAATAGGGGAAAATAACCCGAAAGTAAAAAGGCAAAAAAACCCGAAAAAATATTTTGCGATTTATCGGGTTTTTTATTCCGAATGGCGATTCAGGAGAAGACGAGCTGGCGGGCGGTGTTGATGAAGCAGTCCATGCCGCTGAGCTTGTCCAGGAAGGCCGCGATCCCGGCCTGGGCGCAGAGGGTGGGCATGCGGGGATCGCCGTGGGCGCTGAGCATCAGCACCGGCGGCATGGCGTGGCCAGGCTGGGCCATGGTCTGGCACAGCTCCAGGCCGTTGCCGTCCGGCAGGCGCACGTCCATCACCACCAGGTCGGGCCGGCGCAGGGAGGTGTGCCACCAGCGATGGGCCTCACCGCAGTCGGAGCAGTGGACCACTTCCATGCCCTCCGAGCCCAACAGGGCGCGATAGAGCGCCGCGGTGTCGGGGTCATCCTCGACCAGAAGCACCAGGGGCAGTACGCAGGTCAAGATGCGGCCTCCAGAATCAAGGTGAAGACGGTTCCCTTGCCCGGTTCGCTTTCGACCTCGATATCGCCCTGGTGCAGCTTGACGATTTCCTGCACCAGGCTCAAACCGATGCCCAGGCCCTCCAGGCGTCCGGTGCCGCTCACGTCGGCCCGGTAGAACCGGTTGAAGATCTTGGCCATGTTCTCCCGCGCGATGCCCTTGCCCGAATCCGCCACCGTCAGGACCACCGCCGCGTCGCGTTGGGAGAGGGCGACCTCCACCCGGCCATTGGTTACGTTATATTTGATCGCATTTAGCAACAGGTTGTCCAGTAGCTGGATCATTTTTTCTGAGTGGCCCTTAATCATCACCGGGCCGGGGGGGACCTGGTCCAGGATGATGCGCACCTGCTTCTCCTGGGCGGCCAGGACCAGGTTCTCGGCCTCGGTGCGGACCAGGGCCGCCAGGTCGATGGGGGTCAGGGGGTACTGGTCCTTGAAGTTGCTCAGGCGGGCCAGCTCCAGCAAGTTGTTGATCTGGCGCTCCATTTTGAGCAGATTGCGCCAGCAGACCTGGAGGTACTCCGTCTGCTCCTCCGGGTTGACCCGCTGCTGGATGATCAGTTGCAGGAAGCCCTTCAGGGAGACCAGGGGGGTCTTCAACTCGTGGCTCAGGGTGGTCAGGAACTGATCCTTGAGGTTTTCCACGCCTTTTATCTCCTCCAGGGCCCGCTCCAGGGCGGCGGATTTGCGCACCAGTTCATCCACCAGCCGCTTGGTCTGGGAGACGTCGCGCAACATCACGCCGGCGGCCCAGACCTGGCCTCCGGGGGCCTGCTCCAGGGAGACGCTGGCCTCCACTTCGATCATGCTCCGGACCGAATCCATTTTG
>CALERA010000351.1 GCA_937908275.1 uncultured Desulfarculaceae bacterium | reverse complement strand
ACCGAGATCTACACTCTTTCCCTACACGACGCTCTTCCGATCTGCCTGGCCGGCCGCACCTGGCTGGAGGCCGGGCTCACCGGCGGGCTGGCCAGCCTGGGCTTTCTGGTCTTTTTGTTCCACGCCCGGGACCTGAACCTGCTCAGCCTGGGACCCCGGGCGGCGGCGGCCCTGGGGGTGGAGGTGCGCCGGGTGCGCCTGATCCTGTTGATCACCGCCAGCCTGGTCAGCGCCGCGGCGGTGGCGGTGGCCGGGATCATCGGCTTCGTGGGCCTCTTGATCCCCCACCTGATGCGGATGCTGGTGGGGCCGGACAACCGCCTGCTCCTGCCGGCCGCCGGCCTGGCCGGGGCCATGCTGCTCTTGACCGCCGACACCCTCACCCGCTGGGCCCTGCCCCACGAGGTGCCCATCGGGGTGCTCACCGCCCTGATCGGCGGGCCGTTCTTCTGCTATGTCTTCCGTCGCAAGCAACTGGGGGTGGGGCGTGGTTGAGCCGGTCTTCGCCATCCGGGACCTGTCCTTCGCCTACGGCCCCCAGCCGGTGCTGCGCGGCCTGGACCTGGAGATCATCCCCGGCCGCTTCCACGGCCTGGTGGGTCCCAACGGCTGCGGCAAGACCACCCTGCTGGACGTCATGACCGGCCTGCTGCGCCCGTCGGCCGGTTCGGTGCGTTTCCAGGGCCGTCCCCTGGCCGCCTGGCGGGCGGGCGAGCTGGCCCGGAGCTTGAGCCTGACCCCCCAGGAGCCTGGTCTGGGCTTCCCCTACACCGTGCGCGAGACGGTGCTGATGGGCCGCCACGCCTTCATCCCCCGCTTCTCCGCCCCGGCCCCCCGGGACGAGGAGCTGGTGGAGGCGGCCCTGGCCCGCCTGGACCTGACCGGTCTGGCCCATCAGCCGGTGACCGAACTCTCCGGCGGCGAGAAGCAGCGGGTGATCCTGGCCCGCTCCCTGGCCCAGGCCGCGCCGGTGATGCTGCTGGACGAGCCCACCAACAACCTGGACGTGCGCCACGCCCTGGCCGCCCTGGGCGAGTTGGAGCGCCTGGTGCGCGCGGAGGGCCGCACCGTGGTGGCGGTGCTGCACGACCTCAACCTCGCGGCCGCTTTCTGCGACCAGCTCATCCTGATGGACCAGGGCCGGGTGGTGGCCCAGGGTCCCACCCCCGAGGCCCTCTGCGCCGCCAACCTGGAGTCGGTCTTCGGGGTGCGGGCGGCGGTGCGCTGGGATGAATTCGCCCAGGGCCGGGTGGTGGTCTTCCAGAAGAACGGAGGCCTGGCGTGAGCCTCCGGCGGATGCTGCTCCCCCTGCTCGCCCTGGCGGTCATGGCCTTCGGCGCGCCGGCCGCCCCGGTCCGGGCCGCGGCCTCCTTCGTGGACGACGCCGGCCAGACGGTCATGGTGCCCGGTCCCTTTGCGCGCATCGTCAGCCTCTACCCGGCCCACACCGAGAACCTGGTGGACCTGGGGGCCGGCTCCCGCCTGGTGGCGGCCGGCCCCACCCCGGTGGCCGAGGCCCCGGGCCTGCCCCTGCTGAGTTATCGTGACGACCCCGAGCGGGTGCTGGCCCTGAAGCCCGATTTGGTGCTGATGCGGCCCATGGTGGCCCAGGTCTATCCCCAGTTCGTGGCCCGCCTCAGGCAGTTCGGGGTCACCGTGGCCTGCCTGCAGCCCGGCGGGGCCGGCGAGTTGTACCAGTATTGGCGTCGCCTGGGCCTCCTGACCGGACGCCAGGCCGAGGCCGAGGCCCTCTGCGCCCGCTTCCAGGCCGACCTGGAGGCCCTGCGCGCCCGGGTGGCCCAGGTTCCCGAGGCCCGGCGGCCCCGGGTCTTCTTCGAATCCATCCACCGCCAGTTCAAGACCTTCGCCCCCGACTCCCTGGCCATCTTCGTGCTCAGCGCCGCCGGGGGGGTCAACGCCGCCGCCGACGCCGAGGGCCTGCGCGACAGCGCCATCGCCGAATACGGCCACGAGCGGCTGCTGTCCCTGGCCGAGGGGGTGGACGTCTACCTGGCCCAGGTGGGCACCATGAACCGGGTCAGCCTGGAGGCCATCAAGGAAACCCCCGGCTTCAGCGCCTTGAAGGCGGTGCGCCAGGGCCGGATTTATCTGGTGGACGAGCCCCTGGTCAGCCGGCCCACCCCCCGCCTGATCCAGGGCGTGCGCCAGGTCCAGGCCCTGCTCTATCCCGACCTGCCCCCCGCGCCGGAGGCCCGGCCGTGAAGGCGGTCCTCATCGGCGGGGCGGCCAGCGGGGCGGGCAAGACCACCGTCACCCTGGCGCTCATCGCCGCCGCCCGGCGGCGGGGGCTGGCGGTGCAGGCCTTCAAGGTCGGCCCGGACTTCATCGACCCCGGCCACCACGCCCTGGCCAGCGGCCGGCCCAGCCACAACCTGGACGGCTGGATGCTGGCCCCGGCCGAGAACCGGGCCATCTTCGCCCGCCACGCCCGTGCCGCCGACCTGGCGGTGATCGAGGGCGTCATGGGCCTCTACGACGGCTTTAGTCCGGTGGAGGAGGCCGGCTCCAGCGCCGAGATGGCCAAGCTCATCGGCGCGCCGGTGCTGCTGACCGTGGGCGCGCGCTCCCTGGCCCGCACCCTGGCCGCCCTGGCCCAGGGCTTCCACGGTTTCGACCCCGGCCTGACCTGGGCCGGGCTGATCGCCAACCAGGTGGGCGGCCCCGGCCACGTGGAGATCTTGCGCCAGGCCATGACCCTCTGCCCGGCCCTGGCCTTCCGGGGCGGCCTGCCCCGCCGGGCGGACCTGGGCTTAAGCGAGCGCCACCTGGGCCTGGTCACCGCCGAGGACGGCGGCCTGGACGATGCCGGCTTCGCCAGCCTGGCCGACTGGCTGGAGGAGGCCTTGGACCTGGACCGGCTCTTGGCCGACCTGCCGGAGCTGGATCCCGCCCCGGCCGTTGACCCGGCCCCGGCCCCGGCCCGGGTGCGCATCGGCCTGGCCCGGGACCGGGCCTTCTGCTTCTACTACGCCGAGAACCTGCGCCGCCTGACCGCCGCCGGGGCGGAGCTGGTCCCCTTCTCGCCCCTGAACGATGCCGGCCTGCCCCCGGACCTCCAGGGCCTCTACCTGGGCGGGGGCTATCCCGAGCTGCACGCCGAGCAACTCGCCGCCAATTCCGCCCTGCTGGCCGACATCCGCGCCTTCGCCCAGGCCGGCGGGGTGATCTACGCCGAGTGCGGCGGCATGATGTACCTCGGGCAGACCCTGGCCGACCTGGACGGCCGAGAGCACCCCATGGCCGGGGTCCTGGAACTGCGCACCCGGATGCTGCCCCGGCTCAAGACCCTGGGCTATCGCCAGGTCGTCACCACCGCCGCCACCCCCCTGGGACCGGCCGGCGTCAGGGCCCGGGGCCATGAGTTCCACTATTCCGAGCCGACCCGGGAGCCCGCCACCCTGAACCCCTACCAGGCCCGGGGACGCAAGGGACCCGAACCCAACACCCTGGCCCTGCTCCAGCACCACACCCTGGCCTCCTACGTCCACCTCCACTTCGGGTCCAATCCCGACCTGGCCCCCAACCTGGTGGCCGCGTGCGCGCGGGGAGGTTTTTGATGAGAGATGCCGGGGGAGAACTATTTTTGGAAAAAAGTTTTCTCCCGGACCCCCTTGCAAAAAACGTTTGGCGGACTGCGTTTTCGCAGTCCTGGTGGTCAGCCCAGAGCCACGCAAAAACATATATGCCCTTTTAGGAGGGGGTGTGGGGGCGCCCAAAGGGTCCCCCCACGAAAAGAAAAAATGACCCAACCCACTGACTGGAACCTGGAGCCGGGCGAGATCGAGCGCCGCAGTTTCTCGATCATCGACGACGAGGCCGGGGCCCATGGCTGGGAGCCGGGGGCCTGGACCATCGTGCGCCGCATGATCCATACCAGCGGCGATTTCTCCTGGATCGACACGGTGCGGATGCACCCGGAGGCCATCGCCGCCGGGATCGCCGCCCTGCGGGCCGGCCGGCCGATCTACACCGACACCCGCATGGCCCAGGCCGGCATGAGCAAGGCCCTCCTGGCCCGCTGGGGGGTGGATGTGCTCTGCCTGGTGGACGACCCGGCCATCGCGGCCCGGGCCAAGGAGCAGGGCGTCACCCGCTCCCTGGCCGGCATCGATCTTTCCCTGGAGCGGATGCGGGGCGGCATCTACGCCATTGGCAACGCCCCCACCGCGCTCTATCGCCTGCTGGAGCAGGCGGCGGCCGGCCAGGCGCGGCCCGCCCTGGTCATCGGCCTGCCGGTGGGTTTCGTCAACGCCGCGGAGAGCAAGCAGGCCCTGGCCGACCAGGACCGGGTTCCCTACATCACCGCCCTGGGACGCAAGGGCGGCTCCAACCTGGCGGCCACGGTCATCAACGCCCTGGCCCGCTTGGCGATGGAAGAAGAGAAGAGTTAGGGAGAACCGGGGAGCCCCTTTCTTGAAAGAAAGGGGTTCCCGGACCCCTCCCCAAAGAATTTTATTGGGTTCGCGTTTTTTCCCGGCGAACCCGGGTGGGCGGCATGGGGCCGCTCGCCGCGCGACACAAGCCTTTTTAGGAGGGGGCGTGGGGGAGCCAGTTGGGGCCACCCAAAGATTCCCCACCCCGGAAGACAGCATGAGCCAAGACAACCAGAGAGGCACTCTTTACGGCTTGGGCGTGGGCCCTGGCGATCCGGGCCTGTTGACCCTCAAAGCGGTGGAGGTGCTGAAGAAGGTGCCGGTGCTGTTCGCGGCCGGCAGCAGCAAGAACGAGTACAGCCTGGCCTTCAACGTGGTGGCGGCCCATCTGCCGGCCACGGTGGAGGTGCGCAAGCTGGACTTCCCCATGACCCACGACCAGCGCTCCCTGGACGCGGCCTGGCGGGACAACGCCCTGGCGGTCAAGGAAGTCCTGGACTCGGGCCGGGACGCCGCCTTCATCACCATCGGCGACCCCCTGACCTACAGCACCTATGGCTACCTGCTCCAGACCCTCAAGGCCATCGACCCCACGGCCAAGGTGGAGACGGTGCCGGGCGTGACCGCCTATCAGGCGGCGGCGGCGCGGCTGAACCTGCCCCTGGTGGAGAGCCGCGAGTCGCTGATGGTGGTCTCCGGGGTCAGCGACCTCAACGACATCCCGGCCCTGGCCGCCTGCGGCGACAACCTGGTCATCATGAAGACCTACAAGAACTTCGACCAGATCATCGACAAGCTGGAGGAGCTGCCGGTGCGGCGGCGGACCTACTGCGTCAGCCAGTGCGGCCTGCCCGACGAGCGGGTGGTGATGGACGCCACCACGCTCAAGGGCCAGAAGATGCCCTACCTGTCCTTGATCCTGGTCAAGGGTCCGGCCGAGGCCAAGGAATAGGCCATGCCGCAGCCCGCCCGCGCCCCCCGCATGAGGACCAGGGGTCAACGGGACCTCTGGCTCCTGCTGGGGGGGCTGACCCTGGCCGGGTTGGGCTACGTGGCCTGGGCCGGGCCGGGCGAGCTGCCGGCCTACCTGCGCCCGGCCCGCCTCTGGCACGGCCTGGGCTGGCCGCTGCTCAAGACCCTGGCCTTCCTGAGCGCGGGCCTGTTGGTGGGTCAGCTCCTGGAGGCCACCGGCTGGACCGCCAGGCTGGGGGTGCTGGCCTGGCCCCTGGTGCGCCAGGCCCATCTGCCCAAGGAGGCCGGCGCGGCCTTCTCGGCCGCCTTCGCCTCCGGGGTGGCGGCCAACACCCTGCTCTACACCTCCTGGCAGGAGGGCCGGCTGGACAAGCGCCAGTTGATCTTCGCCAACATCCTCTGCTCCAGCCTGCCGGCCTTTTTCCTGCACCTGCCCACCACCTTTTTCGTGGTCTACGCCCTCCTGGGCCGGGCGGCCTTGTGGTATTTCGGCCTGGCCCTGCTGGCGGCGATCCTGCGCACCCTGGCGGTGGTGCTGGTCAGCCGCTGGGCCGCCCCGCCCCGGGCGGTGGACGCGGCCGCGCCCGCCGCCGCGCGCCGGGACTGGGGCGAGCTCTGGGCCGACACCTGGCGCAAATTCCAGCAGCGTCTGCGCCGGATGCTCCTGATCGTGCTGCCGGTCTACGTGGTGGTTTTCCTCCTGGCCGGGGCGGGCTTCTTTTCCTGGCTCAGCCAGGCGGCGGCGGGATTGGTGACCGGCCTGGCCCTGCCGGTGGAGGCCATGAGCGTGGTGGTCTTCGCGGTGGTGGCCGAGTTCACCAGCGGCTTCGCGGCGGCCGGGGCCTTGCTGCAATCCGGGAGCCTGGTCATGAAGCAGGTGGTGATCGCGCTTTTGATCGGCAACGTCATCGCCACCCCGGTGCGGGCCTTGCGCCATCAGTTGCCGCACTACCTGGGCATCTACTCCCCGGGCCTGGGGGCCAAGCTGTTGGCCATGGGCCAGGGGGCGCGGGTGGTCAGCGTGGTGCTGGTGGCGGTGGCCTACGCCTGGCTGGCCTGAGCCGCTGGCGCGGCGGGATGAAGAAAAGGCAGAGGAGTAAATTCGGGAGATTGCTTCGTCGCTGGCGCTCCTCGCAATGACGCCAGTATTTATAAAGGGCGTCGTGACCGACCCGGCGGGCGGCGGCTGAGGCTTGGTTGAACTAGGCCAGGGGCGTGATGAGAGTCAACGATATCAGGAGCAGCCGTCATTGCGAGCGCAGCGAAGCAATCTCCCGAATTTCCTTTTCGCTGGCGCGGCGGGATGAAGAAAATGCAGAGGAGTAAATTCGGGAGATTGCTTCGTCGCTGGCGCTCCTCGCAATGACGCCAGTATTTATAAAGGGCGTCGTGAACGACCAGGCGGGCGGCGGCTAGCGCCCTCGCCCAGTTCGACAAACCAGGGCGAAACCGCGTCAGCCGGTTCGCGCCAAGTTTTTTGGAAAGGGGGGCTGGGGGAGAACCTTTGGTTCACAAAAGGTTCTCCCCCGGCCAAGCTAAAAAAATGACCGCCTCGCGGAAAAAACAACTGCGCACCGGGTTCTCCACCGGATCGGCGGCGGCGGCGGCGGCCAAGGCGGCGCTGTCGCACCTGTTGGGCCGCCCCCTGGCCGGGCCGGTGTCCATCCCCCTGCCCAGCGGCGAGCGCCTGGAAATCGCCCTGGCCGAAAGCCGGCTCCCGGCCGGCGACCAGGCCGAGAGTCGGCTCCTGGCCGAGAGTCGGCTCCTGGCCGAGGCAGTGGTGATCAAGGACGCGGGCGACGACCCGGACGTGACCCATCACGCCCGCATCTCGGCCCAGGTGGAGTTGCTGCCGCCCGGGCCGGGTCCGGCCCTGGAGCTCAAGGGCGGGCCGGGGGTGGGCCTGGTGACCCGGCCGGGTCTGCCGGTGCCGGTGGGTCAGCCGGCCATCAACCCCGGCCCCCGGGGCATGATCGCCGCCGCCCTGGCCGAGGCCTGGCAAGAGGCCGGGCCGGGCGGGGAGCTGCGGGCGGCGGTGACCATCGCGGTGGAGAACGGGGCCGAGCTGGCCAAGCGCACCCTGAACCCCCGCCTGGGCATCGTGGGCGGCATCAGCATCCTGGGCACCAGCGGCCTGGTCAAGCCCTTGAGCCACGAGGCCTACACCGCCACCATCGAGTCGGCCCTGTCGGTGGCCCGGGCGGCGGGCATCGACGAGACGGTGCTGACCACCGGCGGGCGCAGCGAGAAGCGGGCCATGGCCCTGCGGCCGGACCTGCCGCCCCAGGCCTTCGTGCAGATCGCCGACTACTTCGCCTTCGCCCTGACGGCGGCGGTCAAGGCGGGCATGACCCGCATCGGCCTGGTCAGCTATTTCGGCAAGGCGGTCAAGCAGGCCCAGGGTCTGGCGTGCACCCACGCCCACCGCGCGGCCATGGACCTGGCCACCCTGGCCGACTGGCTACGGGAGGCCGGGGCGCCGGCCGATCTGGCGGCCCAGGTGGCCGGGGCCAACACCGCCCGCCACGTGCTGGAGCTATTGACCGAGGCCGGCCGCCTGGACCTGACCGCGCTGGTGGTCCCGCGCCTGATCGCGGCCGCGCGCCGGATCGTGGGGCCGGGGCCGGAATTGTGGGTGGTGATGCTGGACAGCGAGGGCGGGGTGCTTGATCGCGGCGAGCAGCCGGGGGAGGGAGCGGCATGAACCGGGTGACGGTGGTGGGCCTGGGCCTGGGGCGGGCGGACCTGACCCCGCGCGGCCTGGCGGCCATAGAGTCGGCCCGGGTGCTGGCCGGGGGCGAGCGCCTCTTGGCCTGGTTCCCGGAGCATCCCGGCCCCAAGCTGCGGCTGAAGTTCAACCTGGCCGAGTGGCTGGAGCAGGTGGCCCAGGCGGCGGACCAGGGCGTGGCGGTGCTGGCCTCGGGCGATCCCGGGTTCTATGGCGTGGCGGCCAAGGTGATCGAGCGCCTGGGCCGCGATGCCGTCACGGTGCTGCCCAACGTGACGGCCATGGCCGCGGCCTGCGCCCGCCTGGGCCTGGCCTGGCAGGAGGCCCGGGCGGTGAGCCTGCACGGCCGCGACGACCAGGGACCCCTGTGGCGGGCCCTGGGCGAGGCCGACCTGGTGGCGGCCTACACCGACCCCAGGCACGGCCCGGCCTGGCTGGCTGGCCTGCTGCTCGAGCGGGGCCAGGCGGCCTACTGGCGGCTGGGGGTGGCCCAGGACCTGGGCGCGGCCGAGGAGCGGGTGGGCTGGTTCACCCCGGAAGAGGCGGTAGGAGAAAG
>CALERA010000350.1 GCA_937908275.1 uncultured Desulfarculaceae bacterium | reverse complement strand
GGCCGAGCTGCCCCAGCCCGACCTGGTGGCCCCCGGCCGGGTGATGGAGAGCAACCCCGCCCTGGCCCGGGGGGCGATTCCGCCCCTGCCGCCGCCCAGCCCCACCGCCCGTCCCCGCGCGCTGCCTCCCGCGCTGGACCCGGACCTGGGCCAGGCCCCGCCCAGCACCGAGGAGACCATCGCCCAACTGCGGCGCAAGAATGAGAACCGGGAGCGGGTGGCCCAGCCCATGCCCGAGGAGCAGGGCCTGATCCAGGCCCCGCCCGCGCCCCAGCGCGGGGTGGAGCGGGTGGGCGAGCGTCCGCCCCAGGGCGGACCCCTGGGACCCGGCGGGGTGATGGACGGCGACGCCCAGGCCCTGTTCGCCCGGGCCAAGCTGGACTTCGACACCCGGCGCTACACCGACGCCTACACCGGCTTCGATCAGTTCCTGATGCGCTTCCCCGACCACCGCCTGGCGGCCGAGGCCGCCTATCGCCGGGCCGACGCCTTCATGAACCTCAACGAGCGCAAGATCGCGCCGGTCTTCTGGGACCTGATGGAGAAATACCAGTACGCCCTGGACCGCTTCCCGGATTCGGACCAGGCGCCCTGGGCCTTGCTGATGATGGGCAAGGCCAGCGCCCTGTACGGCGAGCCCTTCCGCGCCCAGGGCTATTACGACCTGGTGATCCAGGACCACCCCAAGAGCCAGTACGCCAGTCTGGCCATGGTGGAGCGGGGGCAGACCTTCCTCTCCGAGCAGGACTACAACCGGGCCCTGGAGGAATACCGGCGCATCGTCGAGACCTA
This sequence comes from uncultured Desulfarculaceae bacterium, assembly GCA_937908275.1. Lineage (GTDB taxonomy): Bacteria > Desulfobacterota > Desulfarculia > Desulfarculales > Desulfarculaceae > JACRDC01. The sequence goes on along the minus strand of CALERA010000350.1, from coordinate 7,216 downwards.
TCCCGACAGCCGCTTCCGCAAGGACGCCGAGTGGGGCATGGTCCAGGCCTACTTCGGGCTGTCGGCCTATGACCGCGCCGCCGCGCTCCTGGAGCAGATGCTGGCCCGCAACCCGCGCCTCTACCTGGAGGAGCCCGAGATCCTCTACCACCTGGGCGAGGCCCAGTTCCAACTGCGCAAGTACAAGGAGGCCCGGGCCAGCTTCCTCTGGGTGCTGAACCTGAAGCCGGACATCCGCGACAACGACATCATCCTGGCCCGGGTGGGCGACACCTACCAGTACGAGGGCGAGTTCAAGACCGCCCAGGACGTCTTCAAGCAGGTGGTGAACCTCTACCCCGAGAGCGACGGGGCCCTGGTCTCCCGCATCCGCCTGGCCGAGTCCCCGGAAAAGGACAGCCAGCACCCCTGGGACATCTTCCAGGTCAAGGCCACCAACGACGCCCTGAACACCTACCAGGAGCTGGCCGAGAAGTATCCCAACCGGGCGGTGGGCCAACTGGCCCAGCTCAAGCTGGGGGTCTATTTCTACAAGGTCGGCCAGCACGACAAGAGCATCGCCGCCCTGGAGAAGCTCCTGCAGGACCACCCCCGCACCCCCTTCAAGCGCGAGGTGGACTACACCCTGAACCTGGCCTCCCTGGGCCTGCTGGACAACCTGCGCCAGGCGGACAAGCCCATGGAGCTGATGAACGCCTACCTGCGCCACCGGCCCTACCTCCAGCGGCCCAACGGCAGCGACATCCTGAAGCTCCTGGCCTGGGCCTACGAGAAGACCGGCCAGAGCGACCGCGCCGCCCGCACCTACCGGGTGCTGATCAGCCGGGGGCTGAACGAGCCGACGCTGGCGGTGGACATGGCCCGCAACCTGATGATCGAGGGCGACTATCAGGGGGTGATCGACGGCCTGGCCCCCCAGGAGCTCAAGGCCCTGCAGGGGGCGGACCTGCGCCGGGCCTGGTCGCTTTTGGGCCAGGCCCTGGCCATGAAAAAGCAGTGGCTGCCGGCGGTGACCACCCTGGAGCAGCTCATCAAGACCCCGGGCGATCCCCCGGCCGGGGCGGCGGACTACGCGGCCTATGGCCGCTCATTGTGGAACCTGGGACGCCTGGCCCCGGCCCTGGCCGCCCTGGACCAGGCCGACAGGCTCCTGGACAAGGATCCCGGCAAGGTGGCCGGCCAGGACCGCTACCTGCTGGCCATGGACAGCGGGGCGGTGGCCCGCCAGGCGGAGATGCACCCGGAAGCACAGGGATATTTCCGCAAGGCCGCGGTGCTCTCCGCCACGGAGGCGCAAAAGGCCCAGGCCCTCTACGAGCTGGTCCAGGCCGCGCGCCTGGCCGGCGATTCCGAGGAGGTGCTGAAGGTGCTGGACCAGTTGGCCAAGCTGAAGGTCGATCCCTGGTCCAGCATGGCCCAACGCCTGCAAGCGGATCTGGACATGGCGCCGCGCTTGGCCCAGGTAGGCAATTAGATGTATATTATCGTGATGTCTCTGCGCGCTTAACCCGGCGGCCAAGGACTGGCGCATGCCCGACCCCCAAGCCAAGAAGGTCCTGATCGTGGACACCGACCTGGAGCTGGCCAAGACCCTGGCCGGCTTCCTGAGCCGCAACAACCACGCGGTGCGGGTGGCCTCCAGCGGGGCCGAGGCCCTGAGCGCCCTGGAGGACGGCCAGGCTTTCGACTTGGTGATCACCGCCCTGAACCTGCCCGGGGTGGATGGCATGGACCTGTTGCGCAAGGTCAAGCGCCAGGACCCGGCCACCCCGGTGGTGATCCTGACCAGCCAGGGCTCGGTGCGCCACGCGGTGGAGGCCATGAAGGAGGGCGCGGCCGACTTCCTGCTCAAACCGGTGACGGTGGAGCTGTTGGAAGAGCTCTCCAGCCGGATGCTCAAGCCGCCCCCCACCCGCACCGAGACCCAGGGCCGCCACGGCCGGCCCATCGTCACCCAGGACCAGCGCATGAAGCGCCTGCTGGACATGGCCAAGGCCGTGGCCGACAGCCGGGCCACGGTGCTGGTCAGCGGCGAGAGCGGCACCGGCAAGGAGCTCTTCGCCCGCTATCTGCACGACAACTCCGCCCGGGGCGGCGGCCCCTTCGTGGCGGTCAACTGCGCCAGCCTGCCCGAGGGCCTGCTGGAGAGCGAGCTTTTCGGCCACGAGAAGGGGGCCTTCACCGGGGCCATCGCCAAGAAGCCCGGCCGCTTCGAGCTGGCCCACGGCGGCACCATCCTGCTGGACGAGATCAGCGAGATGGCCCCGGCCCTGCAAGCCAAACTGTTGCGGGTGTTGCAGGAGGGCGAGATCGACCGGGTGGGCGGCAAGCGCCCGGTGCCGGTGGACGTGCGGGTGGTGGCCACCACCAACCGCGATCTCAAGGAGCACATCGAGAAGGGCGAGTTCCGCGAGGACCTTTTCTACCGCCTCAACGTGATCCCCCTGAAGGTGCCGCCCCTGCGCGAGCGCCCCGGCGACCTGCTGCTCCTGGCCGAGCATTTCCTGGTCCGTTACGCGGCCGAGAACGCCAAGCCCAGCCTGAAGCTGGGCGAGTCCGCCCGGCGGGCCATCGCCGCCCATCCCTGGCCGGGCAACGTGCGCGAGCTGCAGAACACCATGGAGCGGGCGGTGCTCCTGGCCGTTGGCGTGGAGATCACCCCGGCCGACCTGCTCTTCGAGGACCAGTTCGCCGAGACCACCGCCGCGGTGGCCGAGTACGCCGCGACCGGCGGGGTCGCCGCCTGCGGCGAGGGCGCGGCCGGGGCCGAGGCCCTGGGCCTGCCCCCCACCCTGCGCGAGGCCGAGAAGATGCTGATCATGCGGGCCCTGGACCAGACCGAGGGCAACCGCACCCACGCCGCCAAGGTGTTGGGCATCAGCGTGCGCACCCTGCGCAACAAGCTCAACGAGTACAAGGCCGAGCACGGGCTGGCGCCGGACGAGTAGGCCGGCCGGCTGCGTTTCTTTTTCCCGCCACGCCAGGAGGCCGCCAAGGGTCATGAGCCAGGTGGAGATCATCGCCGAGGTGGGCTCGGTGCACGACGGCAGCCTGGGCAACGCCGCCAAGCTGATCGAGGCCGCCGCCGCCGCCGGGGCCGACACCGTGAAGTTCCAGACCCACATCGCGGAGGCCGAGACCCTGGCCGACGCGCCGATGCCGCCCTATTTCAAGGGCGAGCCCCGCCTGGACTACTTCCGGCGCACCGCCTTCACCCCCCAGCAATGGCGGGGGCTGATGTTCCGCTGCGCCGAGATGGGGGTGGGCTTTCTCTCCTCGCCCTTCTCGGCCCAGGCCCTGGAGCTGTTGGAGGACCTGGGGGCGGAGCGCTACAAGGTGCCCTCGGGCGAGGTGACCAACCTGCCCCTGATCGAGCTGATCGCCCAGACCGGCAAGCCGGTGCTGCTCTCCTCGGGCATGAGCGACTGGGCCGAGCTGGACCGGGCGGTGGAGGCGGTGCTCAAACGCCACGACCATCTGGTGGTGATGCAGTGCACCAGCGAGTATCCCTGCCCCTACGAGCGGGTGGGGCTCAACGTGATGCTGGCCATGAAACAGCGCTACAGCCTGCCGGTGGGCCTGTCCGACCACACCCTGACCAGCCACGCCTGCCTGGCGGCGGTGAGCCTGGGGGCCAGCGTGGTGGAGAAGCACTTCACCTTCAGCCGCCTGATGTACGGCTCCGACGCGGTCCACTCCCTGGAGCCGGCCGAGTTCGCCCAGCTCTGCCAGGGGGTGCGGGCGGTGCAGACCATGCTGGCCAGCCCGGTGGACAAGACCGACGCCAGCCGCTACCTGGACATGAAGCGCATTTTCGAGAAAAGCCTGGTCTCCCTGGTCGACATCCCGGCCGGGGCCCTGCTCACCGCCGACCTGGTGGGGGTCAAGAAGCCGGGCTTCGGCATCCCGGCCGCGCGCCTGGCCGAGGTCCTGGGCCGGCGGGCGGCCCGGGCGGTGCCGGCCGACCGCCTGTTGAGCGAGGCGGACATCCTCTGGGACTGACCTCCATGCCACCCCTGGTCACGGTGCTGATGTCGGTCCACAACGGCCGGGCCTTCCTGCCCGCCGCCCTGGACGCCATCCTGCACCAGACCCTGACCGACCTGGAATTCATCGTCATCGACGACGGCTCCAGCGACGACACCTGGGAGCTGATCAGCGCCCGGGCGTCCGCCGACGCCCGCCTGCGCCCGCTGCGCAACCCCGGCAACCTGGGCCTGACCCGCTCCCTGAACCGGGGGCTGGAGCTGGCCCAAGGGCGCTACCTGGCCCGGCAGGACGTGGACGACGAGTCCCTGCCCAACCGCCTGGCCGAGCAGGTGGCCTTTCTGGAGGCCCACCCCGCGGTGGTGCTCCTGGGGACCTGGGCCGCGCGCATGGACGGGGCGGGGCGGGCCATCGCCGGGCTGGGGCGCGAGCCGGCCACGGACCGGGCCATCCGGCGCAAGATGCTCCTGGCCAACGCCTTTTTCCACACCTCGGTGCTGCTGCGCCGGGAGGTCCTGACCGGCCACGGCCTGGCCTATGACCCCAGCCTGCCCTGCGCCCAGGACTATGACCTCTGGTCGCGGCTGTTGACTCTGGGCCAGGGGGCCAACCTGCCCCAACCCCTGGTGCGCTTCCGCACCCACCCCGGCCAGATCAGCGCCGCCCGGGCGGGGGAGCAGCGCCAGGTGGCCGATCGCGTGGCCTGGGCCAACCTGGTCCGGGCCGGCCTGGCCGACGAGTTCACCCCGGCCCAGGTCTCGCTATTGCGCCGCCTGGCCATCGAATCGCCCCCCCTTTCCCCAACCCAGCGCCGGGAGCAGTTCGCCGGCCTGACCCGGCTGATCCGCCTGGTGGAGGCCCGCGACCCCGCCCCGGACCCGGAGTGGGAGCGGGTCAAGGGCCAGTGGCTGACCGACGCCCGGCGCTATCTCTTCACCGCGCCCCAGAGCCTGGCAGACCTGCGGGCCCGGGCGGCCATCGCCGCCGCCGACCCGGTGGGGGCCATGGCCGACGCCGGGGCCTGGCTGACCCGCGCCATCCGCAACCGCCTGCCCCGGCGGGGATAGGCGCGGTTTCCCTCTTCTCCTTCCCCCAACCGACCACGCGGCCCAGCAGCGCCGCGAGAAAGTCCGTTCCATTTTCGAGGCCCAGCCTCGGGACTTCTTGCGGCTAGCGCCGCCGGGACAATGAATTGTCCCGGCCACCCGGAAAATGCCGAGAGGTCGCCACGGCGTCTGGCGACGCCTCGCGATGACAGCTTCCTATCTTTCTCGTCACTGCGAGCACAGCGAAGCAGTCTCTCTATCTACTGGCTAAGAAGTGGGATAGGGAGCGGAGTGATAAATTCGGAAGATTGCTTCGTCGCCCGAGGGCTCCTCGCAATGACGGCCATGGCCTATATTTTCATGACGAAAGAAGCGTAGCTCCGCATGGCCCAGGGCGGTGGCGGGTGATGGGGCGAGGCATACGCATGACAGGGGAATCACCAAAATGAGCGGGCGGGGGATGAACCCCGCCCCAGGCTGACCGGCCGACTGACGCCCGCTAGTCGTTCTTTTTTTTCAGCTCCTTGAGCCGGCGCTTGCGGTACAGCGCGCGCTTGAGCGAACTGATGCGGTCCAGGAACAAACGGCCGGCCAGGTGGTCGATCTCGTGTTGCAGGCAGATGGCGGTCAGGCCCTCGGCCTCGATGGTGATGGGCCGGCCCTCGCGGTCCAGGGCGCTGACCACCACCTTCTCGGCCCGGTCCACGTCGGCGGTGTAGCCGGGGATGGACAGGCAACCCTCGTTGTAGACCGTCTGGCCGCTCATGGCCATGATCTGGGGGTTGAACAGGAAGAGGGGGGTGCCGCGCTCCTCGCTGGGCGCGGTGTCGATGACCACCAGATTGAGCGACCGGCCGATCTGGGGCGCGGCCAGGCCCACGCCCGGGGCGGCGTACATGGTCTCGGCCATGGACTCGGCCAGCTCCACCAGGGCGCGGTCCACCGCCTCCACCGGCCGGCAGGTCTGGGCCAGGATGGGGTCGGGATAGCAAAGGATAGGTAAAATGGCCATGGCGATTCCGGGTCCAAGGGTGAGTATCAACAGGAATTATAATGCCCTGGCCCCCGAAAGCAAGGATTCTCGGCCCGGGGCCTCCGCCGGCGCGGCGCGCGGCCGTCCGGGGGCTGGTATATTAGGCCCATGAGCAACCCCGGCAACCAACCCGATCTGCGCGACCTGCCCCCCGAGGGAGTGCAGGAACTCCTGGTCTCCCTGGGCGAGAAGCCCTTCCGGGCCCGCCAGGTCCTGCGCTGGCTCTACCTGGGTGGGGCGCGGAATTTCGGGGAGATGACCGACCTCTCCAAGAACCTGCGCGCCCGCCTGGCCGAGGCCGCCCGGCTGACCGACCTGGAGCCGGCCGAGGTCCACACCGCCGCCGACGGCACCCGCAAGCTGCTCTACAACCTGGAGGACGGCGCGCGCATCGAGGGGGTGCTCATCCCGGAAGAGGACCACCACACCCTCTGCGTCTCCTCCCAGGTGGGTTGCCGCATGGGGTGCAAATTCTGCCGCACCGGCTCCCTGGGCTTCACCCGCGGCCTGCGCCCGGCCGAGATCGTGGGCCAGGTGCTGGCCGCCCGCCGCCTGGCCGACGAGGCCCGGCCGCTGACCAACCTGGTCTTCATGGGCATGGGCGAACCCCTGGACAACCTTGACCATCTTCTCCTGGCCCTGGGCCACATCCTGGGCGAATACGGCCTGCAGATGAGCCAGCGCCGGGTGACGGTCAGCACCGTGGGCCTGGCCGACCGCCTGGCCGACCTGGGCGCGGGCACTCCGGCCGCCCTGGCGGTGAGCCTCAACGCCTCCAACGACGCCCTGCGCAGCCGCCTGATGCCGGTCAACCGGCGCTTCTCCCTGGCCACCCTGAAGGCCGCGCTCCTGGCCTATCCCCTCAAACCCACCCGGCGCATCACCCTGGAGTACGTCCTCCTGGGCGGGGTCAACGACCGGCCCGAGCAGGCCCTGGAATTGGCCACGTGGTGCCGGGGGCTCAAGTGCAAGGTCAACCTGATCCCCTTCAACCCCCACGAGGGGGCCGGGTTCCAGGCCCCGGACGAGGCCACGGTCCTGGCCTTCCAGCGGGTGCTGCTGGACAACAACCTCACCGCCCTGTTCCGGCGCTCGCGCGGGGCGGAGATCGGCGCGGCCTGCGGGCAGTTGGCCGCCCGGGCCACGGCCG
>CALERA010000349.1 GCA_937908275.1 uncultured Desulfarculaceae bacterium | reverse complement strand
ATGGATCCCCGCGTTCCCCAGAATGTGAGCTTCATGACACCCCCAGGTGGCTGCCACTGGTCATCCTGGGAGAAATCTTACCGTAACCGCCCACAGGCGTGGCCAAAAAACATCAGGGGGACGGGGCGGAGGGGGCCGGGGCCAGGAAGATGTCGCCGTACCAGGCCACCGCGCGGTCCTGGGTGTTGTCGGCGTCGGTCATCACCGCCACCGCCCCCAGCTCCGGGGCCTCCTCGCCAAACAGGGCCTGGAAGTCGGCCCGGATGTCGCGCTCCTCGCTCAGCCACTGGCCGGCCTTGGCCGGGCCGGATTCCACCGCCACCAGCATGGCGTTCTTGGTGAAGGCGTTGGGGATGGCCTGGCCCTGGGGCAGCCGGTTGGCCCAGATGTAGTTGATGGCCCGGGTGCGCCAGAACAGGGCGCTGGGAAAGACCACGTAGACCCGGGCGGCGTAGTCGTCGCCGGCCTTGATCCGGGCGTCGCCCCGGGCCAGGACGCCCTCCACCTTCCAGGACCAGCGCAGGATGGGCTGGCGGCGGGGGTCCACCCGCAGGGTCTTGACCAGGCCCGAGGCGCTGCGGTCGGCCTCGGCCCGCAGGACGGTGCGCCCCTGGTCCTGCACCAGGCTATAGCGGGTGCGGCCCTCGAACTCCTTGGGCTCCCAGCCGCTCAGGTCCCCGGCGCTGAAGTTGCCCACCGTGATCAACCCCGGCGGGGCGCTCTCCGCCCGCGCGGCCGGCGCGACGGCCAGGCCCGCCGCCAGGGCCAGGAGGGCCAGCCAGAGCCGGCCGGGCCTAGGCCGCGTCATGGCCGGCGGGGGACTCGCCGCTGCGCAGGCTCAGGCCGGAGCAGGCGCAGTGGATCAGCGCCCCCCGCCAGGGTCCGCCCGGACCGGTGGCGGCCAGCATGGCCTCCCAGCCGGGGCAGCCCCGGCAGATGACGGCCCCCACCTTGAGGCAGGGAGGCGTCTGGCTGGACTTGGCGATGGCTTGGGACTCGCTACTCATGCTGGCCTCCCGGGGGCTCACACCCGCTCCAGTTCGTAGCTGCGGCTGCCCAGGCCGATCTCCTGGGCGTACTCCAGCTGGATGCTCCAGTCCACCTTGGGATAGATGGCGCGGAACTTGTCCCCGCCCGGCTCGTGGGCGTGCTTCAGGCAGCTCTCGCCGCTGCCCGGGGCCTGGTTCACCAGGTCCACCGCCGCCTGGTCGAGGGCCACCGGGTCCAGGCTGGCCAGCACCCCCAGGTCGGCCACGATGGGCGCGTCCTGGAAGGGATAGCAGTCGCAGGCCGGGCTGACGTTGGTCAGGAAGTTGAAGAACAGACAGCGTCCTTCCTTGCCCTTGAGCACCGCCTGGGTGTAGGCCACCATCCGGCGCAGGAAGGTGGGGATCTGGGCGTCCCACTGGATCTCCATGGCTCCGGTGGGGCAGACCAGGATGCAGTCGCCGCAGCCGATGCACTTGCTCTCGTCCTTCAGGGCCTTGAGCGCCTCGTGCTTGCTGCCCTTGGGCGCGGGCTCGTCGGGTCCGCGCTTGACCAGCTTGATGGCCGAGACCGGGCAGCGCAGGATGCAGCTGCCGCAGGCGATGCAGCGGCTGGCCCGGACCTCGGGGCTGACGTTGCTGTGCTGGAAGAGCTTGCCCCGCCGGCTGGCGCAACCCATGCCCAGGTTTTTGATGGTGCCGCCGAACCCGGCCAGCTCGTGGCCCTTGAAGTGGGCCAGGCTGATCAGGTTGTCGGCCTCCACGATCTCGGCCCCGATGTGGGCCTCCTGGCACTCCGGCAGGTCCAAGGGCACCGCCACCGAGGAATGCCCGCGCAGACCGTCGGCGATGACCAGCGGCGCGCCGGCCACGCTGTAGGCGAAGCCGTTCTCGGTGGCGGTGATCAGGTGGCTGACCGCCTCGGCCCGGGTGCCCACGTACAGGGTGTTGGCGTCGGTCAAAAAGGGCTTGCCGCCCACGGCCTTGGCCGCCTCCACGAAGCGCCGGGCCAGGACCGGACGGATGAAGGCGGTGTTGCCCCGCTCGCCGAAGTGGATCTTGATGGCGGTCAACCCGCCCGGCTTCAGCCGGCGGGCCGGGTCCAGGGCCTGGATCAGGGCGTCGAGCTTGTCGTTGAAGGAGCGCTTGGGGTTGGCGCGCAGATCGGCGAAATAGACCTTGCTGGACATGAGCCGCCTCCTGGTGGCCGGGTTAGGGATATCCCTAGGCTAGGCGAGGACCGGGTGGGTGTCAAGGCGGGGGAACGAAGGCCTCCGGGAGAGGCTTCGGGGTGAAGCGAATCTCTCCCGGAGGCGGCGAAAAGGGATGGTTGTTTGATTAGTTGGTGCGTTTCATGGACGGCGCTTCCGCCGGCTGGCGGCGCAGGAGCACCCCCAGGCCGGTGAACATGAAAGCCATGGCCGTGCCCAGGTGGGTCAGGTCCAGCACCACCATCATGGTCGGGGAGATGAAGACCCCGGCGTTGCGCGCGACCTTGGCCGCGCCGGTGAGGACCAGCAGGCCCAACAGCAGCCAGCCCCAGGCCCCGCGCGGCCCCCAACTCCAGGCGAGCCCGCCCTCGCGCGCGGCCAGGCCCAGGCGCCAGGCCAGGATCGCCAGCAGCAGCGCGGCGGCCAGGTAGTGCAGGTCGCTGGTGGCGTAGAAGTCGGCGGTCCAGGCCAGGCCCGGGATGTCGGCGATGTAGTAGCGCTTCATGATCGGCATCTGGGCCATGCCAGTGAAAATGGCCAGGCCGATGCCCAGGCCGTAGAGCCAGCGGGCGGCGCGCCCGCCGGGGGATGCCGGGGTGTGGCTCATGACTGCCCTCCCTTGTGCTCGGACTTGCCGGCCGCGTCCAGGGCCCGGCCCAGCTTCTTGACCCCGCCAAACAGCTTGCCCAGCCCGGCGGCCAGGCCGGCCAGCGGCGCGATGGCCAGGGCCAGGGTCAGGTTCTCGGCGCTTTCCATGCTGTTGGCGGTGGGTCCCATGTGGGGCCGGCCGCTCCGGGCCAGCATCCGCCCCTGGCCCTGGCCGCCCCCACCCGGCTTTGACGCCTGCCCTCGCCCTTGGCCAGGTCGGGCCGGGCCGTCGGCCGCGGCCTGCTCCAGGTGCAGCCTGGTCAGGGCGGCGTTGACCGCCGGGAAGGGCGTGGGCGAGACGTAGATGGTGTTGGTGCCGCCGTTCTCGGTCAGGCCGTAGAGGTGGGACTTCCACTGCTCCGGCGCGCCGTTGGCCTGGGCCATCTGCTGGGCCAGGGCCTCGGCCTTGGCCACCTGCGCGGCCCGGGGGCCGATGGACTGCACCTGGTTGGGGCAGACCTCGATGCAGCGCGGGGTCTTGCCTTCCTTGACCAGGGGCAGGCAGCGGTGGCACTTGAACATCACGCCGTTGCCGGCGTATTCCGGCAGGATATCCAGATAGATGCCCACCCCGGACTGGCGCTGGGG
>CALERA010000348.1 GCA_937908275.1 uncultured Desulfarculaceae bacterium | reverse complement strand
CACCGAGATCTACACTCTTTCCCTACACGACGCTCTTCCGATCTCTGCTTCAGGTCCTCTTCCGGTCCCGGTCCCTGCTTCAGTCGGCGGCTGGGGTAGATGGCGGCGTCGATCTCGCCATAAAAATAGTCGCGGGGAATGTTGAGCTGGGTGGGGCCATTCTCGGCCATGGCGAGATAGAAGCAGCGCCGGGCCAGCTCGGCCATGCGGCGGGGATCGTTGACCCGCACCTGGTACTTGGTGCAGGCCGCGAACCAGGGCATCTGGTCCAGCTCCTGGAAGCCGCCGGTGCCGATGCCCAGGCTGCCGGTCTCCGGGGTGATGGCCACCACCGGCGAGTGGGCCCAATAGGCCGCAGTGATGGCCGAGACGAAGTTGGCCGCGCCGGGTCCGTTCTGGGCGATGCAGGCCTGGGGCCGGCCGGTCACCCGGGCCAGGCCGTCGGCAGCATGGGCGGCGGCCTGCTCGTGGGCCACCGAGACGAAACGGATGCCGGCGGCGGGGAAGAGGTCCAGGGCGTCCATGAAGGCGCTGCCCACGATGCCAAAGACCGTGTCCACGCCCTCGGCCACCAGGGTTTCCACCAGGGCTTCCGATGGGGTCATTCGCGTCATCGCCAAACTCCTTGCCTAGATGAAGCGTTCAATTCCGCGATCCGCGTTCCAATTCCGAACGCAGGGAGCGGGTCATGATTTTCTCGTATAGCCGGGGCGTCAGGCGGGTCAGCCACCAGGACAGATGGCCCACGGGCGAGAGCACCGTAAGAGGGCGGCGCGCGCCGGCGGCGCGGAAGACCGCCTCCGCCACCTGCGCGGGGCTGGCCGGACGCCCCACCTTGGATTGGGGATGGCGGGTGATCTGGCCGTCGCCGTCCAGGGCGCTGTGGGCAATGGCGGTGTCGGCGAAGGAGGGGCAGACGAGGCTCACCCCCACCCCCAGAGGCTCCAATTCGCCGCGCAGGCTCTCGAAGAGACCGTGCAGGGCGTGCTTGCTGGCCGCGTAGCCGGCGCGGCCCAACAAGGGCGCGAAGCCCGCCACCGAGGAAATGACCACGATCTGGCCCTTGCGCGCGATCAGGTGGGGCAGGGCGGCCTGGGTGCAGTTGAGCGAGCCGAAGTAGTTGACCTCCATCACCCGGCGCAGGACCGCGCCACTGGTCTGGACAAAGGCGCTGCGGTGGGCGATGCCGGCGTTGTTGATCAGCAGGTCCAGGCCGCCCCACTGGCGGACGATTTCCGCCGTCACGGCCTGGCACTGGTCGGGGTCGGTCACGTCGCAGGCCAGGCCCAGGCTCTCCAGGCCCTGGGCGGCCAGCTGCCGAGCCAGGTCTTGGGGGTTGGCCCGCTCCAGGTCCAGCGCCGCCACCCGCGCCCCGGCCTGGGCGAAGCGCCGGCAAAAGGCCGCGCCCAGGCCGCCCGCCCCGCCGCTGACGGCCACCACCTTGCCGCGCGCCCAGTCCTCAGCCGGCATGGCCGCGCTGCCGCAGGAAGAAGTCGAAGACCTCGCGGCTGGTTTTTTGCGGGCGGTAGCCGAATTCCTCCTTCAACCGCCGGTTGCTCAGCACCGGACGATAGCGCAGGAAATTGACCTGTTCGGGGCCGTACTGGGTCAGGCCCAGGCGGGCCAGCAGCCACAGCGCGGCCTTGAGCAGCCAGGCCGGGATGGGCAGGTAGGGCTTGCCCAGGATGGCGGCGATCTGGGGCATGGTCAGGGCGCCGTCGCCGGCCAGGTTGTAGATGCCCTCGCCCCGCTCCAGGACGCCCTTGACGATGGCTCCCACCACGTCCTGGTCCCAGATGAAGATGAAGGGGCTGTCCGAGCCGGCCACCCCCAGCACGAATTTCTTGTCAAAGAGCGCCGTGATCTGGTTGTTGGCGGTAACGCCCAGGATGGTCCCGGGACGCAGGATCAGTTGACGCAGCTCGGGGTGCTGCTGGCGCCACTGAGCCAGCATCTCCTCCACCTGGCGCTTGTGGTCGGAATAGGCGAACTCGACGTTGCCCCGGATGGCGTCGGTTTCGTCGATCCAGGCCGGGTTGTCGGGATGGTAGCCATAGGCCGCGCCGCTGCTGGTGTAGACGAAATGCCGCACGCGAGCGGCCAGGCAGGCCTCCAGCAGGTTGCGGGTGCCCTCCACCTCCACGGCGTGGAGAAAGGCGCGGTCGGGCTTGGGGCCGGGGTTGACCACCGCCGCCAGGTGGACCAGGACCTCCACCTCCTGTTGCCGCAGGATGGTGGCCAGGTTGGGATCGCGGATGTCGCCCTGAAGGTACTCCACCCCGGGCAGGCCTTGGCCGGGCTCGGGCAGGCGCAGGTCCAGGGCGCTGAGCCGTCCGACCCGGTGCGGTTGGCTGGCCAGGGCGGCCAGGGTGAGCCGGCCCAGATAACCGCCCGCGCCGGTGATCAGGACTCCGGGCTTGGTTTGGTGGGTGGTGTTCATTGCGCCAGCTCCATGATCTGGACTTGCGGTGGCCGGCGCGACCAGAGCAGGGACAAGGTGAGCCCGGAGATGATGTGCCAGATGCCCCACCAGGCGGCGATGATGGCCATGCCGCCCAGGCCGTCGAAGAAATTGAAGGTCAGGATCAGGCCCAGGGCCGAGTTCTGGATGCCCACCTCGATGGTCACGGCCCGGGTGTCGGCCGGGGCCAGGCGCATCAGGCGGCTGAAGCCGTATCCGGTGGCCAGGGCCAGGCCGTTGTGCAGCATCACCACGAAGACCACCAGGCCGATGACGTGGAGGAAGATGTCCCAATTGGCGCTCAGGGCCAGGGACACCACCCCGATGAAGACGCAGAGGGCGAAGATCTTGAAGGGGCCGCGCACCTTCTCCACCAGGCGCGGCCAGGTCCGCGAGACGACCAGGCCGCAGGCCAGGGGCACGCCCAGGATGAAGAAGATGGTCTGGAAGACATCCAGCGGGTCCAGGCTCACCGCGCGCAGGATGGGGGCGGTGTCGGGATTGAGGGAGCCCCAGATGGCGAGGTTGAGCGGGGTGGTGACCACCGCGATGGCGGTGGAGACCGCGGTCATGGAGATGGACAGGGCGGTGTTGCCCTTGGCCAGGTAGGTCATCAGGTTGGAGAGGTTGCCCCCCGGGCAGGAGCCGATGAGGATCATGCCCAGGGCCATGGAGGGGTGCGGCCGCACCAGCATGGTGAGCAGATAGGTGAACATGGGCAAGAGCATGAACTGGGCGATGAGACCGACCACCGGAGCCTTGGGCAAGCGCAGGACCCGCTTGAAATCCTCCAGCTTCAAATCCAGCGACATCCCGAACATCATCAGGCCGATAACGACGTTGAGCGACATCAGGCCCGAGGGATCGAAGTGCAGCCGGATCTGGTCAACCGCCGTCGTGTCCATGTCACCTCCCCTTGGGTTCCTGGTGCCTCTTCTTGAAGTGGATCAGGCCCGGCACCCACATGTGCTTCACCGGGTCCACGTCCACCTGGATGACCGAGCACTTGCCCGCGGCCTGGCAGCGCTCCAGGGCCGGCCTGAGCTCATCGGGGGATGACACCCGCTCGCCGTGGCCGCCCATGGCCTCGGCCAGCTTGTCCCACTGGATTTCGCCCAGCTCGGTGTTCACCGTCTCGCCGGGGTCCAGGGACTTCTTGAGCATCATCTTCCAGGGCTTGAGCATGAAGCTCTGGTTGATCTTGACCATGCCCCACTGGCGGTCGGCGCAGACCAGGAAGATGGGCTTGAGGTCGTTGCGCACCGCGGTCTCGATCTCCTGGGGATGGAAACCCATGGCCCCGTCGCCGATGATGCAATAGACCGGCTGGTCCGGCCGGGCCACCGCCGCGCCCAGGGCCTGGCCCACGCCGGCCCCGAGATGGCCCATGTGGTTGGTGGTCAACAGGGTGTTGGGCACCCGGACCTGGTGGAAGAAGTTGGCCCAGACCGCGGTGTTGCCGCCGTCAAAGACCGCGATGGCCTCCGGGGGGAAGAACTCGTGGCAGACGCGGGCCACGTGCCCGGTGAGCAGGGGCGCGCCACGATCCTTGAGACGCTCGTCCAGCTTGGCCCGGTCCGCGTCGCGGGTCTGGGCCAGCTTGGCCACCTGCTCCTGGCGGGTGGGGCTGGCCGTGGCCTCGCCCAGGGCGGCGATGAGCTGGCGCAGGAAGACCTTGATGTCGGCCTGCACCGCCAGGTCCACCCGGCGGGTGCGGCCCAGGGCGGTCTCGTCGAGGTCCACCTGGATCATCTTCTGGTTCGCGGGCAGGGCCCAGTTGGGGGCCTTGCCCCACCAGTCGGTCTCGCCCAGGCGCGCGCCCAGGCAGAGGGCCAGGTCGGCCTGGTTGCGCAGTTCGTTGCAGGCGGCAATGTGGACCATGGGCCAGGCCAGGGGATCGGTCTCGGCCAAGGCCCCCCGCGCCGCCCAGGAGGTGGTCACCGGGGCGTGCAGCCGGTGGGCCAGTTCGGCCAATTCCTCATAGGCTCCGGCGTGGATGACGCCGCTGCCGGCGTGGATCAGGGGCAGCCTGGCCTGGGCGAGCAGGGCCGCCGCGCGCTCCACCAGGTCCGGGGCGGGATGGATGGGTTCCTGGCGGCGATACTGATGGGCCTGCCAGAGCGGGGGCTCGTCGGTCTTGCCGTTGAACAGGTTCTCCGGCACGTCCAGGTGCACCACTCCGGGCCGGCCGCTGTAGCAGTGGCGCAGGGCCTGGCGCATCAGCTCCGGGATGCGGTCGAAGCTGCTGGCCCAGGCCGACCACTTGGCCATTTTGCCGATGACCCCCACCTGGTCGAAGATCTGGTAGGCCCCGCCCCGGTCGGGGTAGGAGATGTTGGGCCGCCGCGAGCTGGTGATGAGCAGCACCCGGTTGCCCTCGGCCGGCTCCACCGCCACTCCCGAGAGGGCGTTGGCCACCCCCGGGCCATTGGAGGCGATGCAGACCCCCAGCTTGCCGGTCAGGCGGGCGTAGGCCCCGGCCATGTGCAACGCGATGGTCTCGTGGCGCGGGGTGATCAGGCGGATGCCATTGGGGGCGAAATTCACGAAGAGTTGGGTGTAGGTACCGTCGATGATGCCGAAGACGCGCTCCACGCCTTCCTGCTTCAGCATCTGACTCAGGATTGCACCGCCGGTGGTCTGGGACACCTTACTTCCTCCTCTGCCTGGGTGCGCGCGGGGTGGGGGCCGGGGCGGGTTGGCCGCCGCCGCTCGGTTTCAGGAACCCGTGAATGAGATTGATGGTCCGGGTCAGGCGGTCCTCGATGGACTCGCCGTCCAGGGCGCCCTTGATGTCCAGGTACTCGGCCATGCGGATCTTGAAGTGGGGGGACACCAGGGAAACCATGAAGACGATGTAAACGCTGTTGATCAGAAACGCCGTGAGGTTGACGTCCAGGTCCGGCCGCACCTGGCCCTGCTTGATGCTCTTCTTGATCAGGCGCTTCAGGTGGTTGGCGGTGTACTTCTCCACGTTGCGCGACACCTTCTGGGCGAAGCGCTCCATGCCGGCGCTGGAGATGTTCAGGTAGAGCGAGACGTACTCCGGGTGCTCCAGGGCGAAGGCCACGCCGCTGCGGAAGATGTGCTCCACCTGCTGATAGATGTCCCAGGCCGGGTCGATACCGCCATAGACCGCCTCGCGGGAGCGGGCCAGGCCATGGCGGCAGACGTGCAGATAGAGTTCGTCCTTGGACTTGAAGTAGTTGTAGAGCGACCCCTTGGCCACTCCGGCCCGGGCGGCCAACTCGGCCATGTCGGTCTGGTTTAAACCGCGATCGGCGAAAAGGCGGGCGGCCTGGTCCAGGACGCGGGTCCGCTTCTCGTCGGAGATCAGGTTGAAGGTCTCCTTGGGCATCTTTCTCTCCGCTGACTGGATGGTCAGTCAAAATACTATTTAAACGCCACAGCCGGAGTCAAGCCCGAAAAATGGATTTTGAATGGCTTTGCGTGGTGGTTTCTCATGAATTTGGCACTGAAAAACCTGAAAAATTGCTTTGAAAGCACCTGTAAGTGCTGATTTGGCGAACTTACTCAATCCTGCCTCCTGAACGATAAAAAGATTATCAACCACACGTAATATCTGGACATTGATCGAGTAGGACCCTGGCTGGCGAGGCGCGAATCCAGGCCGGACACGCTTGCGCGCCAGGGCCCCAAGGTCTCCGCGCGCTGCCCGCGGCGGGGAGGAAATTGCGGGGTTCTGGCGCGGGAAAAATTCCATTCGCTGTAGGAAAAGGGCCGAACCGCTGGGTCGTGAATAGGCCCTGGCAGGCCTAAGCGGCTGGATGAATCGAAATAACCTATTTGACTGCCATCACTTTTTTCACTTTACTGACCACACTTGCTGGACCTGTGCTCTGCCTTCCGTGGATGCGCGGCATGGCGGCTTTTCTCGGTTTTCATAAACCTAGGAATAATAGGGCATTCGCGGGTCCGCGAGGGGCTGGGGTTGGCTGGCATCTGTCTGGAGTGCGCGCCTGATTCACCGCCTCTCCCAGCCTGGAAATGGCCCCAGGAAAACGGCCCCCGACGCTGGGGCGCGTCCAGCGGCGCGCCAACCCGGGGCGCGGGCCGGCGCACGGCAGACCAAGACCTCGGCCCCGCCGGGGAGAACGGACCCTGGACCTGTCCGCTGGCTGGCAAGCGACCGCCAAACCGCGGGACAGGCCGGGAGTTATCAGCAAAACAGGAGCTTTAGGCATGGCCAACGCAGACAAGGGCAGCCCGACCGGCGCGGTGATGGTGGTGGGCGGCGGCATTGCCGCCATCCAGGCCTCGCTGGACCTGGCCGATTCGGGATACTACGTCTATCTGGTGGAGAAGACCTCGGCCATCGGCGGGGTCATGGCCCAGCTGGACAAGACCTTTCCCACCAACGACTGTTCCATGTGCATCCTCTCCCCCAAGTTGGTGGAGGCGGGGCGGCATCCCAACATCGAGCTGATCACCCTGGCCGAGCTGCAGGAAGTGACCGGCGAGATGGGCAACTTCACGGCCAAGCTCTTGCAGAAGGCCCGCTACGTGGACCTGGGCAAGTGCATCGCCTGTGGGGCCTGCGCCAGCAAGTGCCCCAAGAAGGTGGCCGACGAGTTCAACCGGGGCCTGAACACCCGCAAGGCGGCCCACGTCAAGTATCCCCAGGCGGTGCCGCTGAAGTACGCCATCGACAAGGAGAACTGCCTTTACTTCAAGAAGGGCAAGTGCCGCGCCTGCGAGAAGTTCTGCCCGGCCAACGCGGTGGATTTCAGCCAGGTGGACATCGAGCGCCAGCTCAAGGTGGGCGCGGTGGTGGTGGCGGCCGGCTTCCGGCCCTTCAACCCCTCCGAGTTCGTGCAATACGCCTACGCGGCCTATCCCAACGTGGTCACCGCCCTGGAGTTCGAGCGCATCCTGAGCGCCAGCGGGCCCTGGATGGGCCACCTGGTGCGGCCGGGCGATGAAAAGGAGCCCAAGAAGATAGCCTGGTTGCAGTGCGTGGGCTCCCGCGACATCAACAACTGCGACCACGGGTACTGCTCGGCGGTCTGCTGCATGTACGCCATCAAGGAAGCCGTCATCGCCAAGGAGCACAGCCACCATGGGCTGGACGCGGCGATCTTCTACATGGACATGCGCACCTACGGCAAGGACTTCGAGCGCACCTACGTCGAGGCCGAGAAGAAGGGCGTGCGCTTCGTGCGCAGCCGCATCCACTCCATCAGCCAACAGCCCGACCAGGGCCTGCTGCTGGAGTACGTGGACGACCAGGGCCGGCTCCAGGGCGAGGAGTTCGACCTGGTGGTCCTGTCCCAGGGCCTGGAGATGGAGCCGGAGACCGCCGCGCTCTGCCGCCGCCTGGGCATGGACATGGGCCAGACCGGCTTCGTCTCCACCGGCTCCTTCTCCCCAGTGGCCAGCAGCCGCCCGGGCATCTTCGTCTGCGGCGCCCTGGCCGGTCCCAAGGACATCCCGCTCTCGGTCATGGAGGCCTCGGCGGCCGCCTGCGCCGCCGGCGGCGGCCTGGCCGCGGCCCGCGGCAGCCAGGTGACCACCCCGCCGGTGATCCCCGAGCGCGAGGTGCGCGGCGACTCGCCCCGGGTGGGCGTCTTCGTCTGCTCCTGCGGCATCAACATCGCCGGCGTGGTGGACGTCAAGGCCGTCATGGACTACGCCTCCACCCTGCCCAACGTGACCTATGTCGAGAACAACCTGTTCACCTGCTCCCAGGACACCCAGGACAAGATGGCCAAGGTCATCGCGGAGCAGGGCCTGAACCGCATCGTGGTGGCGGCCTGCTCGCCGCGCACCCACGAGCCCCTGTTCCAGGAGACCCTGAAGGCCGCCGGCCTGAACAAGTACCTCTTCGACCTGGCCAACATCCGCAACCAGGGCTCCTGGGTCCACGCCAACGAGCCGGAGAAGGCCACCGAGCGGGCCAAGGACCAGGTGCGCATGGCGGTGGCCAAGGCCAGCCTGCTGGAGCCGCTCAAGGAGGCCAAGCTCTCCATCCTGCCCAAGGCCATGGTCATCGGCGGCGGCATCGCCGGCATGAACGCGGCCCTGGAGCTGGCCCGCCAGGGCTACCCCACCCACCTGGTGGAGCGCGACAACGCCCTGGGCGGCAACGGCCGCATGCTGCGGGCCACGGCCAAGGGCGAATCGGTGGCCGACTACCTGGCCGAGCTGGACCAGAAGGTGAAGGACGATCCCAACATCACCGTTCACCTGGGCTCGACCATCAAGACGGTGGACGGCTTCGTGGGCAACTTCAAGACCACCCTGGCCGGCGACCTGGGCGAGGAGGTCGTGGAGCACGGCGTCACCATCATCGCCACCGGTGCGGCCGAATACCAGCCCACCGAATACCTGCACGGCCAGCACAAGGCGGTGATGACCCACCTGGAGCTGGACGCGGCCATCAACAGCGGCGAGCTGGATGCCAAGAAGGTCAACAACGCGGTCTTCATCCAGTGCGTGGGCAGCCGCGAGCCCGCGCATCCCTACTGCTCCAAGGTCTGCTGCACCCACTCGGTGGAGAGCGCCTTGTGGCTCA
>CALERA010000347.1 GCA_937908275.1 uncultured Desulfarculaceae bacterium | reverse complement strand
GATCGTTCCCACGTTCACGTGTGGCTTCTTGCGCTCGAACTTTGCCTTGGCCATGACTGAAATCCTCCTCTAGGCTGCCAGGCCCTGTCGCCTGGCCTCGCGCTCGGCCCGCACCTTTTCCATGACCTCCTGGGCCAGGCTGGCGGGCATCGGATCATAGTGGGAAAATTCCATGCTGAACGTGGCCCGGCCTTGGGTGGCCGAGCGCAAGTCTGTGGCATAACCGAACATGTTGGACAGAGGCACCGTGGCGTTGACCACCTGGACCCCGGAGCGGGCGTCCAGGGACTGCACCCGGCCGCGCCGGCTGCTGAGATCGCCCATCACATCGCCCAGGAAGTCATCCGGGGTGGTGACCTCCAGCTTCATGACCGGCTCCAGGAGCTGCATGCCAGCCCGGTGGCAGGCGTCCTTGAGGGCCATGGAAGCGGCGATGAAGAAGGCGCGCTCGTTGGAGTCCACCTCGTGGTAGGACCCGTCGAACAGGGTGACCTCGATGTCCACCAGCGGGAAGCCGGCCAGGACGCCCTTTTCGGCTGCGTCCCTGGCGCCTTTCTCCACCGCCGGGATGTACTCCTTGGGGATCACGCCGCCGACGATCTTGTCCTTGAAGACGTAGCCGGAACCCGGCTCGCCCGGGGCGACGGTGATCTTGCAATGGCCGTATTGACCGCGGCCGCCGGACTGCTTGATGTAGCGGCCCTCGGCCTCGGCGCTCTTGGTGATGGCCTCGCGGTAGGCCACCTGGGGCGCGCCCACCTCGGCCTCGACCTTGAACTCGCGTTTCAAGCGGTCGACGATGATCTCCAGGTGCAACTCGCCCATGCCCCGGATCACGGTCTGGCCGGTCTCCTCGTCGCTGTTGACCCGGAAGCTGGGATCCTCGGCCGCCAGGCGGGCCAGGGCCATGCCCAGTTTCTCGGCCAGGGCCTTGCTGGCCGGACGGATGGACAGGCCCATCACCGGCTCGGGCACGAAAAGCGATTCCAGGGCCAGGGGATGGCTGGGCGAGCAGAGGCTGTCGCCGGTGGAGGCGGTCTTCAGGCCCACGGCGGCCACGATGTCGCCGGCGTAGACCTCCTTGACCTCCTCGCGCTGGTTGGCGTGCATTTTCAGCAGGCGGCCGATGCGCTCGCTCTTCTGGGTGTTGGCGTTGTAGACCGTGTCGCCGCTCTTGAGGCTGCCGGCGTAAACGCGCAGGAAGGTGAGCTGGCCCACGTAGGGGTCGGTCATCAGCTTGAAGGCCAGGGCCGCCAGGGGAGCGTTGTCCTCGGCCGGCACCGGCACCTCGTTGCCCTTGGGGTCGGTGGCGGTGATGGCCGGCACGTCCAGGGGGCAGGGCATGAACTCGATCACGGCGTCCAGGAGGGGCTGGATGCCCTTGTTCTTGAAGGCCGAACCCAGGTAGACCGGGACGATGGCCGCGGCCAGGACGCCCTGGCGCAGGCCGCGCCGGATTTCCTCGGCGCCGAGCTCCTCGCCACCCAGGTAGCGCTCCAACAGCTCGTCGTCGAACTCGCAGGCCGCCTCGATCATTTCCACCCGAGCGGTCTCGACCTCGTCGAGCATCTCGGCCGGGATCTCGCCGGCCTGGACCTGCATGCCCTTGCTCAGGTCCTCAAAACGAAGGGCCTGGCGACCGATCAGGTCCACCACGCCCTCGAATTTGTCCTCGGAGCCGATGGGCAGCTGCATCAGGATCGGGCGGCAGCCCAGGCGCGCGGTCATCATCTCCACGCAGCGTTGATGGTTGGCGCCCACCCGGTCCATTTTATTGATGAAAGCGATGCGGGGCACGCCGTAGCGGTCGGCCTGGCGCCAGACGGTCTCGGACTGAGGCTGCACCCCTCCCACCGCGCAGAAGACGGCGATGACGCCATCCAATACGCGTAACGAACGCTCCACCTCGATGGTGAAGTCGACGTGGCCGGGAGTGTCGATGATGTTGATGCGGGTGTCTTTCCAGAAACAGGTGGTGGCGGCGCTGGTGATGGTGATGCCGCGCTCCTGCTCCTGAGCCATCCAGTCCATGATAGCGGAGCCGTCGTGCACTTCCCCCAGCCGGTGCGATACACCGGTGTAGAAAAGAATTCGCTCGGTGGTGGTGGTCTTGCCGGCATCGATGTGGGCCATCAGCCCAATGTTGCGATGCCTGACCAGGGGGACCTGCCGTGCCACGACTATAACCCTAAATACCTTTCAATCATCTCGAAACGGGCAGCAAACCGAAAACGCACCCGTCTGTCATCAAACCGCGGGCGGCCTTGCCGCTATCATTGGCGGCGGCGCCAACCCAAAAACCATTTCCTTGCGCCGCCGCTGGCCCGTGTCAACCGGGCCCTGCCCATCTTCGGTTATCAGAGAGGCCCTGCCCCAGACCCCACGGCCGGGGGCGTCGCGTGCGTCGTCCTACCAGCGGTAGTGGGCGAAGGCCTTGTTGGCCTCGGCCATGCGGTGGGTGTCTTCCTTCTTCTTCACCGAGCTGCCGCGACCCGCCGCCGCGTCCAGGATCTCGGCCGCCAGCTTGTCGGCCATGGTCTTGCCATCGCCGCGCCCGCGGGCGTAACCGATGATCCAGCGCATGGCCAGAGCCTGGCGCCGCTCGGAGCGAATCTCCACCGGCACCTGGTAGGTGGAGCCACCGACACGGCGGCTCTTGACCTCGATCACCGGACGCACGTTATCCAGGGCCTTCTCGAAAACCCGCAGGGGATCCTCGTTGCTGCGCTCCCGGATCTTGTCCATCGCCCCGTACAGAATCCGCTCGGAGGTGGACTTCTTCCCGTCGTACATCAGCTTGTTGGCGAACTTGGCCAACGTCTTGCTGCGGTACTTGGCGTCGGGCAGGATCTCCCGCTTGGGTACTTCGCGTCTCCTGGGCATCTTGTCCTATCCGTCCCTAGTTACAGCTAGCCCTAACGCGCGACGCCCCTCGTCCTGTAGGCTGCAAGGGGCATCGCCTCCGCCCGGTCTGGGGCGGGTCCGGCTTACTTGGGCCGCTTGGCTCCGTACTTGGAGCGGCCCTGCCTGCGGTCCTGCACGCCGGTGGCGTCCAAGGTGCCGCGAATGATGTGGTAGCGCACACCGGGCAAGTCCTTGACACGACCGCCGCGGATCAGCACCACCGAGTGCTCTTGCAGGTTATGTCCCACGCCGGGGATGTAGCTGGTCACCTCGACCCCGTTGGTCAAGCGCACCCTGGCCACCTTACGCAAGGCCGAGTTGGGCTTCTTGGGGGTGGTGGTGTACACGCGGATGCAGACGCCGCGCTTCTGGGGGCACTCCTGCAAGGCCGGCGTGGTCTTCTTCTCGCGAACCTGTTCGCGCCCCTTGCGCACCAGCTGGTTGATCGTCGGCAACGATAGCCTCCTGGCTCATCCGGGGGCGTGTCGCAAACCCCCGCCAATTCAAACTTTGCCCGGTTGCTCCCGCCAGCAGCGGCTATTTGTCCGCGCCAGCGAAAGCACGTTCGCCCCCCGATTGCCCCAGGGGAGCAACGCAAATGCGAGCGACCGTGGAATTGCTACTTGTACCTTGCCTGCTCCGACCTGTCAAGGGCCTTATTCACCCTCGACCCCAGGCCGGCCTGGCTCGACTCACTGGGCGGGGCTCCGAGGGCCCCACCCAGTGAGAACCTAATAATAATACCTCAAAAACGTCACTTTGGCAACAACCCGAAACCGCTAAAGCGCGGCCTCGCTGTCGGGCTGGTCGCGCTCGGTCAGCAGCCCTTCCTCCATCCCGGCCTCGCCCATGTCCTCGGCCATGGCCTCGTTCAGCTCGTCGTCGCGGTAGCGCGCCGCCGGGCGGTAGTCGGCCGGGGCCTCGGCGTGGGGGATGTGCTGGCTGCGGTAGACCACCAGGCCGGTGCCGGCCGGGATCAGGCGGCCGATGATGACGTTTTCCTTCAACCCCTTGAGATCGTCGACCTTTCCGGCGATGGACGCCTCGGTCAGGACCTTGGTGGTCTCCTGGAAGCTGGCCGCGCTGATGAAGCTGTCGGTGGAGAGGCTGGCCTTGGTGATGCCCAGCAGCAGCGGCTCGGCCGAGGCCGGGCGGAGGTCGGCGTCCATAAGACGACGGTTCTCCTCGTCAAAACGCCACTTCTCCACCTGCTCGCCGATCAGGAAGTTGCTGTCGCCGGCGTCCTTCAGGCGCACCCGGCGCATCATCTGGCGCACGATGACCTCGATGTGCTTGTCGTTGATCTTCACGCCCTGCAGGCGGTAGACCTCTTGCACCTCGTCCACCAGGTAGCGCGCCACTTCCTCGGGGCTGCGGGTCTTGAGCAGGTCGTGGGGGTTGATGGAGCCGTCCATCAGGGGCTCGCCGGCCCGCACGTAGTCGCCCTCGTGCACCGTGACGTGCTTGCCCTTGGGGATCAGGTACTCCCGCTTGTCCTCCTCGCGCAGGCCGGGGTCCACCACCACCTTGCGCTTGCCCTTGGTCTGCTTGCCGAAGCTGACCATGCCGTCGATCTCGCTGATGACCGCGGTCTCCTTGGGCTTGCGCACCTCGAACAGCTCGGCCACCCGAGGCAGACCGCCGGTGATGTCCTTGGTCTTGGTGGTCTCGCGCGGGATGCGGGCCAACACGTCGCCGGCCTTGACCGTTTCGCCCTCGGCCACCATGATGATCGCGCCCACCGGCAGCAGGTAGCGGGCCTCGCCGCGGCCGCCGGAGAGCTTGGCGGTCTTGGAGGTGCCGGGCTCCTTGATGGAGATGCGCGGACGCAGGTCGGCGTTGCGGCTCTCGATGGTCACCTTGGTGGACCGGCCGGTGACCGGGTCCAGGCGCTCCTGCATGGTGACGTTCTCGATCACGTCGCCGAACTTGATCTCGCCTTCCACGTCGGTGAGGATCGGGCTGGTGTAGGGGTCCCACTGGGCCACCACCTGGCCGGGCTGGACCAGGTCGCCGTCGTTGTAGAGCAAGTGCGCGCCGTAGCTGATCTTGTAGCGCTCGCGCTCGCGGCCGCCCTCGCCCATGATGGCCAGTTCGCCGTTGCGGTTCATGACCACCCGGTGGCCGGTGCTGCTCATGACCGTGACCAGGTTCAGGTACTTGACCGAACCGGGGTAGCGCGCCTCCACCTTGGACTGCTCGGCCCGCCGGGCGGCGGCGCCACCGATGTGGAAGGTGCGCATGGTCAGCTGGGTGCCGGGCTCGCCGATGGACTGGGCGGCGATGATGCCGATGGCCTCGCCCACGTCCACGGGCTTGCTGTGGGCCAGGTCGCGGCCGTAGCACTTGGAGCAGACGCCGCGTTTGCAGTCGCAGGTGAGCACGGAGCGGATCTGCACCCGCTCGATGCCGGCCTCCTCCAGCTTGGTCACCCCGTCCTCGTCGATCTCGGCGTTGGCCGGGATCAACACGTCGCCGGTCAGGGGGTCGCGGATGTCGCGCAGGGCGGTGCGGCCCAGGACGCGCTCGCCCACGTGCTGGATGACCTCGCCGCCCTCGCGCAGGGCCTCCACCTCGATGCCGTTGATGGTGCCGCAGTCGATCTCCACCACGATGGCGTCCTGGCTGACGTCCACCAGGCGGCGGGTGAGGTAGCCGGAGTTGGCGGTCTTCAAGGCGGTGTCGGCCAGACCCTTGCGCGCGCCGTGGGTGCTGATGAAGTACTGCAGCACCGTCAGGCCCTCGCGGAAGTTGGCGGTGATGGGGGTCTCGATGATCTCGCCCGAGGGCTTGGCCATCAGACCGCGCATGCCGGCCAGCTGCTTCATCTGGTCCTTGCTGCCGCGGGCGCCGGAGTCGGCCATCATGAAGATGGGGTTGAAGCTGGTGGTGCGGATCTCGGTGCCGTCGGAGCCCTTGACGATGTCCTGGCTGATGTCCTCCATCATCTCCTTGGCGACGTCCTCGGTGGCCTTGGCCCAGATGTCCACGGCCTTGTTGTACTTCTCGCCGTCGGTGATGATGCCGTCCTTGTACTGCTTCTCGATCTGGCGCACCTCGGACATGGCCTGGTCCAGGATCTCCTGCTTGGAATGCGGGATGACCATGTCGTTGACGCAGATGCTGATGCCGCTGCGGGTGCTGTGGAAGTAGCCGAAGTCCTTCAGGCGGTCGGCCAAGAGGACCGTGGCCTTGGTGCCGGCCCGGCGGTAGCACAGGCCCACCAGGCCCTTCAGGGCCTTCTTGTCCATCACCAGGTTGATGCGGTCGAACTCGATCTGCGCGGGCAGGATCTCGGCCAGGAGCACCCGGCCCACGGTGGTCTTGACCTTCTTGCCCTCGATGCGGCAGGAAATGGCCGCGTGCAGGTCGATGGCCTGGGCGTCATAGGCCATGCGCACCTCGAGCGGGTCGGAGAAGGACATGCCCTCGCCCCTGGCCAGGGGCCGCTCGCGGGTCAGGTAGTACAGGCCCAGGACGATGTCCTGGTTGGGCACGATGATCGGCTCGCCGTTGGCCGGGGACAGGATGTTGTTGGTGCTCATCATCAGCACCCGGGCCTCGATCTGGGCCTCGATGGACAGCGGCACGTGCACCGCCATCTGGTCGCCGTCGAAGTCGGCGTTGTAGGCCTGGCAGACCAGGGGGTGGAGCTGGATGGCCTTGCCCTCCACCAACAGGGGCTCGAAGGCCTGGATGCCCAGCCGGTGCAGGGTGGGGGCGCGGTTCAGGAGCACCGGATACTCGCGCACCACCTCGGACAGGGTGTCCCAGACCTCCGGGGTCTCGCGCTCCACCAGCTTCTTGGCGCCCTTGATGGTGGTGACCAGCCCCTTGATCTCCAGGCGGTGGTAGATGAAGGGCTTGAAGAGCTCCAGGGCCATCTTCTTGGGCAGACCGCACTGGTGCAGGCGCAGGTCCGGGCCGATCACGATGACCGAACGGCCGGAATAGTCCACGCGCTTGCCGAGCAGGTTCTGGCGGAAGCGGCCCTGCTTGCCCTTGAGCATGT
>CALERA010000346.1 GCA_937908275.1 uncultured Desulfarculaceae bacterium | reverse complement strand
GGGGCTGCCCCACCGCGGTGGGCGCGGCCGGCAACGTGGACACCCTGGACCTGGTCAACCTGTTCGAGGAGATGGGCGTGGCCACGGGCGTGGATTTCGAGACCTTGCGCCAGGCGGCCCTGGCCATGGAAAAGGACCTGCCCCCGCCCCTGCCCAGCCGCGTCCTGCGCCTGGGGCGGCCGGACTGGCGGCGTCCCGCCGGCTGGCGCGAATAGCCAACGCCAACTAAAGTTATGGTCTGTCCGCTGCTGGGGCGCCCCCAGGGTCGGCCCATGAATGAATCATCACCCAACCAGGGAGGGCGGAAATGGTCATCCATGAATTGAAGAACCACGTCGCCTGGCTGACCATTGACCGGGAAGCCAAGCGCAACGCCCTGAGCCTGGAGGTGGTGGACCAACTGCTGCACTACCTGGCCGCGGTGGAGAATGACGACGGGGTGCGGGCGGTGGTGCTGACCGGGGCCGGGGACAAGGCCTTCTGCGCCGGGGCGGACCTGGGGCGCATGGGCTCCGGCGGCAACCCCACCGACCTGCCGGCCCAGATCGGCCAGCTCCTGAAGCGCCTGGCCACCTATCCCAAGCCCACCCTGGCCCGGGTCAACGGCGACTGCATGGCCGGCGGGGTGGGGCTGGTGCTGGCCTGCGACATCGCCTATGCCCGCGAGGGCGCGCGCCTGGCCACCCCGGAGGTCAAGGTGGGCCTGTTCCCGATGATGATCGGCGCGCTGATCTTCCGCAACGTCAGCCGCAAGAAGGCCATGGAGATGATCTACACCGGCCGCATCTATTCCGCGGCCCAGGCCGAGGAGATGGGCCTGATCACCCGGGCCTGTCCGGTGGACGGCCTGGACGCCATGGTGGAGGAGACTCTGGGCCAGATCACGGCCAACGGCCCCCTGGCCATCCGCACCGGCTGCCAGGCCCTGGGCAAGGTGGAGTACATGGACCTGGACCCGGCCATCGACTATCTCTGCTACCAGTTGGCCCACCTGATCCGCACCGAGGACGCGGCCGAGGGCCTCAAGGCCTTTTTGGAAAAGCGCCCGCCGATCTGGAAGAACCGCTAGCCTCCCCGGGCGGACCGGGGCGCGCTTTCCCGGTCCGCCGATCTTGCCTCCGCCGCAACCCAGCCAATCCATAGCCAGCGTCCCGCCAGCCCCGCGCCGGGAGCTGACGAGCAGATCCAAGCCCTTGCGAAAAATCTGCGGGAGCCTGTTGACAGCGGGCGGCCGTGGTGATATTGAAATAGCAACTTAGTCTCAATTGCGATAAAGGAACGCGCCTGGAAGCAATGACAACGAACCTCACCCAACCACCTTCCCATCCGTTGTCAGCCCAACCGACTCCTCGCTGGGGGCAGGCCGGTGGCCCGGGGCAGGGCGCCCCGCGGCCAGCGCCGGCCTGCCTCCAGCCCTGCTCCGGCGCGTTCCCGATCAGCCCGCTCGAGCCATTCCTCGGCCATTCTCCCCGGCCGACCAGCCCCCGCCCCAACCATCCCACACCCCTCCGCTCGCGGCGGCGGACCACCCGGCCCCTCGGGCGGCCGGGCTGGTCCGTCGCCGGAGGCCCACCCCCGACCGGCGGCTTTCCCCCGCCCTGGGTGCTGGCGGGCGGGGATTGGGAGCCCGACCATTGGAGGCTCGCGCCATGTCTCTGAACAACGCCCCCGGCCCGGCCGGCGCTCCCTTCCTCTCCCTGGCCGGCCAGACCACCAGCCTGGCTCATCTGATGTCCCCCCGCTGGCAGGCCGCTGGCGCGCCGGCCGCGCGGGAGGCTGGCCAGGGCCAGGCCCGCGCCCGGCGCAAGATCTGGCAACTGGATGATTATCAGTGCGCGGTGGTGGGCACCTGCCTGAGTTTGGGCGAGCTGCGCCGCCTGGCGCGCAAGACCGGTTTGGATCTGCCCCACGGCTGCGAGGAATACGAGGTCCACTCGCGTTGCGTGACCATGTGCAAGTCCCGCAACGACTTCTCCGAGGCGCTCAACAAGTTTTTGGACAAGAAATACCAGAAGCAGGTCTGGCAGGCGGGCAAGGCCCAGGACCTGGCCGAGTTGGCCGCTGGTTGGGAGCAGGCCCTGGCCCAGGGCGACGTGCCGGGCGGTTTCTGGGCCCTGATCACCCATCCCCTGGTGGGCCAGGACCTGATGCACCACGCCTTTGGTCAGGTCCACATGCTCTCGCATCTGGTGGGGGCCTCCAACCGCAACGACCTGCGCCGTTTGCGGGAGCTGGAGCGGGGCCGGACCGAGTTGGAGCAGGCCCTGGAGGCCAGCCGTTGCCGCCTGCGGGCGGTCTCGGCCCAGGGCCGGGCGCGGGAGAAATCCCTGGCCGCCCAGGTGGAGGAGCTGCGCCACCGCAACGGCCTGCTGGCCCGCCAGGTGGAGAGCCTTAGCCTGGCCCGGGAGGGCCAGGACACGGAGGAGGATCTGCGCCGGGAGCTGGCCCAGGCCCAGCGGGAGCGCGACGAAGCCCGGGAGGAGGCCCGCCGCCAGCGCGGCGAGGCCCGGCGTCTGGGCCGCCTGGTGGCGGTGCTGACCCGCAAGGGGCGCGCCCAGTTCAACCCGCTGCTGGCGGGTCAAGCCAAGCCTTTGGCCGAGGACGGGCAGGCGGCGGCCTGTCCGGCGGAGTTGGGAGCCTGTCCCGGAGCCTGTCCGGCGGGGCTGTGCGGCAAGCGGGTGCTGTACGTGGGCGGCCGGGCCAACCTGGTGCCCCATTACCGCGCCCTGGTGGAGCGGGCCGGGGGGCGCTTCCAGCACCATGACGGCGGGCAGGAGTGCCGGCGCTGCGCCCTGGATCAATGCCTGGCCGGGGCGGACCTGGTGTTCTGCCCGGTGGATTGCGTGAGCCACGACGCCTGCCAGCGGGTGAAGCGGGCCTGCAAGGGGGCCACCAAGACCTTCGTGCCCCTGCGCTGCTCGGGGCTGTCCTCCCTGGCGGCGGTGCTGCGCACGGTGGGCGAGGGCTCGGCCGAGGCCGGCGGGAGCCCGCGGGAAATGCGGGCCTGAGCCGGCGCACCCGGACGGAGGCGCTCAGCCCAGGCCGAAGCGGCGCTTGCCCGCCCGGCCGGCCGGGGCGGGATGCTCCAGGGAGCGGCCCTCCAGCAAGGCCTGGGGGTCGGTCTTGAGGATGCGCAGGGTGGCCTCGCGCCCCACCAGGTCCAGCAGTTCCTCCCGGGCCTGGCTCAGGATGGGGGGGCGCTCGCGGGGCGAGGTGGCCTCGCTGGCCACGAAGTGGACCTGGCCTTTTTTCAACAGCCGCGCGGCGTTCTTGCGGGCCTGGCGGCCAAAGGCGCCGCTGAGGCTGCCGGCCGCGATCTGGCAGAGGCAACCCAGCTCCAGCAAG
The DNA here is from genome assembly GCA_937908275.1 of uncultured Desulfarculaceae bacterium. Classification (GTDB taxonomy): domain Bacteria; phylum Desulfobacterota; class Desulfarculia; order Desulfarculales; family Desulfarculaceae; genus JACRDC01. Next base: position 3,565 of record CALERA010000346.1, on the reverse strand, counting down.
CGCTCCAACCAGCCCAGGTCCTGGCCCTGGGAGACCCGCTCGGGGTGGGCCACCACCGGGGTCAGACCCAGGGCCTGGAAATCAAGGATCGTCTGCTCCAGGCCCTGGTCCGGCTCGCGGTCCGGCGGCTCCAGGAGGAAGTAGCGGCCACCGTCGGCCAGGGTGGGCAACCGGCCCTGGCGGGCCAGCTCCAGGGTGCCGGCCTCCAGGAAGACGTCCGCCCCGGGGTGGACGGTCAGGGGAATCCGCTGGTTCTCCAGGTGGCTGTTCAGCAGGCGCACCGTCTTGCGGATGTCCTCCAGGCCATATTGGAAGAACGCCTTGCCGAAACGCGGGGTGGCCACGATGTCGGTCACCCCGTCCTTGGCCGCCACCCGGCACATCTCCAGGGTTTCTTCCCAGCTTTTGGCGCCGTCGTCCATTTTGGGCAGGAGATGGCAATGAATGTCGATCATGTCTGATCCGAGCTCGCGGCGCGGGCGGGGGCCTCAGCGCCGGGTTGGGGTGGGGCCTTGGCTGGCGGGGGAGGAGCCCAGCAGGCGCTCCAGCTCCCCGGGCTCCAGGGCCAGCAGGGTGGGGGTCAGGTGGGCCCGGGCCTGGGCCAGGCCGGGGTCCAGGCGCAGGGCCTGGTGATAGCTGCGGGCGGCCTGGGCGTTCTCTCCGCGCAGGCGCTGCACCAGACCCAGGGTGTCCCAGAAGCTGGCGTTGTCCGGCCGGACCGCCACCGCCTGGCGGGCCAGGTCCTCGGCCCGGGGCAGCTCCTTGCCCTGGCGGGCCAGGCTCCAGGCCAGGTTGTTCATGACCAGGGCGTTGCGCGGGGCCAGGTTCAGGGCTTTCTCATAGAGCCCGCAGGCCTCCTCGGCCCGGCCCAGGTCCAGGAGCACCCCGGCCTTGTCGTTGAGCAGCCGGGGGTCCAGGGGCGACCAGGCCAGGGCCTGGTCGTAGGCCGCCAGGGCCTCCCGGGGCTGTTTGCGCGCGGAGCGGGCCAGGGCGATCAGGTGCCAGCCCGGGCCGTCGGGGTTGAGTTCCACCTCCTGCAGCAGCATCGCCTCGGCCTCGGCAAAGCGGCCCTGGTCGAAGAGCTCGTTGCCCCGCCGCCAATAGGCGTCGCTGGTGCGCAGGGCCAGGGCCCAGCGGTTGCCCAGGGCAAAGGGCGGGGCCACCTGGCCCAGGGGCAGGTCCTGGACCGCGGCCAGGACCTCGGGCTCCAGGTCGGCCCGGTCCAGGCAGCGCAGCTTGGGGCCGGACTGGTCGTCCCGGGTCACCTCCCGGCTCGCCACCAGGAACTTGTCGCCGTTCTTGACTTTTTCCCAAATGGCCTGGGCCTGGGCCTGGCTGGGGGCCAGGATCACCCGCAGGCAGATCTGCTGGCTGGCGCTTGCGGGCAGCAGGCTGGGGGCGGTTGCCGTCGCCGGCGCGGCCGGGGCGGCGGCCCGCGCTGGCAGGGGGTCGGAGGCGGGCCGGGGTTGCATTTCGGCGCAGGCGGCCAGGCTGGCCGCCAGGGCCAGGAGCAGGAGGCTGCCAAACCAGCGCGCGCGGGTCAACTTATCCCCTCCCGGGGAGGTTTGCGTCGCGGCCCTCGGCGAGCGGGTGCTAACCATGATGAGCTAATGAATTCATCTGGTTGGCGATGGCCGTCCACCGCTTTCGCCCGCCTGGGCCCCAGGCCTAAAATACACTTTTTTGCCGCCGGGCACCAGGAAAGTGGTTCCCTGGCGGAAGATCCCTCACAGGCGCAGCTCCGGGGGCAGGCCCGGCCATGGTCCCAGGAAAACAAAAATAAAATCAAGCGCATCGTTGATGAGGACCGGCACGGCCCGGGCCGGGGCGGGCGGGGGCCAGTCCGGGGGCGGCAGATCGCGGGGCAGGCGCAGGACCAGGCGGGGGCTGAAAGCCCGGGCCCAGGCGAGCAGGGCGTCGGCCGGCGGGCGCATGTCGCCCAGGCGCGCGGCCCATTGCCGCGGCGAGGCCCCGGCCGGGGACCAGTCCGGGTCCATGACCACGGCGCTGAAGCCGGGCGCGGCCGGGGGACGCAGGGCGGGGTGGCTGAGGTCGCAGGCCAGGAAGCGCACCGGATGGCAGGGCGAGGCGGCGGCCAGGTTGGCCCGGGCCCTGGCCAGGCGGGCCGGGGAGCGGTCCAGGGCCAGCACCGGGTGGCCCCGGGCCAGGCCCCGGGTCAGGCCGCCCAGGCCGCAGCAGAGCTCCAGGACCGGGCCGGGAGGGATCAGGCGACCCAGGGCCAGGCCGGCCGCCAGCGGCGCGGCCATGCGGCGGCCGTCTGGGTCGCCCGCCAGGCCCTCGTCAGTCACGCGCCTGGTAGCGGTTGGGGTCGGCGAAGACGTCGATGGCCAGGCAGCCGGTGTGGGTGACGCCGCTGTGCACCACCTGGTCGCCGATGTAGTAGGAATCGCCCCGCTTCAGCAGGTGGGTCACCCCGCCGATGGTCAGGTCGATCTCGCCCTCCACGATGATGCCCCACTGCTCGCCGTGGGCGTGGGGCGGCACCGAGGCCCCGGCCGGCAACTCGAAGAAAGCGGCCTGGGCCTGGGGGCCGGTCAGCAGGAAGGCCTTGACCTCGGCCATGGGCAGGTTGGCCTGGGGCAGGCGCTTGATAAACTCCGCGTACTCGGCTTTTTTCATGGTCAACTCCCTTGGTCTGGGTCGCTGGTCCGGTTTTCCCGACGTAGTTCCTTGAACTGATAATGAATCAGGCACTGCGGGCGGTGGCGGCAAAAAATGTCCGGGTCCGGGCACTGGGGCCGCTCTGTGAGGCACGCGGCGCACAGGCCGTGGCCGTATTTCTGGCAGAGGGCCGCCACCGGCTGCTGGGGGTGATGTCGACAGGTCTGGGGGGACGTCAAGCGGGCCTCCTGGCTCACGGCCACAGAGATAACACGCGCCCCGCTCCCAGGCAAGCCCCTGCCGGCCTTGACTTGACCCGGCGCGGCGATGATAATGCAGGCGCTACGCTTTGTTAGCGATTTCCCTCCCCGGAAGGTGGTTCCTTGCGCATCCTGGTCACCGGCGGCTGCGGCTTCATCGGCAGCAACTTCATTCGCCATGTCCTGGCGACCCACCCGGCCGACGAGGTCTGGAACCTGGACCTGTTGACCTACGCCGGCAATCCGGCCAACCTGGCCGATGTCGAGGCCGACTACGCGGACCGTTATCGCCTGATCCGGGGCGACATCTGCGACCCCGAGCTGGTGGCCCCCCTGCTGGCCGAGGTCGAGCTGGTGGCCCATTTCGCGGCCGAGAGCCACGTGGACCGTTCCATCCGCGACGCCGGGGCCTTTGTGCGCACCAACGTCCTGGGCAGCCAGACCCTGTTGCAGGCCGCCCTGTCCGCCTGGGGCGACGACCCGGCGCGGCGTTTCCTCTATGTCTCCACCGACGAGGTCTACGGCGCCCTGGCCCTGGATGATCCCCGGCGGTTCCGCGAGGACTGGCCCCTGGACCCCAAGAGCCCCTACAGCGCCAGCAAGGCCGGGGGCGATCTCCTGGCCCGGGCCTACCACCACACCCACGGCCTGCCGGTGCTGGTCACCCGCTGCTCCAACAACTA
>CALERA010000345.1 GCA_937908275.1 uncultured Desulfarculaceae bacterium | reverse complement strand
CGGGAGACGGCCGAGGCCCTGCTGCTGGTGGACCTGCCCGAGTTGGTGGCCACCATCGAGGGCGGGGAGGTGGTGAGCGTGGCCATCGACCCGGATTACACCCCGCCCGCGCCGGCCCCTGACCCGGTGCAGGCCCGCCTGGAGGCCTTGGAGGCGGCGGTGAAGCTCCAGGAGCAAGCCGTGGCCGCCAACCTGCTGGCCACCGCCCACGACCGCAAATGGCTGGCCCAGAAGGAAACCGCCAAGCTGGTGGGCATCCCCTACATCCAGGAACACCCGGAGTGCAGCCAGGCAGAGGTGGAGGCGGCGGTGGTGGCGGCCCTGACGGCGGCCTATCCCGGCCAGGCCATCGTGGTCAGCGGCCCGGGCATCATCCAGAGCTATGCCGACGAGGCCCTGGCCCGGGGCTACCTCAGCGAGGCCTCGTTCCTGGCCCTGCGCGACCTGGTGGCCGCCAGCACCCCCGCGCAGGTGCAGGCCATGCTGGCGGTGTTGTGAGCGCCGGGGCCGAGGTCAAGGAGGCCCTGGAGGTGGCCGCCCTGGTGGTCAGCCTGGGCACTCTGGTTTTTCACTTCGGGGTCGGCCACCAGCGGCTCAAGAACCTGGAGACCCGCTTCGCCGAGTTCCTGGCCGCCTGCAAGGCCTGCAAGTCCGGCTTGGATAAAGAAGACAAGGTGCTGCACGGCCGGATCACCGACCACCTGGTCAAGGAAAACGAAAGGAGGGCCTAGCCATGCCCCGGAAGATCAACGAGGCCGGCCTGGAGCTGATCAAGTCCTTCGAGGGCTTCCGGGCCACCACCTACACCTGCCCCGGCGGCAAGCCCACCATCGGCTGGGGCCACGCCATCCAGCCGGGCGAGACCTTTGCCGAGCCCATCAGCGAGATGCAGGGCTTGTCGATTCTGGCCCGGGACCTGGCCCAGGCCGAGGAGGCGGTGGAGCGCCTGGTGACGGTGCCGCTCACGGATAACCAGTTTGCGGCCCTGGTCAGCTTCACCTTCAACCTGGGGCCCGACGAGGACGCCGACAGCATCCCCGAGGGCCTGGGCGACTCGACCCTGCTTGAGCTGCTCAACGCCGGAGACTATGCCGGCGCGGCCGACGAGTTCCCCAAGTGGCGCAAGGCCGGCGGGCAGGTCCTAAAGGGCCTGGAACTCCGCCGGGCGGCCGAGCGGGATCTATTCCTCAGCCCCGATCAACCGGCCGCAACGGAGGCGCTGGAGGGCTCCAGCGTCCCTTTCGCGGCCACCCCCAAGGAGGTTTCGACCATGAATTGGCTTCTGACCGGACCGATCCTGTCCCTGGCGATCAAGGCGGGCAAGGCGATGCTGCCCATGCTGCTCAACAAGTTCTTCCCTGGTCTTTCGGACCTGGTTCGCTCCGAGGTGTCGCCGGGCATGAAGGAGCTGATCGGCAAGGGCTTGGCGGTGGCCCAGGAGTTCGTGGAGAGCACGGACACCAACCTGGACAACTACCTGGTGGAGGCGGCGGCCGAGCTGGCCGACTCCCTGGGTCTGTTGCCGGATGGCTCCAGCGTGGCCGAGAGCTTGCCGGAAGCGGCCTAGGCGGGGTGCTCAAGGCGGCCGGCTCGCTGGCCTGGGGCCTGCTCACCCATCGAGTGATTGAACCGGGGCCCGGCTCCATCCTGCCCGACCAGGACGGGGCCGGCCCCTTGGGCGAAAAGGAGTAAGCCATGGCGCGATGGCTGATGATCCTGGCGACGCTGGCAGCCCTGGCCGGGCTGTCCGGCTGCATGTCGATGAACTACCCCACCTACGCCAAGGAACAGGGCGCGGTGATCCAGGAGGGCGAGAAGACCAAGCAGGAGACGGCCAAGGCCCTGGGCCAGGCCGTGGCCAGCAACGACGCCCGCACCCGGGACATGGGCGTCATGGGCTTGTTGGTGCTGACCCTGAACAACAAGACCCCGAACCTGGCCGAGCCCAAGGAAAGCGCCCTGGAGCGCGGCCTGGGCCAGGCAGTGGCCACCCTGCCCGGGGTGGCCCAGGTGGTGGGCCTGGCCAGCGTCCTCAAGGACTCCGGCGGCACCCACACCAGCCAGCAGGTCCAGGTCTCGGGCCAGGGCGCGGGCGGCGGGATCAGCACCGGGACAGGTCCCCAGACCGTCAGCCCGGCCACCAGCCCACCAACGGTTGTCGAGCAACCCCCGCCGCTGGTGGTGGGTGGCGATTAGGCGGGGCGAAGAGAAGAGGGAAGAAGAAGCCCCCGGCCGGGCGGGATGCCTGGCCGGGGGCTCGGTATTTCTCGGTCAAACCAAGCGAGTAAACTGTAGCCAAAAACCGCTTACTTAGTATAACATTTTAAGAAAGCGTTAAGTTAGTGATCCGTATTATCAAAGGTGAAAAGCGTGCGATTAAAACGCCATCAAAAGCCAATAACAGTCTGGCACCAGATGCTAACCAACTTCATTCCTCCATTACTTGCTTCTATAATAACAGCTGCTGCGGCCATATATGGAGTTATTATTAGTAGTGAAACCCAATTATCATCGATGTTAAAAACGGCCGAGCTGACCTTGAAAAGCACGGAAAAAACTGTGGAGGGTGCAATTAAAGCGGCAAATATAGGCCGGCAAAGCAATATCGAATCAGCCGAAATTAATGCAAGACAAAATACTAGTTTAATTGAAAAAACACACCTATTGCAGAAACAGAGAGAGCTTGATCTCATTGAAATTAATCGAAAACATGAAACGGAAGATGCCGCAAAATTTATTGAAGGAGACATGTTGGCGCGAGCCGAAGCGTTATTTTTTAAGCCACTTTCAGGCAACCTCAATAAAATAAATGCTGGGACTCAAATATCACCTATGTCTTTGGCATTTTATCTCTCAGCAGCGATTAAAGAAATGCGCTCAATTTTAGCTACAAAGCCACCTGATCACCTATACCGATCTATTGATAAACTTCCACCAGAATGCATTATTGCTGTCTCGGAATATTATATATATTTAGGTGCATTATCCGAAAGATATGCGAGTATAAAAGAAGAAGACTTTATGGAGAAAATGATTAATGTTGGCAATGCAATGCTTAGTCAAGAGGCCCAACAGCCTGGACTAACCCCTAAAGATATTCAAGATATAAAAACAAATAAACGCCATTATGATAGAATTAGAGATATTCTTATTGAGCTGATGGCAGTCGAAACCTTGCGCTCCTCTGGCTACGCTAAATATCTCTGCTTCAAAGCAGTCGCATCCATTAGAAAAGTCGCCCTTAACGACAGGGGTAGCTCATTAAAATATCTATCAATCGCAAACGCTAACAAAGACAATATTGCGCAGTTTGAAGAAAAGCAAGCCTTGCTGGCAAATGAATACATGAAACTTATCAATTATTTAGTTACCACATCAAAAGGCCGCGACGAAAAAAATCTTGATTTGTACTTAAAGCAATTTATTCGCTAGTGCAGCGCAGCGCCTGATGATGAATACTATTGTGTAACATTTATTGTCAAACACTTTCCCAGTATTTTGGCAATGGTCGTATTCATCGACACACCCGCCCGTGGCCCGCTCTCCAACTTCTCAAGTTGCATGTAGGCAAACAACCGCTAGTATAGCTCTTCGGGAAAGTGAAAGGTGGCCCGCCACTCGTCTTCATTTTTCTACATGGACGCTCCGTGGGCTGCTGGGCTGGCTTACCGGGGCTAGGATATGTCGCGCCTTCGGCGGCGGCGAGAATATAGGCCGGGGCCGAGGAGCCATGCTGGCCGGGCGGGATGCCTGGCCGGGGGCTTGGCTTTTTATCAGATTCAGGCGGTTGGGTTCTTCGGTAAATGCTCGTCTAGTAACTCCGTGATAATCGTGTTCATCGACACCCCCGCCCGTGGCCCCCGCCGCAGCTTTTCAGACTGGGTGTAGGCGAACAAGCGCTGGTAGAGCTCTTCGGGAAGGCGAAGGGTGGTCCGCCACTCGTCCTCTTTCTTGTACATGATCGCTCCTTGGGCTGCTGGGCTGGCTTGTCAGGGCGAGGATCTGTGGCTCACCCGGCGGTGGCGAGAATATAGGCCGGGGCCGGAGAGCTTAGCGCGCACCAGAAGTTAAGATTGGGGACGCTCGTTCCACGGTCAGGGTGTGCGCGCCGAAATTCTCCTCTACCAGGCCGGAGAGCAGATAGGGCCGCTCCCAGTCCAGGGACATGGCGAAGCGGCGGTAGGCCTCCGGAAAAAAGGTCGTCTCCACCAGGCCGGTCTCGTCCTCGAAGGTCAGGAACTGCATGGCCTGGTCAGTCTTGGTCCAGACCGTCTTGCCGGTAATGAGCCAGCCGGCCAGGCGCACCCGCCGGCCCTGGTGCCGGGCCAGGTCGCGGGCCTTGATCATCCCCCGGCCCGGGATGGCCTGGGCATAGAGTTCCATGGGGTGGCGATCGCAAAGGAAGCCCAGCACCGCGAATTGGCGGCGCAGGGTGTCGCGGGCCTCGGCCGGGGGCAGCTCTGGCGGGGTCACCACCGGGGCCGCCGCCCAGAGCCCGGCCGCCCGGTCTTGGCTGGCCTGGGCCTGACGCCAGCCGGCCAGCCGCCAGAGCAGGCCCGCCCGATCCTGGCCCGGGTGCAGGCCGTCGCAGGCCCCGGCCGCGATCAGGGCCCGGGCCTCGTCCTCCTCCGGCCGCACCCGTTGCAGGAAATCCTCAAGGCTGGCGTAGGGTCGCCCCGCCCGGCCGGCGATGATCCGCGCCAGAGTCTCCCGACCCAGGCCCTTGATCGCCATCAGCCCCACCCGCAGCCCCCGCCCCCGGCCGCTCCAGGCCGCCGCGCTGGCGTTGACGCAGGGTGGCAGTATGGCGAGCCCCAGACGGCGGGCCTCGGAGACGTAGGCGAAGGTGCTGTAAAACCCGCCCTGGTTGGAGATCACGGCAGCCATGAACTCGGCCGGGAAGTGGGCCTTGAGGAACGCCGCCTGAAACGACACCCGGGCGTAGCTGGCGCTGTGGGGCTTGCAGAAGGAATAGCCGGCGAAGCTCATCATCATCTCCCACACCGCCGCGATGCGTTCCTCCTCCACCCCTCGCTCCCGCGCGCCGGCCACGAACTTGTCGCTATAGTCCCTGAGCGCCCGTTCCTTGTCCTTCCAGCTCATCACCTTGCGCAGGCGATCGGCCTCGCCGTGGGAGAAGCCGGCCAGGGCCATGGCCGCCTGGCTGACGTGCTCCTGATAGACCATGATCCCGTAGCTCTCGTCCAGGATCGTCCCCAAGAGGGGGTGGAGCGGCTCCCAGGGTTGGCCGTGCAGGCGCTTCAGATATTCCTGGATGTAGGGGTTGGCGGCCGGACGGATGATGCTGGAATGAATGACCATGTGCTCGTAGTCACCCCGGGCCGCCTTCTGCTGCAAGAGCCGGGTGGCGGGACTTTCGATGTAGAAGCAGCCCATGGTCGCCCCCCGCGCCACCATGGCCTGGGTGGCGGGGTCGTCCTCGGGTTGCCAGGTCCGCTCGTCCAGGGCCTCGCCATTGGCGCGCAGGTTGATGGCCGCGTCGCGGATCACGGCCAGGGAGCGGTTGCCCAAGAGGTCGATCTTGACCAGGCCCGCCTCCTCGGTCCCGTCCTTCTCCCACTGGACGATGGGCACCCCCTTGGCCGCCATCTCGATGGGCGCGTGGTCGCGGATGGGTCCGGGAGTGATGACCACCCCGCCCACGTGCACCGAGATGTGGCGCGGGGTGCGCACCAACGCCTGAGCCAGGCCCAACAGTTCCGGCCAGGGCTCGGCCAGGCCGGGCTCCACTCCCGGGGGCAGGGCCTGGCGCTTGGGATAGAAACCGGTGTGGCCCTCCACCGGCCCCCGCAGCCAGGGCAGGCGGCGCATGACCAACTTGATCTCCTGGACAGGCAGGCCGAAGACCTTGGCCACCTCGCGGATGGCGGCCCGGCCCTGGAAAAATACGTGGGTGGCCACCATGGCCGCGCGGCCGCGATATTCTTCCAACACCGAGTTGATCACCCCGTCGCGCTCGTCCCAGGCGAAATCCACGTCGATGTCGGGCGGGTCCACCCGCTGGGGGTTGAGGAAGCGCTCGAAGTAGAGGTTGAACTTGATGGGGCAGACGTTGGTGATGTTCAAGGCGTAGGCCACCAGGGAGGCCGCGCCCGAACCCCGGCCGCAGATGCGTGGGGAGCGCCGGACGATGGACTCCACCACCAGGAAATAGGACGCGAAACCCTTGCCGCTGATCAGGGCCAGTTCGTGCTCCAGGCGGCGGACCACGGCCGCGGGCAGGGGCTCGCCATAGCGTCGGGCCGCGCCGGCATAGGCCCTTGCGCGCAGCACGCTGTCCGCGTCGCGGCCCTGGGCGTCGCTCCAGGGCGGCATGATGACCTCGGGCCGGGGGATGAACTCCAGGCCTTGGCCCAACGCGTCGCTGGCGGCGAGGGCCTCGGGCAGGGCCGCGAAGCGCCGGGCGTATTCCTCCGGTCCGGCCAGCCAGGCCTCGGCCGGGGCCTGTTCCGCCGCCGGCAGGCGCGAGAGGCTGGTGTTGAGGCTGATGGCGCGCAGGACCAGGTGGGTGCGGTGGTCCTCGGGCGTGACGAACCAACTCCCCGGCCCGGCCACGATCGGCGCGCCCAGGCCCCGGGCCAGGCGGCGCAGCTCCAGGCTGCGTCCGGTGGGCCGCCCGCCCAGCACGGCGGCCGCGTCCACCCCCTGGCCCCGCCAGGCGGCCAGCAAGGCGGGCGTGGGCGTCAGCAGCGCCAGGCCGGCGGCGTGTTCGGGGAGATCGCGCGCCAGATCGAAACCCGGCTCCAGGTGGCGGCGGGTGATGAGCCGGCAGAGGTTGCGGAAGCCCTCGGCATTCCGCACCAGGCAGACCGCGCGCCCCGGGCCGTGGGGCTGGGTGATCTCCGCGCCGGTGATGGGGCGCAGGTCATGCCGAGCGCAGGCGCGCAGG
>CALERA010000344.1 GCA_937908275.1 uncultured Desulfarculaceae bacterium | reverse complement strand
CGCGGGTCTTGATCCCGGCCACCCGGCCGGCCTCGATCAAGACCACGCCGTCGGCCAGTTCCAGGATCTCGCGCGGCTGGTGGCTGACGTAGACGATGGGGATGGCCAGGCTGGCGGCCAGGCGGGCCAGGTAGGGCAGGACCTCGGCCTTGCGTGGGGCGTCCAGGGAGGCCAGGGGCTCGTCCATCAGGAGCAGCTTGGGGCTGGTCAGCAGGGCCCGACCGATGGCCACCCGCTGCTTCTCGCCGCCGGAAAGGTTGTGGGGCCGCCGGTCCAGCAGGTGTTCGATGCCCAGCAGCTCCACCACCGGATCGAACTCGGCCCAGGCCTCGCCCCGGGGGGCCAGGCGCAGGCCATAGCGCAGGTTGCCCCGCACCGAGAAATGGGGAAACAGGCGGGCGTCCTGGAAGACGTAACCCACCCGGCGTTGCTCGGGCGGCAGATCGACGCCCCGCCGGTGATCGAAGAGCACCCAGTCCTCCAGCGCCACCCGGCCGGCGTCGGGCTTGAGCAGGCCAGCCAGGAGGTTGACCAGCGAGGTCTTGCCCGCCCCGGACTGGCCAAAGAGCGCCGTGACCCCGGAGCCGGGCCGGGTGAAGTCCACCGCCAGGTCCAACTCGCCCAGGCGCTTGCGCAGGCTCACCTCCAGCATGGTCTCAGCCCCGCAACCGGGCCGCCAGGCGGCGGGAGAGCAGCTCCGAGGCCAGGAGCGCCAGGAGGGCCAGGGCCATGGAGATGACGCACAAACGCATGGCCGCCTGCTCGCCGCCCGGCACCTGCAACACGCTGTACAGGGCCAGGGGCAGGGTGCGGGTTTCCTGCGGGATGTTGGAGACAAAGGTGATGGTGGCCCCGAACTCGCCCAGGCCCCGGGCAAAGGCCACCACCATGCCCGAGAGCACCCCGGGCAGGGTCAGGGGCAGGGTGATGGTGAGAAACACCCGCAGGCGGCCGGCCCCCAGGGTGCGGGCGGCCTGCTCCAGGCCCTGGTCCACCGCCTCCAGGGAGAGCCGGATGGCCCGCACCAGGAGCGGGAAAGCCAGCACCGCCGAGGCCACCGCCGCGCCCTTCCAGGTGAAGGCCAGGGTGATGCCCAGGTGGTCGTGCAGCCAGGCCCCCAACACCCCCCGCCGGCCCAGGACCACCAGCAGCAGGTAGCCGGTGACCACCGGCGGCAGCACCAGGGGCAGGTGGACCAGGCCGTCCACCAGGGTCTTGCCGGGAAAGCGCAGCCGGGCCAGGACCCAGGCCACGGCCACCGCCGGGGGCAGGCTGCCCAGCATGGCCCAGAACGAGACCCACAGGCTCAGGCCCAGGGCCTCGCCCTCCAATGCCGTCAATCCCAACGCCGCCCACCAGGCTTCCACCGCCGCTCCGCATGACAAGGGGCCCGCGCCGATCCGCGGCGCGAGCCCCGTGCTGGATCAGTACCGGGATTATCTCACCGCGAAACCGTACTTGTTAAATATGGCCTTGGCTTCGGGGCTGCGCAAGA
>CALERA010000343.1 GCA_937908275.1 uncultured Desulfarculaceae bacterium | reverse complement strand
GACCACCGAGATCTACACTCTTTCCCTACACGACGCTCTTCCGATCTAATGCGCCATCTTGCGCAGGCTCACCCGATCGCGCAGCCGCATCGAGTTTATCACGCTCAGGTCGAAAAGGCTTTGGCGCGAGTGGAGGTTGCCCCGCCTCAGCCCCCGCGCCGCCCGGTAGCCGGCCGCTTCGGCCGCCTGCGCCACCCAGGGCGAGACGTCGCCAAAGGGATAGGCCAGGGTCGTCACCGACCGGCCCAGGACCTGCTCCAGCACCTGGCGGCTGTCGGACAACTCGGCCCAGAGCTCGTCCAGGGGCAGCCAGGTCAGGGAGCGGTGGTTGAGGCCGTGGGAGCCGATCTCATGGCCCTGGGCGGCCAACTGGCGCAGCTGGCCGGCGCTCATCAGGTCCAGCTCCCGCGCCGCGCCCTGGCTCCAGAAGCTCTTCCGCCCCAAATGGCCGGCCACGGCGAAAAAGCTGGCCTTGAAGCCGAACTCCTCCAAGAGCGGCAGGGCGCGGTCCAGGAGGTCGGCATAGCAGTCGTCGAAGCTGATGTTGATGACCCGGGGCGGCAGGGGCGGCCCGCTGCCATCCAGATGGCGGGCCAGCTGCTCCTGGCTGACGCTTTGCACCCCCAGCGCGCGCCAGAGCCGCAGGTGCTCGGCAAACACCTCGGCCGGCACCGCAGCCTCCAAATTGTCCCCGGCCACGCGATGAAAATAAAAAATCGACGCGCGGATCTTCATGCCATCTATCCTGCCGCCATCTCCAATACCTGTTCCATTTGGTCCAGCCACGGCCCTGTCTGGGGCAACTCCGCCGGCGCCGGCCGGCCCAAATCCAGGGCGTTCCGGCAGGCCCGGGCCAGTTCGCCGCTGTCGGATGGGTCGGCCACCAACACCCCGTTCAGCCCCGGGCGCACCAGCTCGCAGGCGCCGTTGGCCAAGGTGGTCACCACCGGCCGGCCCAGGTGGAGCGCCTCCAGGCAGGCGTTGGCGCAGGGGTCGTAGATGGTGGGCAGGAGCAAACCGTCGCAGGCCGCCAGGAGCCGGGGGGCGTCGCTCCGCCCGCCCAGGAAGCTCACCCGGCCGGCCACCCCCAGGCCTTGGGCCAGGCGCTGATAGGGCGCGACCCGGTCGCGGCCGGCCACCAGCAGGCGCACCCCATCCAGATGGGCCAGGGCCTTGAGGGCAAAGGCCAGTCCCTTGCGCTCGAAGCCCGAGCCCAGGAACAACAGGGCCGGCTGGCCCTCGGCCAGGCCCAGCTCGGCCCGCGCGGCCAGGCGCACCGCCGGGTCCCGGGCCGGGTCCAGGCGGGCCTGGTCCACCGGGTTGCGGATCACCCGCACCATCTCCGATCCCAGGCCATGGAAGCGTCGCAGCTCCTCGGCCACCAACTGGCTGTTGGCGATGACCAGGCGCAGGTCGGGATGGGTCAAGGCCCGGCGCTCCAGATCCAGGAAGGCCCGGTGCAGGGGATTGACGCTAAAGGACAGGCGCTTCAGGAAGCTCTCGTAGGGCCGGCGGTGCTCCAGCCAGGCGGCGTGGACCCCATCCCCGGCCCGCAACAGCGGCGCGCCCGGGGTGCGCTCCAGGCTCAGCCAGACCTGCAGGTCCAGTTCGCGGGCCGCGGCCCCGGCCGCCTGGGCGAAGCCCAGCAGACGGCGCGCGCCCCGGCCCGGGGCCGCCACCTGGCGCACTTGCACCCCGGCCGGGGGCTGACCCTGCCAGGCGGTGGCGATGACCGTGACCGCGTGGCCCCGGCCGGCCAGGCCCCGGGCCAGGAGGTCCAGGGTGGCCTCGGCCCCGCCGCCGGGCTCGTATTTCAGGCGCACCAGGCCCAGGCGCAGGCTCATGCCGTGCGCTCCAGCAGGCGGTCCAGGGCCTGGCCCACCCGCTCCGGGGGAATCTCCACCAGGCAACGGCTGACCTTGGAGCCGTCGCAGCCATCGCGGCCGCAGGGCCGGCAGGCCTCGGGCAGGGTCACCACCTCGCTGGCCACCTGCCAGGGTCCCCACATCTTCTCGCCCGAGGGGCCGAAGAGCACCAGGCAGGGGGCGCCCAGGGCGGCGGCCATGTGCATGGGCGCGCTGTCCACCCCGAAAAAGACCCGGGCCGGCTGGATCAGGGCCGCCAGGAGGTCCAGGCTGACCTGGCCGGCCAGGTTCACCAGGCCCGGGGCCTGGCCCAGGCTGGCCAGGACCTGTTGCACGAAGGCCATCTCCTTGGCCTCGGGCGCGGCGGTGAGCACCACCCCCAGGCCCAGGGCCAACAGCCGGCGGATGACCCAGGCGTTGCCCTCCGGGGTCCAGGTCTTGAACATCCAGCGGCTGGTGGGGTGGACCAGGGCGTAACCCCGGGGCTTGAGGCCGTGGCGGGCCAGGATTTCCGCGGCCCGGGCCTGGGCCTCGGGGCTGGGGCGCAGGCTCAGGCCCGGCAGGCCGGGGGTGAGGCCCAGGCTCTGGACCGGCCGCAACAGGGTCTCCACCACGTGGTTCTGGGTGCCCCGGGGATCGGCCAGGCGATGGAAGGCCCGCGCCCGCAGGCTGGGCTTGCGGGGCGCGAACCCGGCCCGGGTTCTGGCCCCGGAGGCCAGGGCCAGGAAGGCCCCCCGGTCCCCGCCGGAGAGGTCGATGGCCAGGTCGAAGCGCGCCCGGCGCAAACGGCGCAGCAGACCCAACTGGAAGGCCAGGGCCCGCCAGCCCTTGAGGTCCCGGCGCAGGACCAGCACCTGCTCCACCTCGGGGTTGTTGGCAAGCATGGCCTCGGTGCCCTGGTTGACCAGGGCGGTGACGGCCAGGCCGGGCCAGGCCTGTTTCAAGGCGCTGATCACCGGCGTGCTGACCAGCACGTCGCCGATATGCCCCAGCTTGATCACCAGGGCGCGGCGGGGAGGGTCGGCAAGGGCCGGCGGCAAGGCGTCGCTCCGGGTTGGAAGGGTCGTGGGGTGGCTACTGGTCCAGGGGCTGGGCTTCATCCACCAGCATCACCGGGATGTCGTCCCGGACCTCGTATTTGAGCTTGCAGGCCCGGCAGAGCAGCCAGGCCTGGTCCGCAGTGGGCTCCACCGGCCCCTTGCACTGGGGGCAGGCCAGGATCTTGAGCAGTTCGGGATCCAGGGCCATGTCACACCTCCTGGAGGACCGGCAGCATGCCGCGCACCCATTCGGTCTCGGCCGCCAGGCCCTTTTTGAGATCATAGCGCGGATTGAAGTCCAATTCCGCCCGGGCCCGGGAGCAGTCGGCCTCGGTGTCGCGCACGTCGCCCTTGGCCACCGCCAGGCGCTGGATGCTGGCCTTGCCGCCGGTGATCTCCTCCAGCAGGGCGATGACCTGGTTCACGCTGACCCGCGAGCCGCCGCCCAGGTTGTAGATCCCGCCCGGGGTGGCCCCGTTGATCGCCGCGGCGATGGTGGCGTCGGCGATGTCGCCCACGTAGGTGAAGTCCCGCGACTGTTCGCCATCGCCGAAAAGCCTGAATTCGCCGCCAGTTATCATGGCCCGGATGAAGCGGTGGAAGGCCATGTCCGGCCGCTGGCGGGGGCCAT
>CALERA010000342.1 GCA_937908275.1 uncultured Desulfarculaceae bacterium | reverse complement strand
GCGACGGCGTGTTCGAGGTCAAGGCCACCAACGGCGACACCCACCTGGGCGGCGACAACATCGACCAGCGCCTGATCGAGTGGTTGGTGGAGGAGTTCAAGAAGGACCAGGGCATCGACCTGAGCAAGGACCCCATGGCCCTGCAGCGCCTGAAGGAGGCGGCCGAGAAGGCCAAGATCGAGCTCAGCTCCACCATGGAGACCGACATCAACCTGCCCTTCATCACCGCCGACCAGAGCGGCCCCAAGCACCTGAACCTCAAGCTCTCGCGGGCCAAGTTCGAGGGCCTGGTGGACGACATCCTGCAAAAGACCCTGGAGCCCTGCCGCCGGGCCCTGGCCGACTCCGGCCTGAACATCGGCCAGGTGGACGAGGTGGTCCTGGTGGGCGGCTCCACCCGCATCCCCAAGATCCAGGCCATGGTCAAGGAGTTCTTCGGCAAGGAGCCCCACAAGGGCGTGAACCCGGACGAGGTGGTGGCCGTGGGCGCGGCGATCCAGGGCGGGGTGCTCAGCGGCGAGGTGGGCGACGTGCTGTTGCTGGACGTGACCCCGCTGTCCCTGGGCATCGAGACCCTGGGCGGGGTGATGACCAAGCTCATCGAGCGCAACACCACCATCCCCACCAAGAAGAGCGAGATATTCAGCACCGCCAGCGACAGCCAGACCAGCGTGGACGTACACGTCCTGCAGGGCGAGCGCGAGTTCGCCAAGGACAACCGGACCCTGGGCCACTTCCAGCTCACCGGCCTGCCCCCGGCCCCGCGCGGGGTGCCCCAGGTGGAGGTCAGCTTCGACATCGACGCCAACGGCATCGTCCACGTCAGCGCCAAGGACCTGGCCACCGGCAAGGAGCAGTCCATCGAGATCAAGGCCAGCAGCGGCCTGAACGAGGACGAGATCCAGCGCATGGTCACCGAGGCCAAGCGCCACGAGAGCGAGGACGGCGAGCGGCGCAAGGCGGTGGAGGCCAGGAACCACCTGGACAGCCTGATCTACCAGACCGAGAAGCTGGTGAACGAGAACCAGGACAAGCTGGACCCGGCCACCAAGGGCAGCATGGAGCAGGCCATCGCCGAGGCCAAGAAGGTCCTGGAGAGCGGCGACCGGGCGGCCATGGAGGCCCAGTTGGAGGCCCTGGAGCGGGCCAGCCACGCCATGGCCCAGGCCCTCTACAGCCAGCAGACCGGCCAGCAGGCCGCCGGCGGCGGTTGCGCGGGCGGGACCTGCGGCGGGGGCGGCCCCCAGGCCCGGCCCGCCGGGGCCGACGACGTGGTGGACGCCGAGTTCACCGAGCACAAGTAGACCCTCCCCGCGGGGCGGCCGGCCGCGACCTGGCCGGCCGCCCCGTCTTTTCCTGGCCCGCCTTTCCTCTCCCCCTCGCATAGCCTTTCTGGTTTAATCAGGTCCAGGTGGTGCATAATTCCAGGCTGGAGCCCGGATGCCCTGGTCCGCGGCCCCGCCGGCCGGATCCCGGCCGGCGCTGACCCCCGGCAAGGTGGACCGCGATGTTCAACGAGAAGGACCTGACCGAGCTGGCCCAGGAGAACCAACGCCTGTCCTCCCTGGTGGGGCTGGCCGGACTGCTGGCCGATCCGGCCCTGGCCCTGGAAGACAAGCTGGAGCGCTGCCTGAAGGAGTTGGCCTGGCTGGCCAGCGCGGAGAGCGCCTCCCTGATGCTGGTGGAGGGCGGCTCCCTGGTGGTGCGGGCGGCCAGCAATCCCCGCCTGCTGGGCCTGGCCACCCCCCTGGAGCGGGAGACCATCGCCACCCGGGTGGTGGCCACCGGCCAGGCCATCCACCTGCCGGACATCCAGGAGAGCCAGTGGCGGGATCATTGCCGCCAGGGCGGGCTCTCGTCCTATCGCAGCCAGAGCGTGATCAGCCTGCCGCTGATGGTGGACGGCGCGCCGGTGGGGGTGCTCAACCTGACCGACAAGCTGGGCGCGCCGGTCTTCGACCTGGGCGACCTGGCCCTGGCCCAGGACCTGGCCCGCCAGATCAGCCGCCAGGTGCATTTTTGCGCCCTACACCAGGACCTGGCCCGGACCCACGCCCGCCTGGAGGCGGCCCAGCGGGCGCGGGAAGACCTGATGCACCTGATCTTCCACGACATGAAGGCCCCCCTGAGCGCGGTGCGCGAGGCGTTGCGCCTGCTGCGCCCGGGCCGGGAGGCGGAGCCCGGGTCGCGGCGGCAATACCTGGCCCTGGCCGAGTCGGAACTGGAGCTCTTGTGGCGGAGGGTGACCAACCTCCTGGACCTGCGTCGGATGGACGCCGCGCAATACCCCCTGGAGCGCCTGCCCCTGGACCTGGAGTCCCTGCTGGGCGAGGTCCTGGCCCGCCTGGAGCCCCTGGCCACCCTGCGGGGGGTGGCGCTCTCGGGCCGGGTGGAGGCCGCGCCCCGGCCCCTGGCCGACGAAGATCTGACCGAGCGCATCCTGGTGAACCTGATCGGCAACGCCCTGACCCAGGCCTCGCCGGAGCAGGGCGGCGGCGGCTGGGTGCGGGTGGGGCTCAGCCGGGAGAGCGACCTGGCCCGCCTGGAGGTGAGCGACAGCGGGCCGGGGGTGGACCCGGACCTGGGGGCGACGCTCTTCGAGCGCTTCGTCAGCGGCGGATTGACGCCGGGCTCCTCGGGCCTGGGCCTGTACTTCTGCCGCCGGGCGGCCCGCCTGATGGGCGGCGAGGTTTTTTACCGCAACCGCGACGGGGGAGGGGCCGACTTCAGCCTGGTCCTGCCCCTGGAGGGACAAGGCTAGTGACCGCTGCCCATCCCCACCCCGCGCCGACGGCGGCGGACCTGGCCGCCCTGGAGGCCGAGATCGCGGGCCTGACCCGGGTGGTCCGGCGCGAGGCGCGGGTGCTGGTGGTGGAGGACATGCAGGCCATGCGGGTGCTGCTGGCCCAGACCCTGCGCGAGCTGGGCTTCCGCGAGATCGACAAGGCCGGCGACGGCGAGACGGCCTGGCGGCTGGTCCAGGCCGGCGGGCCGGACCTGGTGGTCTCGGACTGGAACCTGCCCCGCCTGGACGGCCTGGAGCTGCTGCACCGGGTGCGCCAGGCGCCGGGGCATCGCCACCTGGTCTTCATCATGATCTCCGGCGAGCACCTGGACCGCCTGGTGATGCGCGCGGCCGAGGAGGACCACGACGCCTACCTGAGCAAGCCGGTCAGCGCGGCCAAGCTCTCCCGCCGCCTGGAGCTGGTGCTGGACCGCCGCCTGACCCAGGCCCGTTCCCGGCGGCTGCTGGCCCTGGGCCGGACGGAGGCGGCGGTGGAGGAGTTCATGGCCGTGGCGGCCAACCACCCCCGCCTGGCCTGGCCCTACCTGGGCCTGGGCGGCCTGCTGGCCGACCTGGGCCGGGGCGAGGAGGCCGAGCGCTGCTTTTCCCGGGTGCTGGAGCTGGACCCCGAGGCCCAGGGCGCGCGCCTGGAGCTGGCCCGGCTGCAGGAAGCCCGGGGCCAGGGCGAGGAGGCCCGGGCGGTCTATCGCGCCCTTTTGGCCCAGAACCCGCGCTACCTGCGGGCCCATGACCAGTTGGCCGAGTCCCTGGCCGCGGCCGGCCGTCCGGGGGAGGCGGCGGAGGTGGTGCAAGCCGCCCTGGCCCAGCAGGGGGGCGACAACGCCGCCCGCCAGGAGCAACTGAGCTGTCTGGCCCTGGCCGCCGGCGAACCCGAGACCGCGGCCAAGGCCCTGGTCTGCGCCCTGAAGCTTGATCCGGGCCGCGACCCGGCCGCCAACCAGTTGCGCCTGGCCCATTGCCGCCTGGCCCTGGGCGAGCTGGACTGGGCCATCACCGCCTGCCAGCGGGCGGCGGCGGCGGCGCGGGAGGCCGGGCAATGGGAGTTGTGCCTGGAGGCGGAGCTGCTGCGGGGCGGGACCCTGTTGCAGACCGGCTGGCCGGAGGAGGGCGAGGCGGCCCTGGAGCGCCTGCCGGACCCGGACGCCTGGCCTCCGGGCGGCCCGCCCCTGGCCCCGGACCGCCTGGCGGCCGAGATCGCGGGCTGCTATTTGGCGGCCGGCCTCCTGGACCAGGCCCGGCGGGACTTCGCCCGGGCCATCGGCCTGGCCGAGGGCGACGCCAGCCTGGCTCCCTACCTGGCGCGGGTCTGCCTGCGGGCCGGCTGGCCGGGTTTCCTGCGCGGACTGCCGGCCAGCGCGCCGCCGGTCGACCCCGCGGCCCTGGCGAATGGGGAGTCGCCGCCGATTCCCGCCCCGGCCGAGGCCTGCGCCCGGCGGGGCCTGGCCTTGGCCGGCCGGGGCCGCAACCGCGAGGCCGAGACCGCCTATCGCCAGGGGTTGGCCATCGCCCCCAGCGCCGCGCGCCTGCACTTCAACCTGGCCAAGCTGCTTTTGCGTGGCAACCGCCGGGGGCCGGGCCGGGAGTCCCTGGCCGCCGCCACCCGCCTGGGCCTGGCCCAGGGCGACCGGGAGCTGATCGCGGAGGTGGCCCGCCTGCTGGAGGAGATGAACTTCCCGGACGAGGCCCAGGCCTTGCGGCGTCAGGCCGGGGTGGAGTGAGCCCCCCGGAGATTGGCCCGGCCACCCCGGAAAGAAAGACGGCGGGGATCAACCCCGCCGTGGAATCAAGACCAGCTTCCCGCCCTGCACCATCCCAGCAAGAAAACGCCGCCTTTCGCCCTCCCGCCCCCTAGCGGGCGTAGGAGTGCAGGCCGCTCAGGAGCAGGTTGACGCCGAAGTAGGTGAAGAGCACGCAGACAAAGCCCACCAGGGAGAAGACGGCCACCCGCGCGCCCTGCCAGCCGCGCATGTAGCGGCTGTGCAGCAGGGCGGCGTAGACCAGCCAGGTGATCAGCGACCAGGTCTCCTTGGGGTCCCAGGACCAGTAGGTGCCCCAGGCGCTGTTGGCCCAGATGCTGCCGGTGACGATGCCGGCGGTGAGCAGGATGAAGCCCACCACCACGGTCTGGTAGATCAGCTCGTCCAGGACCAGGAAGCGGCGCTCCTCGGGGCTCCGGCCCTTGCCGGTGACCAGGTACATCAGGGAGAGAGAGGCCGAGACGCCGAAGCCGGCGTAGCCCAAGAAGCAGGTGATGACGTGGGCGATGAGCCAGTTGGACTTCAGGGCCGGCAGCAGGGGCTTGATGGCCGGGTCCAGCTTCAGGGCGTAGAGCATGGCGAAGAAGGCCAGGGGCATGGCGAAGGCCCCGATGGGCTTGAGCTTGGTCCGCAGCTCGATGATCAGGTAGATCAGGGCCAGGGTCCAGCCGAAGAAGACCAGGGACTCGAACAGGTTGCTGAAGGGAGCGTGGTCGGCCCCGATCTGGTAGGAGGCCAGCCAGCGCAGGATGATGGCCGCGGTGTGGGTGGCGAAGGCGGCCCAGGTCAGGATGGTGGCCAGCAGGCCCAGGGCCTTGGCCTTGGTGATGATCCAGCCGCCCAGGTAGCTGACCGAGGCCAGGAGATAGGCGAAGGTCACCACCACCAGCAGGTTGTTGCTCAGGGCTTCCAAGGCGTCACTCCCCCTGCGCCGCCCCGGCCTTGAGGCGGGCGGACAGGCGCTCCAGCAGCCGGGTCAGACCCAGGCGGTTCTTGTTGGTGGACCCGGCGATCTCGATCTTGCAGCGGCCCTGGCCGGCCGGGGACAGGCGCAGCCAGACCTTGCGGTGGGCGAAGTAGAAGGCCACCACGAAGCCCACCACCATCAGGCCGCAGCCCAGCCAGATCAGCCAGACCCCGGGGTCGTATTTCACCTGGAGCCCGCTGTAGGGCGTGGATTCCAGCTCCAGGATCTCGACGCTGACCGGGCCGCCGCGCATGGGGATCTTGGCCCCGGCCTGGAAGGCGGTCAGAGCCATGGCCTCGCCCTGGGGCGGCTGGTAGCCCACCCGGGCCACCGGCCCCTTGTACATCCCGCCCATGTTGACCTCGGGCCGGGCCTCGATCAACAGCGCCTTGCCTCCGCCTTCCAGGTCGGTCCACTGGCCATGGGCCAGGGCCACGGTCTGGGTCTGGCCGTCCTTGATGAAGTTGGCGCGGAGCTTGGTCACGCTCTGGCCGTAGGAGGCCTGGTAGAAGTCGATGCCGTGGCGCTGGGCGGGATGGTTGACCATCAGCACCGCCTTCTCCACCTCCTGGCCGTTTTCCAGGAAGGTGACCTCGGAGCGGTACTCCTTGGGCATGCCGTCGGGGTGGAACTCCGCCGTGAACTTGTCCAGGCGCAGGACGAAGCCCAGGGGCAGTTGCCGGCCGTCGTCCAGGTCCAGGTGGTCGATGGTGGACCCCTGGTTGATGTTGATGAAGCCGGCATAACCCCAGATGCCGCCCACCACCGCCCCGGCCATGATCACCAGCACGCTCAAGTGGACCAGGTAGACCCCCAGGCGGGACCAGGCCCCTTTTTCGGCGAAGAGCAGCCGGGTCTGGCCGTCCTGGCCCGCGGTCACCGGACCCACGGCCTGTTTGAGGGCGGCCTCGGCCCGGGCCAGGTGGTCGGTCGGAGACCCGGCCAGGGTCAGGCTCTCCTGGGCCGAGCGGCTGCGCTTGAGTTCGGCCGCCGGCTCCTTGGCCATCAGCTTCAGGGTCTGGGGCAGGCGGTTCAAGGAGCAGACCACCAGGTTGAAGGCCAGGAGGGCCAGGAGCAGCAGGAACCAGGGGGCGTGGTACATGTCGTCCAGGCGCAGGCCCAGGATCAGGCGCGCGCCGGATTCCCCGAACTGCTGCACGTAGACCGAGACGTGTTCCTTTTGCGGGAGCAGGGTGCCCAGCACCGAGGCCAGGGCCAGGGACAAGAGCAGCACGAAGCTGAGCTTGACCGAGGCGAAGAAATCCCAGAATCGCTGGCCGGCGCCGCCTGGTTTTTCGGTTTGCTTCACTGATCGTCGCTCCGCTGGGGGGCGCTGGCGGCGCGCCCGCTGGGACTGGCTGGTTTTTTGGGATGAAAATCTACCATCCGACTCGGGAAGCCACAACCCCGGCCCGGCCGGGGGCGGCCATGACCCCTCGCGTTTGGCGTAATTATTGCTCAAAAATCGGCAACCGCCCACCGCGAACCCCAGGAGGAGCCATGAGCCTGTCTCCCATCACCGCCAGCCTGGCCAGCGGCTGGACTGGCCGCGCGGCGGCCGCCCGGTCCGGACTGGCGGGACAACCCACGGATCAAACTGGGCAAAGCACCAGCCCAACCACCGGGGACCGGGTCAGTCTCTCGGCCGGGGGGCGCTCCCTGGCCGCGTCCCTGCCCCCCCTGCACGGAGTGGCCGCCGGGGCGGATGGCGGGGTCCAATTGGCCGATCTCCAGGCCCGTCAACGGGAAATCCTTGCCGACCTGGGCGCGACCCTCTCCCGCAGCCTGGCCCAGGCCGGGGTGGCCAGCCAACCGCCGCTGAAGCTGAGCCTGGACGCCCAGGGTCAGGTGGTCTGCCCGGACGCCGCCCGCGGAGAGGCGGTGGAGAAGGTTTTCCAGGAAAACCCCGCCCTGCGGGACCAGGCGGCCGAGGCCTCGGCCCTGGGTTCGCTGCTGGCGGCGGCCGATCGCCACCTGGATTTCGCCCGGGCCTATGCCCAGGACCCCGAGGCGGCGGTGGCCCAGTACGCCAGCCTGTTCGGAGGCTCCAGTGGCCAGGATTGGCTGCGGCTGGACGGCCAGGAGTTGAGCTTCCAGCCGGCCTAGGGCCGGCCGCCCGGGCCGGCTCCCCCTCAGGACCCGTTGCCGCAGTGGTTGCGGAAGCTGACCTGACCCCGGCCCAGAAGGTCGTGCAGGTGCACCAGGCCCAGCACCCGCCCCTCCTCGTCCAGAATGGGCAGGGCGGTGATGAGCTTCTGCTCCATCAGGTGCAGGGCGTCGGCGGCCAGGGTCTCCGGGCCGATGCTGGTGGGGCGCTTGGTCATGACCTCGGTCACCGGGGCCTGGGAGAGGTCCACGCCCTTGAGCACCGCCCGGCGCAGGTCGCCATCGGTGAAGATGCCCAACAGCCGCCCCTGGTCCAGGATCAGCACCACCCCCAAATCGCCCTGCTGGATGGCCTGGGCGGCCTGGGCCGCGTTGGCCTCCGGGCCGATGGCTGGCATCGCGCCCTCGGGCGGCAGCACCTGGCTCACGGTCAGGCTCAGGCGTTCGCCCAGCTTGCCCCCGGGATGATGACGGCGGAAGTCCTCGGCCTTGAAGCGCCGCTTCTCGATCAACACCACCGCCAGGGCGTCGCCCATGGCCAGGGCCGCGGTGGTGCTGGTGGTGGGCGCCAGGCCCAGGGGGCAGGCCTCGCGCTCCACCCCGCAGTCGATGACCAGGTCCGCGGCCTGGGCCAGGGCCGAGTCCAGCCCGCCGGTCAGGGCCACCACCTTGGCCCCGTGCTCCTTGAGCACCGGGATCAGGTAGACCAGCTCCACGGTCTCGCCGCTGTGGGACAGCGCCAGGACCACGTCGCCGGCATTGACCATGCCCAGGTCGCCGTGCAGGGCCTCCACCGGGTGCAGGAAGATGGCGGTGGTGCCGGTGGAGTTCATGGTGGCCATGATCTTGCGGGCCACGATGCCGCTCTTGCCGATGCCGGTGGCGATGACCTTGCCCGGGCTGGCCAGGATCAGCTCCACCGCGGCCTCGAAATTGTGGTCCAGGCGGTCGATGAGCCGGGTGATGCCCTCGGCCTCGGTGGCCAGGACCTCGCGGGCGGTGTCGAGAATGGAAGACATGAACTAGCGCTCCAGGCAGTACTTGCCCGCGCCCTCGCCGATGGGAACCGGATAGTCGCCATCGAAGCAGGCCAGGCAGAAGCCGTCGCGGGTGGTCTTGGTGCTTTTCAACAGGCCGTCGATGGACAGGTAGCGCAGGGTGTCCAGGTCCAGCATGTTCTTGATCTCCTCCACCCGGTGGTCGCAGGCGATCAGTTCGCCCTTGGTGGAGAAGTCGATGCCGTAGTGGCAGGGGAAGCGGTGGGGCGGGCAGGAGACCAGCATGTGGACCTCGGCCGCCCCGGCGGCGCGGATGTTCTTGACGCGGGCCATGGTGGTGGTGCCCCGGATGATGGAGTCCTCCACGATCACCACCCGTTTGCCCTGGATCAGCTCCTTGACCGGATTGAGCTTCACCCGCACCCCGAAGGAGCGCATGTCCTGGCTGGGCTGGATGAAGGTGCGCCCCACGTAGTGGTTGCGGATCATGCCCATCTCAAAGGGCAGGCCCGAGGCCGAGGCGTAGCCCAGGGCGGCGTAGACCCCGCTGTCCGGGAACGGCATCACGAAATCGGCCTGGATGTCCGCGTTTTCCTTGGCCAACTGCGCGCCCTGGCGCTTGCGCACCTGGTAGACGTTCTGGCCGAAGATGTTGCTGTCGGGCCGGGCGAAGTAGATGAACTCGAAGATGCAGTGGGCGTGGCGGACCCGCTTGAAGGGCTTGATGCTGCGCAGGCCCTTCTTGTCGATGAAGACCACCTCGCCCGGCTCCACCTGGCGCAGGAAGCTGGCGTCGATCAGGTCCAGGGCGCAGGTCTCGCTGGCCACCACGTAGCCGTCCTCCAGCTTGCCCAGGCACAGGGGCCGGAAGCCGTTGGGGTCGCGGGCGGCCACCAGGGTGTCCTCGGTCATGAACAGGAAGCTGTAGGCCCCCTTGAGCTCGCGCAGGGCCTCGATCAGGCCTTCCTCGAACCCCAGGTGGATGTTGCGGGCCAGCAGGTGCATCACGATCTCGGAGTCCATGGTGGTCTGGAAGATGGACCCCTCGCGCTCCAGGCGGCGGCGCAGGTCGAAGGCGTTGGTGAGGTTGCCATTGTGCCCCAGGCAGAGGCTGTGGCCGGCGTAGTTGATGATGAAGGGCTGGACGTTGGCCTGGATGGAGGAGCCGGTGGTGGAGTAGCGCACGTGGCCGCAGGCCATGTGGCCGGTCAGGGCCTGGAGGTCCTCCTCGCGGAAGATGTCCGGCACCAGGCCCATGGCGCGGCGGTCTTTGAGACGCTTGCCGTCGCTGACCACGATGCCGGCCGATTCCTGGCCGCGGTGCTGCAGGGCGTAAAGGCCGTAATAGGCGAGGCGGGCGGCTTCGGGATGTCCGTAGACCCCGAAGACGCCACAGGCTTCGCGCGGATGGTCGTCGTGGTGATCCAGCATGGGGCAGCCCCCCCGATCTTAAAAGGTCGTACGGCCCGGAGCCCCGTTCTGGAGGCCCACGAGCCGCGCCGTTGGGTTCACTTCACCGCCAAAGACTACCCCTAACATAGGTGCTCGTCTAGGTTTTTCAAGCTTTCGGCCAACCAATGTAACAAGTCAGTGGACGCTCAACGAATTATAAAATTTTGTTGTGCTTGTTAAGGTTGTGCCTAGCGCAGAGAAGTTGAATATTAGACGCAACTAGTGAAGAGCCCCCTTTTGAGAAGGGGATTATATGGTCAAAATGAAGGTTGTCTTTCTCTCCGCAAATTACACAGCGGCCATGATCTCGTTTCCATACTTCCACTTTAATCGCAGTCGGTATAATTCTGTTGTGGTCTAATTCATCGCTGACAACATTATCAACTGCTTCGTCAGTCACTTCTAACTTAAATTTATAAACGATTCTTTGTTGCGAAATTTCTGGCCAACCATCCAACAATTTGAATGCTCCATTGTATACCCAAACTCCACGCGTAATTTTTTCGTATACACGGACCAATTCAGGGTTGGCTTTGCCAGATTTATATCCTAAAACAGTCTGTAAAAACAAACCATTCTGAGTAAGCTTGCCCGTCGTTGTGGATAAGGGCTGGTCAAGTTTTTTAGAGGGTGCCCCATCCTTTTTGCCTAACTCATCGTGCCCTTCATAGATAATGATTTTTCCTTCTTTTTCAATTTTGTCTGCGTAAGGGGCGCCAGGCCGTACGCTCATTAAGATGACGCTGTATGATCCTCCGAGGTGGAAGTTCATCCCTCGCTGGAGTGGGTGCCCACTTTCTTCTTGGCACATTTCAAGATAGGTAATAACTGTGCCTGGTTTAATCATTAACCTATCCGGTAATAATCCTGCAGCGGCGTCACGCTGAGGTGGTCGCTCTTCAACAGCGCCTCCACCGCGTCCACCGTGGCCTTGGCCGCGGCGATGGTGGTGATGTAGGGCAGGCCGCGCTCCAGGGCCGCCCGCCGGATCTGGTAGGCGTCGCTCTGGGGGTCCTTGCCCTCGGCGGTGTTGATCACCAACTGCACCTCGCCGTTCTTCATGGCGTCCACCACGTGGGGCCGGCCCTGGCTGACCTTCTGCACCAGGCGGCAGGGGATGCCCTGGGCGGTCAGCGCGGCGTGGGTGCCGGCGGTGGCCACGATGTCCAGGCCCAGACGGTGGAACTTCTGCGCCACCGACACCACGGCCGGCTTGTCCAGGTTTTTGGCGCTGATGAAGACCGTGCCGCTGGTGGGCAGCATCTGGCCGGCGGCGATCTGGCTCTTGGCAAAGGCCAGGCCCAGGTTGCTGTCGATGCCCATCACCTCGCCGGTGGAGCGCATCTCCGGGCCCAGCACCGGGTCCACCCCGGGGAAGCGCACGAAGGGGAAGACGGCTTCTTTCACCGAGATATGCTCGGGCCGGGCCTCGGCCAGGATGCCCTGCTGCTTGAGGGTGTGGCCCACCATGACCTTGGTGGCCACCTTGGCCCAGGGGATGCCGGTGGCCTTGCTGACAAAAGGCGCGGTGCGGCTGGCCCGGGGATTGACCTCCAGGATGTAGAGCAGGTCGTCTTTCACCGCGAACTGGATGTTCATCAGGCCCTTGACCCCCAGCTCGAAGGCCAGGGCGTGGGTGGCGGAGCGGATCTCGTCGATCATGGCCGGGGCCAGGGTGTGGGGCGGCAGGACGCAGGCGCTGTCGCCGCTGTGCACGCCGGCCTGCTCGATGTGCTCCATGATCCCGGCCACCACGCAGCTCTCGCCGTCGGCCACCGCGTCCACGTCCACCTCGATGGCGTCCTCCAGGAACTTGTCGATCAGGATGGGGTGGTCGGGGCTGGCCTGGACCGCGGTGGCCATGTAGTGCATCAGCGCGGCCTGGTCGTAGACGATCTCCATGGCCCGGCCGCCCAGCACGTAGGAGGGGCGCACCACCACCGGATAGCCGATCTTCTCGGCGATGGCCACCGCCTGGTCCACGCTGGTGGCGGTGGCGTTGGCCGGCTGCCTGAGGCCCAGCTTCTTCAGCAGGTCGCGGAAGCGGTCGCGGTCCTCGGCCCGGTCGATGGCGTCGGGGCTGGTGCCCAGGATCGGCGCGCCGGCCTTGTAGAGCGGCACCGCCAGGTTCAGGGGGGTCTGACCGCCGAACTGCACGATGATGCCCTCGGGCTTCTCGCTGGCGATGATGTTCAGCACGTCCTCGAAGGTCAGGGGCTCGAAGTAGAGTTTGTCGCTGGTGTCGTAGTCGGTGGAGACGGTTTCGGGGTTGGAGTTGACCATGATCGACTCGATGCCCAACTCCTTTAGGGCGAAGGAGGCGTGCACACAGCAGTAGTCGAACTCGATGCCCTGGCCGATGCGGTTGGGACCGCCGCCCAGGATCACCACC
>CALERA010000341.1 GCA_937908275.1 uncultured Desulfarculaceae bacterium | reverse complement strand
CCTGGGCTTCTTCACCCCCACCGAGGCCGCGGCGGTGGGCGCCACGGTGATGGGCCTGGTGGCCCTGGCCAAGCGCCGGCTCTCCGGGCCGAACCTCATCGCCGGTCTGATGGACGCGGTGCGCATCTCGGTGATGGTGTTGTTCCTGGTGGCGGGAGCCAACGTCTTCAGCTACTTCCTGGCCCTGTCCACCATCCCCATGCAGGTGGCCACCTGGGCGGCGGAGTTGACCATCAGCCGCTACCTGGTCTTTACGGTCATCCTGCTCATCTATCTGTTCCTGGGCTGCCTGCTGGACGCCATCTCCATGATGGTGCTCACCCTGCCCGTGATCTTCCCGGTCATCACCACCCTGGGTTTCAACCCCATCTGGTTCGGGGTGGTGGCGGTGCTGATGATGGAGGCCGGCTTGATCACCCCGCCCATGGGGCTCAACGTCTTCACCGTGGCCGGCACGGTGCCGGAAGTCCCCCTGGAGACCATTTATCGCGGCACGGTGCCGTTCCTGTTGTCGATCTTCGTGGTGGCGATCCTCTTGACGGTCTTCCCCAAGATCGCCCTGTTCATGCCGATGATGATGTCGCGTTGAGGCGCGACCAAGGTAAGACGCAATGACGCTTGATTTCACGCTCAATGGCCAGCCGGTATCCCTGGAGGGGGTGCCGGCCGCTGAAAGCCTCCTGGACCTCCTGCGCCACCGCCTGGACCTCAAGGGCACCAAGGAGGGCTGCGGGGTGGGCGAGTGCGGGGCCTGCTCGGTGCTGCTGGACGGCAAGGTGGTGGATTCCTGTCTGACCCCGGCCTGGAAGGCCGCCGGCCGCGAGGTGACCACCATCGAGGGCCTGGCCCGGGATGGCCAGCTCCACCCCCTGCAGGAGTCCTTCCTCAGCGCCGGGGCGGTGCAATGCGGTTTCTGCACCCCGGGCATGATCCTCTCGGCCCAGAGCCTGCTGTCCGACAACCCCGACCCCAGCGACGAGGAGATCAAGATCGCCCTGGCCGGCAACGTCTGCCGCTGCACGGGCTATCACGACATCGTCCTGGCGGTGCGGCGGGGGGCCAGGGCCCTGCGGGGCGAGGCCCCGGAGGCGGACGAGTCATGAGCCGTTATCTCGCCCCCGACAACCTGGCCGAGGCGGTGGCGATCCGGGCCCAGGGCGCGCGGATCGTGGCCGGCGGCACCGACCTTATGATCAGCCTGCGCCAGGCCCGCCTGGAGGGCCAGCCCCAGCCCGAGCTGATCCTGGACGTGACCCGCATCCCGGAGTTGAACCGCCTGGAGCTCGGGGCCGAACGCCCCTTCCTGGGCGCGGCGGTGACCTTCCGCCGCCTGAAGACCGACCCCGAGGTGGCCCGGGTCTATCCCCTGCTGGCCAAGGCCGCCTCCATGGTGGGCTCGGTGCAGGTGCGCCAGACCGGCACCATCGGCGGCAACGCGGCCAACTCCTCCCCGGCGGCCGACGGGGTCAGCGCCATCACCGCCCTGGGCGCGGTGGCCCTGCTGGCCTCGCCCCGGGGCCAGCGCGAGTTGCCCCTCAGCGAGCTGATCACCGCCCCCAACAAGAATCTCCTGGCCGCGGACGAGCTGATCATGGGCTTCTGGCTGGACCGCCTGCCGGATGGCGCGGGCCAGGCCTTCAGCAAGGTCGGCCGCCGCCAGGCGGTGGCCATCGCCCGGCTCAACGTGGCCGCGGCCATCGCGCCGGAGCTGCGCGAGGTCCGCCTCTCGGTGGGGGCCTGCTTCCCCTCCCCCCGCCGCCTGACCCTGGTGGAAGAGCTGGTCATGGCCGGCCAGCCCGGTCCGGAGCTGTGGCGACAGGCCGGCCGCGCGGCGGCCACCAATTTCACCGACGTCTGCGGCTGGCGGTCCTCGGCGGCCTACAAGGTCGAGGCCATCGCCCGGGTGACGGCCCGGACCCTGGCCACGGCCTGGGCCAAGGCGGGAGGTGCGGCATGATCCTGGGAACCAGCCCCTTGCGCAGCGGCTCGCGGGAGCGCGTGCTGGGCGACACTCGTTTCGGGGCCGACCAGGGCCAGGCGGGCGACCTCTACCTGGCCTGTGTGCGCATCCACAAAGCCCCGGCCCGCATCGACGGCATCGACCCCGCCCCGGCCCTGGCGCTGCCCGGGGTGGTGCGGGTCTTCACCGCGGCCGACATCCCCGGCGTCAACCGCCTGGGCATCATCCCGGTGAGCAAGGACCAGGAGTTCCTGGCCGAGGAGCTGGTGCGCTGTCCGGGCCAGGCCGTGGCCCTGGTGGCGGCCGAGACCCCCGAAGCGGCCCGGGCCGGAGCCCGGGCGGTGGTGGTCAAGCTCACCGGGGCGCCCGGGGTCTATGACATGGCCGAGGCCCTGGCCGAGGGCGCGCCCCTGGTCCATCCCGGCCGCGAGCAGGGCAACCTGCTGGACCTGCGGGTGATCAAAAACGGCGACGTGGAGGCGGCCTTCAAGGCCTCGGCGGTGGTGGTGGAGGCCGACTACACCACCAGCATGATCGAACACTCCGCCCTGGAGACCGAGGGCGGCCGGGCCTGGTGGGAGGATGGCAAGCTCCACGTCACCGCCTGCACCCAGAACCCCCACTATGACCGCGACGACCTGGTGCGCTTCCTGGGCCTCAAGCCCGAGGACCTGGTGGTGATCCAGGCCGAGACCGGAGGCGGCTTCGGCGGCAAGCTGGACGTCTCGGTGCAGCCCTATCTGGCCCTGGCCGCCTGGCATCTGAAGCGCCCCACCCGCCTGGTCTACACCCGGGAGGAGTCCTTTCTCTCCACCGGCAAGCGCCACCCCTTCCGGATGCACTATGTCACCGGGGCCGACGAGCAGGGCCGCCTGACCGCGGTCAAGGCCGAGCTCCTGGCCGACACCGGGGCCTTCGCCTCCTATGGCCTGGCGGTCTGCATGCGCGCGGCGGTCCACGCCGCCGGACCCTACTACGTGCCCAACGTGGACGTGACCAGCCGCATGGCCTACACCAACAACGTCTGGACCGGGGCCATGCGCGGCTTCGGGGTGCCCCAGGTGGCCTTGGCCCACGAGGGCCAGATGGACGCCCTGGCCGACGCCCTGGGCCTGGACCGCCTGGAGATCCGGCGCGTCAACGCCCTGCGGCCCGGCCAGGCCACCATCACCGGCCAGGTCCTCAAGGGCGGGGTGGGCCTGACCCAGTGCCTGGACAAGGTGGAGCCCATCTATCGCACCTGGCAGGCCAAGGCCAAGGGCGACGACCGCTTCGCCGAGGGCGTCGGCCTGGGCGTGATGTACTACGGCATCGGCAACACCGGGGTCAGCAACCCCAGCACCGCCCAGTTGGAATGGACCACGGACGGACGGGTGGTGCTCTTCACCGGCGTGGCCGACATCGGCCAGGGCTCGGACACGGTGTTGCGCCAACTGGCCGCCACCCGCCTGGGGGTGCGCCTGGAGCAGATCGACCTGGTGCGCGGCGACACCAGCCGCACCACCAACGCCGGGGCCACCAGCGCCAGCCGCCAGACCTACATCAGCGGCAACGCGGTGATGGCCGCGGCCGAGAACCTGGAGGCCCTGGTCCTGGGCGAAGCCCGCAAGATGCTGGGCGCACGCCACCAGGAGTTGGTCTTGGAAGACGGCATGGTCCGGGTCAAGGGCGACCCGGAGTCGGCCCTCGGCGTGACCGAGGTGGTCAGGCACCTGACCCAGCGCGGCCAGGCCGCCCGGGGCGAGGGCGGTTTCGACCCGCACACCGTGCCGCTGAAGCCCGACACCGGCCAGGGCAAGCCCTACGCCGCCTATGCCTGGGCGGCCCAGTGCGCATTCGTGGAGGTGGACCGCGACTCGGGCATGGTGCGGGTCAAGGAGATCGCCGCCGCCCACGACGTGGGCCGGGCCATCCACCCCAAAGCCGTGCTGGGCCAGATCTGCGGCGGGGTGATGATGGGCCTGGGCCTGGGCCTGATGGAGGAGTTCCATCCCGGCAAGACCAGCAACTTCGAGGACTACCACATCCCCACCTCGGCCGACGCCCCGCGCATCACTCCCCTGATCGTGGAGGAGCCCGAGGCCACCGGCCCCTATGGGGCCAAAGGCGTGGGCGAGCCGGCCCTGATTCCCACCGCGCCGGCCCTGGCCGCGGCGGTGGGCCAGGCCCTGGGCCAGCCCATGCGACACCTACCCCTCTCCCTGGAACGGGTGATGGAGACCCTGGCCGGAGCCGGGGCAAAGGACCAGCCATGTTGATCGACCATGAAAAATGCAACGGCTGCGGCACCTGCGCCAAGGATTGCCCGGTGGCCGTGATCACCATCACGGACAAGAAGGCCCGGATCGGGGCCGACTGCGTGGAATGCCGCACCTGCTTCAAGGTCTGCCCCCGGGGCGCGGTGATCGACCAGGTCCAGGCGGTGGAGGGGGCCATCGTCTGCGAGACCTGTCCGGTGCGCTGTCAGATTCCCCCGGGACGCAAGGGGGCCTGCGGCCGCTTCCTGAACCATGACGGCCACCTCTGGCGCGATCGTCCCCTGCTGGCCTATGAGTCGGTGCGCCCCTCCCTGGCCCCGGTCCCCGAGCCGGCCATCCGCACCCCCATCATCACCGCCATCGGGGCCGGCGGCACCTATCCCGACTACGTGCCCGCGCCCTACATCGTGGCCGACCAGCGCGAGGGGGTGGACGTGGTGACCGTGGTCACCGAGGTGCCCCTGTCCTACTCCGGCCTGAAACTCAAGATCGACACCGACCAGCCGGTGGGCCAGGAAGGCGCGGCCGTCACCTACCAGGGCCGGGTGGTGGGCATGGTGGAGACCGAGGAATACGGCTCCAAGATCCTGGCCATCGGCGGGGTCAACCGTCTCACCGGCAAGCACGGCTTCGCCGCCGCCCGGGCGGTGGCCGCCCTGGCCAACCGCGAGGCCCTGGAGCTGAAGGTCAAGGACGGCGCGAAACTCAAGGTCCAGGTGGGCCAGGCCCCGGAGATCGACGGCCAGGTCATCGCCAAGATGCGGGTCGGCTGCGGCTCGGCCACGGCCGGGCTCTTCGCCACCTTCTTCAAGCAGGCGGTGGATGAGGTGATCGTGCTGGACCAGCACGTCACCAGCCTGTTCACCCACCACGCCGCCGGCCGCTGCCTGGGGCTCAATCCCCTGGGCCTCAAGCTCTGCTTCAAGCCCTCCACTCCCGGGCGCTACTTCGGCACCCATGGCGCGGGCTGGGGCGGCACCGACATCATCAATCCCCTGGACGTGATCGAGAACATCGACCCCGGCCAGACCCCGGTGGGCGCCCGCCTGCTGATCACCGAAACCACCGGCCAGAACGCGGCCATGTTCGTGCTGGACGAGAACCACGTCTTCCAGCCGGTGGAGCTCAGCCAGGCGGCCAAGGACGCGGTGGCGGCCATCGCCGAGAGCTGCGAGCCCTCGCGGGTCAGCGCGGTCTACGTGGCCGGGGTGGGCGGCTCGGCCCGGGGCGGGGTGGCGCGCTATCCCCTGCGCCTGACCCGGGCGGTGCACGCCGGCAAGGCCAACCTCACCTGCGGCGGGGCCCCGGTCTTCGTCATGCCCGGCGGCGGCATCACCTTCTACGTGGACGTGGAGCAGGTCCTGTCCGGCTCCTTCACCTGGGTGCCGACCCCGGCCACGGTGGCCCCCATCGAGTACACCATGACCAAGGCCGACTACGAGGCCATGGGCGGCCACATGCAGGCGGTCAAGCCCTTCACGGCCCTGGAGCCGGTGTTGCGCCAGGCCCGCACCAAGGTCAAATAGGCCGGCGGTGTCGGCGGGGCCGGACCAGGAGGGGCCGGTCCGGGTCCTGCGCCCGGATTTGGTCCTGGTGGACTGGGGCCCCATGACCCTGACCATCTCCGCCTGGCGGGGCGGCAAGCCCCGCCCGGTGATGGCCGCGAACGCCGCCCGCCAGGCCCTGAGCGCCCTGGCCGAGCTGGCGGACTACCAAGGTTATCTCAAACGCGAGGCCGCCCGGTTGCCCCCCGGGCGGCCCCTGCCTTTGGTGGTGGAGCGCGCCCGCCGGGCCGCGGCCCTCATCGCCCCGGAGGAGCTGACCCCCCTGGCGGCGGTGGCCGGGGCGGTGGCCGACCAGGTGGCCGAGGCCGCCCGGTCGCTGGGCGCGGACAAGGTCATCGTCAACAACGGCGGCGACATCGCCCTGCGCCTGGGCCGCCGCGCCAAGGCCGTGGTGGGCATCCGTCCCCCGGCTCCGCCCGGGGTGGAGACGCCGCCGCTCTTGGCCCGCCTGGCGCTGCGCGCGGGCGATGGCATCGGCGGGGTGGCCAGCAGTGGCTGGTCCGGCCGCAGCTTCAGCCCCGGGGTGGCCGACCTGGTCAGCGTCTGGGCCAATGAGGCGGCCCCGGCCGACGCCGCCGCCACCTTCATCGCCGGCCGGGTGGACCTGGACAGCCCGGCCATCCGCCGCGCCCCGGCCAACACCCAGGACCCGGGCTCTGATCTGGGCGAACGCCTGGTGGTCACCGGGGTCGGCCCCCTGGACCCCGCCGAGCGCGCCCAAGCCCTGGCCGCCGGGCAGGCTTGCGCGGCCGAACTGTTCCGCGCCGGCCACATTCGGGGCTGCCTGATCCTGGTGCAGGGCGAGCTGGCGGTCCTGGACCCGGCCGGCGGCCTCCTGCCCCGGCCGGAACTATGTTCCGCCAACCTCCTGTAACAACTTTGTAATCACCGCTTTTTCCGCAACCATTCCCAACTACGTCACCAAAAATTCAATCCCATGTGCGGGTTGGCGCAAAAGGGCTTGACTCAGTTAACTGGATCATCCGATAATCCTACTAACTCGGCGAGCCTGAACCGACGCAGCCCACGGGGATTTGAGGGCCTTTTGGTTTTCTCGCCCGGGAGGAGGCAACGGGGGAGCATC
Source organism: uncultured Desulfarculaceae bacterium (assembly GCA_937908275.1). Taxonomy (GTDB): domain Bacteria; phylum Desulfobacterota; class Desulfarculia; order Desulfarculales; family Desulfarculaceae; genus JACRDC01. The sequence continues at coordinate 7,518 of CALERA010000341.1, read as the reverse complement.
CCCCAAGATTTCATCACCACAGGAGGAATAAGGTATGCCTCGGAAAAGAATCGCCCTGGTGGCCGCATTCGTCATGATCGCGGCCCTGCTGGCCGCCCCGGCCATGGCGGCCGACGTCATCAAGTGGAAGGCGCAGACCCTGTGGAACGCGCAGGAGACCCCCCAGAAGACCTTTGAGGCCTTGTGCAAGAAGATCGCGGCCGCCACCAATGGCCGCCTGGAGATCGAACCCTACCCCGCCGGCGCCATCGTGCCCACCAACGAGACCCTGGACGCGGTGAAGAACAACGTGCTGCAGGTCATCCATGTATGGCCCGGCTATGCCAGCGGCAAGAACCCGGCTTTCGCCGCCCTGTGCGACCTGATCTTCGCCTGGGAGAGCCCCTGGGAGCTGGACACCTTCATGTATCACCGTGGCGGCCTGGAGCTGCTGCGCGAGCTTTACAAGCCCTTCGGCGTCTACACCGTGGGCGTGATGTGCTGGGGCGTGGAGTCCTGGCCGAGCAAGCGGCCCATCCGCAACATGGAGGACTTCAAGGGGCTTAAGATCCGCGAGCCCCAGGGCATGGAAGCCGAGTTCATGGCCAAGGCCGGAGCCTCGGTGGTGGTCCTGCCCGGCACCGAGATCTTCTCGGCCCTGGACAAGGGCGTGATCGAGGCCACCAACTGGGCCACCGCCAGCATCAACAACAAGACCGGCTTCCACCAGGTCGCCCCCTACTTCACCTACCCCGGCTTCCACTCCATGCCGGTGGGTGACTTCTCCGTGAACCAGAAGGAATGGGACAAGCTGCCCGCCGACATCAAGCAGATCGTCAGCACCGCCATCCGTGAGTGGGCCTGGGACACCATCGAGCAGGTGGCCCTGGAAGACCTGGCCCTGGTGCAGGAGGCCAAGTCCAAGGGCATGACCCCGGTGGCCTGGACTCCCGAGGAGCGGGCCAAGGCCCGCAAGATCGCCCAGGAGATCTGGCAGGGCTGGAAGTCCAAGAACGAGCAGACCAAGAGGATCATCGAGGCCCAGGAGGCGTTCCTGCGCGAGTTGGGCCGCATCCAGTAAAACCAGCCACGCGAACCGCCGCCGGGGGGCCATCGTCCCCTGGCGGCGCCTCACCCCCCTGGAGGCAGCGTGAGAAAACTATTCGCCATCATAGACGCCACCAACGCCTGGACAGGAAAGATCGTCAGCATCTTTTCGTTGGTGGTGGCGGTCATCATCTGCTACGAGATCGCGGTCCGCGATTTTCTGCACACTCCCACGGTCTGGGTGGCTGAGGCCACCGTCTATCTCTGCGGCCTGGTCTATCTCCTGGGCGGCGCCTGGACCCTTCTGGATGACAAGCACGTGCGGGTGGACATCCTTTACGGCAATCTCTCCCCCCGCGGGCGCGCCATCATGGATTGCTTCACCTACCTCGCCTTTTCGCTCTACCTGCTGGTCATGATCTGGGCCACCTCCATTTACACCTCGGAATCCGTGGCCCTGCGCGAGACCACCATGAGCCCCTGGAACCCGGCCGTATGGCCCATGAAAGTGGCAATGCTCCTGTCCTTGGTGATGGTCTTCATCCAGGGCACGGTCAAATTCATCCGCGACCTGTATTTCGCGGTGACGGGCAGGTCGCTATGAGCATCGAGTGGATCAGCATCCTGGTGGTGGTGGGCATGCTGGGCCTGATGACCCTGGGCCTGCCCTTGGCCTGGTCCATCGGCGCGGTGGCCGTGGCCCTCACCCTCTACAAGTTCGACCCCAGCGTCATGATGATGCTGGTTTCCCGGGTCTTCGACATGAGCCTCAACTACACCCTCATGTCGGTGCCCCTGTTCGTGCTCATGGCCGGCATCCTGCAACGCTCCGGCGTGGCCGACCAGCTCTTCCGGGCGGTCTACGTCTGGGCCGGCAAGCTGCGCGGCGGCCTGGCCATCGGCACCATCCTGGCCAACGCCATCATGGCCTCCATGGTGGGCATCATCGGCGCGGAGATCGTCACCTTCGGCCTGATCGCCCTGCCGGAGATGCTCAAGAAAAATTACGACAACCGCATCGCCCTGGGCAGCATCGCCGCTGGCGGCGGCCTGGCCACCCTCATCCCGCCCAGCGTGGTCTTCATCGTCTACGGCATGACCGCCGGCTGCTCGGTGGGCGAGCTGTTCCTGGCCGGCGTCCTGCCCGGCTTCCTGCTGGGGGTGATGTTCCTTCTCTATGTCTATGTGCGTTGCCGCATCTCGCCCTACCTGGCTCCCCTGGTGGAAAGCGATGAGGGCGACCTGACCTTCATGCAAAAGCTGGCCACCCTCAAGGACCTGGTGTTGCCCGTGCTGATCACCGCCGGCGTGCTGGGCTCCATCTACGCCGGCATCGCCACGCCTTCCGAAGCGGCCGGCGTGGGCGTGGTGCTGTCCATCGGCGCGGCGGCGGTCAACCGCCGGCTCAACTGGCAGATGATCAAGGAGTCGCTCTACGAGACCCTTAAGATCAGTTGCATGCTCTCCTGGCTCTTTTTCGGCGCCCAGACCATCATCGGCGCCTACACCCTGGCCGGCGGCACCACCTTCGTCACCAACTCCCTGAAGGCCATGGATCTGGGCCCCTGGGGCACCGTGATCCTGATGAACCTGATCTGGGTCTTCCTGGGCTGCTTCCTGGACTGGATCGGCATCCTCTTCCTTACGGTGCCCATCTTCCTGCCCATCATCCTGGACATGGGCATGGACCCGGTGTGGTTCGGCGTCGTCTACTGCATGAACATGCACATCGCCTACCTGACGCCGCCTTTCGCGCCCTCGGCCTTCTACATGAAGAGCATCACTCCGCCGGAGATCAGCATGGGCCAGATCTACATGGCCAGCATGCCCTATCTCTGGTTGACGGTCGGCGCCACGATCGTGGTCACCGGCTGGCCGACACTGTCCCTCTGGTTGCCCCAACTGTTGTTACGCCACTAGGACTAATGGGGCGAATTGGTTATAACCTGGTGATGCCCTCCGTTTGATACGCAGGCGGCGGGAACCGAAGCTCACAGGTCTGTCACGGGCATCATTCATCACCAGGGGGGTGAGGCATGGAACTAGGGGCTATTCGCAAGCGTTCGGCGGCCGACGTGGTCTTCAGCTCTCTGCACGATCGCATCGTGGCCGGAGAGCTGAAGCCCGGCGACCGCCTGCCGCCCCAGGACGAGTTGGCCAGGCAATTGAACGTGAGCCGCAACACCTTGCGCGAGGCCATCCATAAGCTGACGGTGATGGGCTTCCTGACCGCCAAGCCCGGAGTGGGCACGGTGGTGCAGGTCAGCAATCCGGCCAGCTACCTGGGCTCCCTGGGCGATCACCTGCTCATGGACCCCTCCACGGTGCGCGAGTTCGTCGAGGCCCGCCTGTTCGTGGAAAAGGCCACCATCCGCCTGGCGGTGATGCGGGCCCGGCCCGAGGTAATCGCCGAGTTGGAGACCATCGTCGCTGGCCAGGTGCAGGCCTACGAGACCGGCGACACCCCGGGTTTCAGCCTGCTGGACGCCAGCTTCCACATGCTCCTGGCCAAATCCAGCGACAACCACGTTCTGGTCAAGTTCCTGGAGACCCTCTGGGACCTGTTGCAACAGTTCATCCTGGAGGTCTCCAGTCTGCCCTCGGCGGTGGAGAACGCCCTGGAGTACCACCATCACATCCTCACCTGCCTGGCCAAGCGCGACCCCCAGGGGGCCGAGGCCGCCCTGGTGTCCCACCTGCACAACGTGGTTTGCAACATCGAATCCAGCCTGAACCTGGATTTGGAAATGGACCAACTCTTCGAGCTGGAGATGAAGTCCCATTCCCAGAGTGCGCCGCCAAAGCGGCGTAAGAGGAGATCATGAAGACGAGTTCCCACAACCTGGTCATGTCGGCCCTTCTGGGCGGACGCAAGGGCGAGCGCCCGCCGGTGGCCAATCCCACCTCCATCGCCTGTCACGAGTTGATGGAGGCCTGCGGGGCCTACTTCCCCCAGGCCCACACCGATCCCCAGGCCATGGCCGATCTGGCCCTGGCCGGCCACGAAATCCTGGGCTTCGACGCGGTGATGCCCGAGTACAGCGTGCACCAGGAATCGGCGGCCCTGGGCTGCGAGGTGGACTGGGGCGATCGTGACCGCATGCCCGACGCCAAGGACGCCCCTCACGCCGATTTTTCCGACGTGATCATTCCGCCCGACTTCCTGGAGAAGCCCTCCATCCGGGTGGTGCTGGACGCCATCAGCATCCTGCGCCGCCAGGTGGGCGGCCGGGTGGCCATTTTCGGCAAGGTCATGGGGCCCTGGACCATGGCCTATCACATGGCCGGCACCCAGAATTTCCTGCTCTCGGTGGGCATGGGCGAGGAGGACCAGGTCAAGCGCATGCTGGACCAGTTGGTGCCCGCCACCATCGCCCACATCAACGCCCAGTTCGCGGCCGGAGCCGACGCCGTGGTCCTGGCCGACCACGCCACCGGCAACCTGGTGGGACCCTACCACTACGAGACCCTGCTGCTGCCCCTGCACCAGGCCATCACCGCCCAGGCTGGCGGCCCCATCATCCTGCACGTCTGCGGCAACTGCGCCGACCGCCTGAACCTCTTCGCCCAGAGCGGCGTGGATTGCTACCACTTCGAGTGGCAGGTGGACTCGCGCCAGGCGGTGGAGGCGGTGGCCGGGCGCATCAGTCTGGTGGGCAACATCAACAATCCCCAGACCCTGTTGCAGGGCGCGCCCGAGGACGTCTACAAGCAGGCTCGCTACGCCATCGAGGCCGGGGTCAACCTCATCGCCCCGGAATGCGCCATCCCCCTGACCACCCCCCTGGCCAACCTCAAGGCCATCGTGGCCGCGGCCCGCGAGGGCTATTAGGCCAGCCGCGAAAAGGAAGCCAACATGGAGCCACAACCGGATTTTCAGCGCGTGGTGAAAATGGCCCGCCATCAGGAGACCGACCGGGTTCCCCTGTGCGAGGTGCTGATCGAATACCCCATCATGAGCCAGTTCCTGGGCCGCACCGTGGAGCCCGACGATCTGGCCTCCCAGGTGGAGTTCTGGCAGAAGGCCGGCTATGACTACATCCCCCTGCCGGTGAGCATGATGAACCCCGGCAAGGTGACCCAGGAATCGGTCATCAGCCGGGCCATCCGCGAGGCCATGAGCCGCGACTCGGCCGATGGCGCGGCCGAGGGCGACGACAAGTCCTGGAACCTGGAGTTCACCAGCTTCATCCACGACCGGGCGGAGTTCGAGCGCTTCCCCTGGGAGGCGGCCGGTGCGCTGGACTTCAGCAAGCTGGAGGCGGTGGGTCCCCTGCTGCCGCCGGGCATGAAGGCGGTGGCCGTCTCGGGCAAGATCTTCACCCTGACCTGGATGCTGATGGGCTTCAACCACTTCGCCACCTCGCTGATCATCGAGGAAGACCTGGTGGCCGACGTGTTCAAGCAAGTGGCCCAGATCCAGTTCAGCGCCCTGGACAAGGCCCTGGCCCTGCCCTGGGTGGGCGGGGTCTGGGCGGTGGACGACCTGGCCTTTGGCACCGGCCCCATGATCTCGCCCCAGGCCTTCCGCGACCACGTCTTTCCCTGGTATGGCGAGATGGCCAAGCGCTGCCACGCGAAGGACCGCATCTTCTTCCTGCACTCCGACGGCGACCTGAGCGCCCTGATGGACGACCTGATCGACATGGGCCTGGACGTGTTGCAGCCCATCGACCCCACCTGCATGGACATCGCGGCGGTCAAGCGCCAGTGGGGCGACCGTCTGGCCCTGGTGGGCAACGTCTCCAACGAACTGCTGCGCTCCGGCCAGCCGTCCGAGGTGGAGGCCCGGGTCAAGGAGCTGCTCAGCCAGGTGGCCCCTGGCGGCGGTTACGGCCTGGGCTCCGGCAACTCGGTGCCGGCCTGGTCCAAGTTCGAAAACTATCAGGCCATGCGCCAGACCTGCCTGAAGTACGGCGCATATCCCATCAACCTGTGATTTCTTGGTTTCTTCATTGAAAGGCTGACATTGCAATGAGCGAGTTGATCCAGCAGATCAAGGAAGCGGTGGTCCTGCGCAAGGTCAAGGAGATCGAGACCTTGGTGCGCGGGGCGATTGACGCGGGCGAGTCCCTGGAAGACCTGATGAACGACGGCCTGATCGCGGCCATGGACGTGGTGGGCAAGCAATTCGGCAGCGGCGCCATCTTCGTGCCCGAGATGCTGGTCTCGGCCATGACCATGAAGAAGGGCCTGGAGGTGGTCAAGCCCCTGCTGTCGGGCCAGGCGGCCAGCGATCGCGGCCTGATCATCATGGCCACGGTCAAGGGCGACCTGCACGACATCGGCAAGAACATCGTCAGCATGATGCTGGAAGGCGCGGGCTTCCGGGTGGTGGACCTGGGCGTGGACCAGACCGTGGAGACCCTGGTGGCCAAGGTGGTGGAGCTCAAGCCCCAGGTGGTGGGCCTGTCCGCCCTGCTGACCACCACCATGCCCGAGATGAAGAAGGTCCTGGAGGCCCTGACCGAGAAGGGCCTGCGCGGCTCGGTCAAGGTGATGGTGGGCGGCGCGCCGGTGGACGAGCGCTTCGCCCAGCAGATCGGGGCCGATGGCTACGCCGCCGACGCGGCCCAAGCCGTGGACATGGCCCGCGCCCTGGTGGCCAACTAAACAACCCCGCAACAGCCCAGGGCCGCTCGTGACCCCAGGAGGTCCCATGTCGCTCCCCAAAGTGCAGCTAATCCGCCAGGTATTCCCGGCCTCCAACCGCCCCGACCCCGGCCAGGCCCTTAAGGCCGAGTTGGCCCGCACCAACTTGCTGGACCCGGTGGGTCCGGGGCAAAAGGTCCTGATCACCGCCGGCAGCCGAGGCATCGAATGCCTGGGCGAGGTGCTGGAGGACATGGTGGCGGCGGTCAAGGAGCGCGGGGCCCAGCCGGTGATCTATCCGGCCATGGGCAGCCATGGCGGCGGCACCGCCTCGGGCCAGCCCGAGGTCCTGGAGCACATGGGCCTGACCGAGGCCAAGCTGAATGCCCCCATCCACCGCGAGTTGGAAATGGTCCAGGTGGCCAGCGTCCACGACGGGGTGCCGGTCTACGTGGACCGGGCGGTGGCCCAGGCCGATCACGTCATCCTGGTGAACCGGGTCAAGGAGCACACCGAGTACATCGGAGCCACTGAATCCGGCCTGCTGAAGATGACGGTGGTCGGTTTGGGCCGCCACCTGGGCGCCCTGACCATGCACCAACTGGCGGTGCGCATCAGCTACGAGAAGGCGATCAAGGCCATCGCCCAGGCCATCTATGCCAACACCAAGGTCCTGGGCGGGGTGGCCATCCTGGAGGACCACCACAACCGCCTGCGCCGCCTGGAGGCGGTGCCGGTGGCCAATATCCTCCAGGACGAGGCCCGGCTGCTGACCGAGTCGCAAAAGACCAAGCCCACCCTGCCCTTCAGCGACCTGGACATCCTGCTGGTGGACGAAATGGGCAAGGACGTTAGATCGGAAGAGCGTCGTGTAGGGAAAGAGTGTAGATCTCGGTGGTC
>CALERA010000340.1 GCA_937908275.1 uncultured Desulfarculaceae bacterium | reverse complement strand
GCCCGGTTTTCTGGCCATGACCCAGGCGAACCTCTGCCTCTCGCAGAATCCCGATTGTGCTGTGATGGATATAACCTGACAGTGTAGGCCATCAGAGGTGGTGGTCATGCCGTCTCCGGCTGGGTTAGAAGAAGTGTTGCTAAGGCACCTTCAACCCCAGGAGACCAGGACATGACCACCGAGAAGAAGGTAGCACGTAGGAAGTTGAGCCTGCTAGAGCTGGCCAGCGAGTTGGGCAACGTCAGCAAGGCCTGCCGGATCATCGGTTATTCCCGGCAGCAGTTCTATGAGATTCGACGCAACTATCAGTTGCACGGAGCGGCTGGCCTTGTGGACTGCCTGCCTGGCCCCAAGGGTCCGCACCCCAACCGGGTGCCGGAGGAGGTTGCGAAGGCCGTGTTGGAGCACAGCCTGGCCTATCCAACTCACGGCTGTCTGCGAGTGGCTGAGGAACTGACCTTACGCGGGCTGCAGGTGAGTTCCGGTGGTGTGCGCGGGGTTTGGTCGCGTCACAACCTGCTTTCGCGGCACGAGCGGCTGCTGCGGCTGGAGCAGGCGGTGAGCCGGGAGAAGATAGAGCTGAAGCCAGAGCAGATTAGACTTCTGGAGCGGTTCAGCCCTGAATTTCGCGAGCGTCACATCGAGACCAAGGGTGTGGGCGAGTTGGTGGCGGTTGACACCTTCATGGTGGGGCACCTCAAGGGCGTGGGGCGAGTGTACCTGCAGTCGGTGATCGACTGCCATAGCCGCCATGCCTGGGGCCGGCTGTACACCTCCAAGCTGCCCCTGACCGCCGTGCATGTGCTAAACGAGGACGTGCTGCCCTTCTTCGAGCAGCACGAGGTGCCGGTCAAGACGATCCTCAGCGACAATGGCAGAGAATTCTGCGGTCGCCCCGACCGCCACCCCTACGAGCTTTTCCTGCAACTTGAGGACATCGAGCACCGCACCACGCGGGTGCGCCGGCCCCAGAGCAACGGATTCGTGGAGCGGCTCCACCGCACGCTGCTAGACGAGCACTTCCGGATCAAGGGCCGGCTGAAGTGGTACGAATCGGTGGAGGAGATGCAGAAGGACCTGGATGAGTACCTGCTGGTCTACAACACCAAGCGCCCCCACCAGGGCCGGGGCATGAACGGCAGGACGCCGCTCCAGGCTTTCATGGAAGGTTTGGGCCAGAAGGATAAGACGACAAGCAGGGCCGCCAAGAAGACCGCTTAACCAAGCCCCCAGCCGGAGGCGACTGTCAGGCGAATACCATCACTGTACACCCGATAATCTGCTCAGCCGTAAATCCCTTCCGACCCATACCCACCTCCCTCTCGCTTCCAGAAAACTCTACCTAAATTTCTGGAGCCGTTTAAGGGGGGCAGGTCAGCAATATGAATAGGTATAAAATCAAATTCATTATTATAATAGTAATTACTGGAAACGAAGGCCACAAGCCAACAACCCACTCCGCACAAGATATCAAAATTATGTGACATGCGCGTTACCTTGAATGCAAACATAAGTCAAGGAGCAAAACCAATAATAGACCGATGAATGTTAAGCGATTACTTTAATCGCGGGCCAGAAAAGAGACACAGGGTCCGATAGCCATACCCACCAGAGTTTAATCATGGATCTCCTACGCAAATGCATGGCAATAATTAATAGTGCAAACCATAGAATTGGGTATACATAAAAATGTGCAAACTCCCAGAAGAACGGCTTGAAACTATAAAATGATTGTTGATGAATGAATAATGCAAATAACCAGCATATTATACCAAATATAATGTCAACATTTTGCAGCATCAGCCCATTGCCATTGTTATGGGTGATACTCATCTATAGACCAACAAATACGCAAGAATAGCATGATCGCATGTATGTGCAGCGCCACAGGGGCCGATAACAATACCCACCATAATCTTATGCGGGGACGCCTTTTGGGAAATAGAGTCAGTAAGAACAAAATCAACCATAGTAGAGGCAAGCCTAAAAAGACCACAGGGGTTACGATTAAGTCTGTTTTGCTATAATAACAGTAGTAATTAAATGCAATAGCCACAGACCAACAACTAACACCGCAGATAATATCGAGATTCAGAAGCATGATAATCCCCCCATACCCCCCCAAAAAAACCGTACAGATGACGGCTTATAAGTCATACTTGTTTATAGGACGGCGTAAATTTTGAATTGACAGCGGTTTGCCATTTTCATGGGTGATAGCCAGCAATATTCCAATAAATGCCCAACAATATCGTAACAGCCGGTACAGGAAGGGCCACGATGGCCGACGGCCATACCCACCATAGCCTTAAACGAGATCGTCTTTTGGGAAAGAGAGTCAGGAAAAACAAAACAAACCATAGTGAGGGCAATCCAAAATAAGCCACGGGGATTGATATAAATTTAAATCCCATCCAATGAAAGTGATAGCAGGAAACAAGGGCACTAACCAACAACCAACTCCGCAGAAGATATCAAGATTGCGAAACATGATAATCCTTCTGAATCTGTACAAATATAGTCTCACAAATTAGCCGGTGGTAGAAAGGTGTCTTAATAAATAGCAGTGGATTGATATTGTCATGGGTGATAGCCAAACAGAGCCCAATGAATGCGTAAAAAGTTCATCATCACCGGTGCAGGAAGGGCCACAGGAGCCGATAACCACACCCACCATAGCTTTTTTCGGGGGCGCCTTTTCGGGAAGATCGTCAGGAAAAATAAAACTAACCATAACAAAGGCAAATATAAAAATGCCATATGGGCTGACAAAAAAGGCAACCCGTTCCAAAAAGAATAATAAGAAATACTTAGGGCAATAAACCAACAACCAACCCCACAGATAATATCGAGATTCCGGGGCATAGAGCCTCCTTTTACAGCACAAATATTCATTGATAATCAGGTAAGAGTATTAATAGTTATCATGCATAAGTTAGCACTTGGTTGTTCCATCTAATTTCGCATCCCATTGTCATTACTTAAACCAGTATATGACTCCCTTTCTGAGATCGATCCCGTCCACGATGTTATCGGGCGGATTATTCCATTGTCTGGGGTCCTCTGGTAGCCTTCTAGCTTCCTCGACTAAAATTTCATCGCAGCGTTTCCTGGCGGCTGCGGGATCAGCCGACCTCGCCGCCCGCTCATAGCAATCATCATGATCCTTGCAGTGGCAGTCAAGGTCATTGGCCGGCTCGGGGTGCAGGGTGTATTCCTCGCCAGGCAGCATGTTATTGGGATTGCGGCCGGCAGTCCAGTTCTTGCCGCAGTAATTCCACTTGGCTGGCCCGTCTGTAATTTCACGTCCATCGTTTCCCCAATAGCCCCCAAGAACCTTGCGACTCTCCTCATGCAAGTAGGGATTGTGCCAACTGGGGGGCGGGCCGGCATCGAGCGAGTCGGCCACCACCTGGCGGTAGTCGGTGATGGGCTCCAGCTTGCAGCGGCAGTTGGGGTGCAGGGGCGGAAGCTGGGCGATGTCATCCGGATAGCGCGGTTGGCCGGTTTGGGGGTGCAGGTAAAACTCCCGGCCGTCCATTGCCGCGCATTGTTCGCAGGCTTGGGAGCCGCCACTGGCCATCCATCGGTAGCCAACCAGATATTTGTCGCCCATGGGTTCGCTCCTTTCGCCGGAGGGCTGAGGAGCAAACCTATCGCTGTTCAGGGGAGGGATCTTTGGCGCCGGTTCAACAAATCATCGCCAGGTTCTTGCCTGGATGTTTTCCGGCGCCCGGCGAGCAAAACCAAGCCAAGTCTTTT
>CALERA010000339.1 GCA_937908275.1 uncultured Desulfarculaceae bacterium | reverse complement strand
GTTTTGAACTAGACGCGGACCCGCGCGGGCCAGGGACGGCCCCGCCAACCGCCCGGCCCAGGCTCCGTGGCCCGGCTTTACATCGCCCGGTCGGCTGGCGCAAAAACCCGCCGGCTTGGTTCTTCCAGGGATGGATAGTTTCGCTTCGCGATAACTTGTCTCAGGACCCAGGGCATCGGCCAAGGTCGTCCCTGGCGGGGCCGAGAGGCGGGGGGTAGTCGCCGCGTCAGCGGCGACCGTCGGGTCCCCGCCCGGGAGGCTGCCCCATACCGATTCCCTGGGTCCTCCTGCCCCCGCCGGCTCAGGCCGGGGACGCGGCGGCCGGCCGTCAGCTGGTTTCCTCCAACATGTCCAGGATGCGGGCCGTGAGCCGGCCGAAGTCGGGATTGTCGCGGCCCCGGGGGCGCGGCATCTCCACCGGCAGGATCTCGGTGACGCGCCCGGGCCGGGCCGACATCACCACGATGCGGTCGGCCAGGTAGACCGCCTCGTCCACGCTGTGGGTCACGAACAGGATGGTCTTGCGCCGCATCTCCCACAGGCGCAGCAGCTCGCGCTGGAGCAGGATGCGGGTGTGGGCGTCCAGGGCGCCAAAGGGCTCGTCCATCAGCAGCAGGTCCGGATCGTTGGCCAGGGCCCGGGCGATGGCCACCCGCTGGCGCATGCCGCCGGAAAGCTCGTGGGGCATGGCCTTGGCAAAGGGGTCCAGGCCCACCTGGCGCAGGCGCTTCAGGGCCATTTCCCGGCGCTCCCGGGCCGACACCCCGGCGAACTCCGGGCCCAGGGCCACGTTGTCCAGCACGTTGCGCCAGGGCAGCAGGGAGTATTCCTGAAAAACCATGCCCACTTCGCGCTGGGGGCGGGTGAGCGGCGCGTCGCGGTAGATCACCCGCCCGGCGCTGGCCCGCTCCAGGCCGGCCACGATGCGCAGCAGGGTGGACTTGCCACAACCGGACGGCCCCACCAGACAGATGAAGTCGTTCTCCTCCACCTCCAGGCTGACCCCGGAGACCGCCACCACCTCGCCGCCCCGCTGGGTGGCGAAGGTCTTGCCCAGGTTCTCCAGGCGCAGCACCGGCCCGCTCATCGGGTCAGCCCCTGCCAGGCGAACTTGCGGCGCTCCACCAGGCGGAAAACGGCGTCCAGCAGCGCGCCGATGGCCCCGATGCCGATCATGCCGGCGATGACGATGTCGGTGCGGGCCACGGTGTAGGCGTGGGTGATCAGGTAGCCCACGCCCGAGAGGCTGCCGGGCAGCATCTCGGCCGAGACCAGGCACATCCAGGCCACGCCCAGGCCGATGCGCATGCCGTTGACGATGGCCGGGGCCGCGGCCGGCAAGAGGATCTTCCAGAAGATGTCCAGCTCGCCACCGCCCAGGACCCGGGCCGAGTCGATCAGGGTGCGCCGCACCCCGGCCACCCCATGGATGGCGCTGGTCAGCACCGGGTAGAAGGCCCCGATGAAAATAATGAAGATCATCGAGAGCTTGAGGTTGTTGAGGTGCTGGTAGAGCTCGCCGCGCTGCACCCCCAGCACATTGGCCAGGCTGGAGACCCCGAACCAGGCCAGGACCAGGGGCACCCAGGCCAGGGGCGGGATGGGGCGGAAGAGCCCCAGGAAGCCGTTGAACAGGCGGTTGAGCCGGGCGTAGTAGCCCATGGCCACCCCCAGGGGCACCGCGATCAGCACCGCCAGGGCGTAGCCGGCCAGGACCCGCACTAGGCTGACCGCCACGTTCAGCCCCAGGGAGCCCATGGAGATGAGCCCCTGGCCGGGGTGCAGGAGAAGCCCCGCGACCTGGTCGATTCCGGGAAGGATGATCTCGTTGTCAATGCGCCCCGCCAGCCAGGCCCAGACCGCCAGGAAGGCCGCCGGGACCAGGAGCGGGAGAATCAGCCGGGTCACGAGACTTCTCATGCCGGGTGGGTTCCCTTATTTGGCCTGGGCCAGGAAGCGGTCGTCGATCAGCACCGCCTGGACCTCGGCCAGGCTCTTGCCCTTGAGACGGCCCTTGAAGTTGCCCATCTGGTTGAGGATGTCCATGTACTCCCCGGCCCCGCGCAGCCAGCTCTCGTTGAACTGGGGCAGGAAGACCATGGTCGAGGCCCGGCCCGCCTCGGCCGGGATGCCGATCCAGGCCGCGGTGATCTCGCCGCCCTCGGCCTTGTGGGCGGTGCACCAGGTGTTGGTCCTGGAGATCAGCTCCACGAACTTGCCCACCGCCTCGGGATGCTGGGCGATGCTCTCCTCGCTGGCGGCGGTGACGCAGCAGGGGAAGTCATGCCAGTGGCCGGCCGGGGGCAGGTCGCGCAGGTCCACCAGGATCTTGCCCGCGCCGCGCACCACCGCCACCTCCGGGAAGGGCGAGGGTCCCACCACCGCCTCCACCTGGTTGCTGACCAGGGCCGGGATCAGGTTGGCGGTGCCTTTGAGGTCGGCCAGCAGCACCTGAGCTCTCGCGTCGTTGGGGTTTTCGGTCACCCGCAGGCCGGCCTGGCGCAGGGCGCCCTCCAGCACGATCTTGGGCGCGCTGGTGGGGGAGTGGTAGCCCACCTTCAGCGGCTCCTTGGCCGCCTGGGCCTTGGCCACGAAGGCGTCCCAGCCGGTCAGGGGGCTGTCCTTGGCCACCACCATGGCCATGCCCTCGGTCTGCATCGGGCACAGCACCTTGATGGGGGTGCCCTTGTCCACCCCGGCCATGATGGCGGTCACCGAGGCCAGGGCCAGGTCCATGTGCTTCTGGGCGAAGAGGGTGGCGGTCTCCGAGCCGCTCTTGGCCACCACCAGGTCCAGGATGGCCACCGGCTGGTCGCCGCTCATCAGCTCGTAGCGCTCCTTGGGGGCCACCTGGCGCAGATAGACGCCCTGGTCCTTGAAGGCCTCGCCCTTGGTGGCGGCCACGATCAGGGGGGTGTGGTGGGTGGTGAAGACATAGCCCACCTTGAGCACCGGCAGCTCGGCGGCCCCGGCGGCCGGCGCGATGGCCAGGCCCAGGACGGCCAGCAGGAGCGGGAGCAGGACTTTGCGCATGATCATCTCCAGGCGTGAGGGGTGAGGTTGGCGGGTCGCATCCGGCCTGGCCGAGGCCCGGCGGGGCCTCAGCGCAGCATTTCCAGAAAAGCTTCCAAGCGGGTGCGCAGCGGCTCGCTGTCGCTGTCGGAGTAGTCGGTGTCGATGTGCAGGAAGGGCAGGCCCGCGCCGGCTTGCAGGTGCTGGCGCAAAACGGTGGCCTCCACGTTGTAGGCGTGGCAGGCGTGCCAGGTCAGGTCCACCACCGCCTGGGCCCGGCACTGGGCGATCAGGCGATCCAGCAGGGCCAGGCGCCCGGGGTTGGGGGTCAGGCAGGAGCAGGGGGTGGCCAGGTAGCGCCGGGCCAGGGCGATCAGGGGGTCGCCCTGGGTGTCGATGGCCTGGTGCAGGGGCTTGAGGTTGGTGCAGTTCTCCTGGGCCACCACCACCGCGCCGCATTCCTCCAGCAGGCGCAGGACCTTGTCCGAGCCCTTGCCCACCGGGCAGCCGGTGAGCAGGACCCGGGGCGCGCCGGCCGGGGCGGCGAAGACGCCCGCCGCCCGGCGCTGGTCCAGCTCCCGGAGCAGGGTCTCCAGGTCGGCCAGGTAGGCGGCCTGGTCCACGGTGAAGTTGCGGGCCTCCAGGACGGTGGTCATCTGGCGGCCGGTGAGCAGGGGCCGCTCCTCGGCGCTGGTGGCGGCCAGGTCCAGCAGGCGGCCGCGCAACTGGTTGGACAGGGCGATCTCCGCCCCCAGGGCCTGGTCCGTGACCCGGCGGCCGGTGTGCTGTTCCACGAAGGCCTGGAGCCCGCGCAGGGAGGCCAGCCAGAACTCCAGGTGCTCCGGCCCCTGGCCATAGGGCAGGTGCATCACCAGCATCGGCTTGAGCCGGCCCATCAGCTCGAACATCTTCTTTTTGCCGTCGCAGGTGGTCTCGCCCACCAGGAGGTCCGAGGCGGCGAAAAAGGGGC